>JBDTVU010000282.1:0-2503 GCA_040007035.1 Betaproteobacteria bacterium | reverse complement strand
CGCATCAGCTCGCCCGGCATCGTGACGATCGGCGTGCCGGTCGCCAGCACATCGAACGTGGTGATCCCGCCGCCTACCGGGAATGGGTCGAGCACGGCGTCGCACACCGCGACCAGGTTGCCGAATTCCGCCAGGATGCGACGGGGAAAGAACCGCACGCGGTCGACGGCGTCGGGAAATGCGCGCGCCCAGCGCTGGCGAAGCTGCGCGCCCAGCTTCGGGTGCGACGCCTCCGGCACGAGCAGGATCGCGTCGCCCTGCCCGCGCAGGATCGCCGCGAGCGTCGGGTCGAATTCCGGCATCAGCTTGAACGCCGATTGCGGGCAGATGTAGAGCGGCACGTCCTCCGCGAGTCCCAGCGCCCGCCGGTCCTTCCGCACCGCCGGCAATGGCGGCGGAACATAGCCCGGGTACACGGCACCGTGCTCGATGCGGACCAGCCGCTCCGAGTAGAACCGTTCGCTGCCGGCCGGTTCCAGATCGGCGTGCGAAAGGTAATAGTCGATCGTCGGGACCCCCGACGTCGTCGGATGTCCCCACGTCGTGCACTGCACCGGCGCAAGACGGGCGAACGACAGGAAATACGTCAGCGGCTCCAGCCCGATGTCGGTGTAGAACACGACGTCGAGTTCGCGTGCCGCGATCTGCGCCCTCGCCTGCACCAGATGCGCGGACAGACGGTGCACGTGCTCGGCCGACGCATCGATCGCTTTCGTGCGCGCATCGTCGCGCTGTGGCGGCACGTGCAGGACGTGAACTTCGAACCGGTCGCGCGGCAGGCCGCCGACGATGCCCTGGATGCTTCGACCGATGCTGTGCTCGCGGAGGAAATGCGAGATGAAGCCGATGCGGATCCGGTCCCGCAGAGGGCGCGCGGCAAGGCAATGCGGCGCCGACCACGCGAGGCCTGGGGAAGCGTCGAGGTAGAACGCCGCCAGCTCGGACAGCAGCTCGCGGTCGTCGCCGCGGCCGTGGTAGGACAGGTAGAACGGCGTTTCGCCGACCTCGGCATGCGGATCGACGAGCCGCGTCTCCTTCGCCCGGAGGTTCGCTACGTCGGCGCGGAACGCAAGGCGGAGGCGCGTCACCTCTTCCGTGCTCGCGGGGATCGGCGGAAGCATCGTCGCGAGGCGGACGTCCAGCCCGGCGTTCGGGCCTCGGCGCAACGCCTCGCCGTAATGCGCGCGACTGGCCGCGACGTCGCCGGTTTCGAGCTCGGTACGTCCGAGGTTGATCAGCGCCTGCAGGTTGCCGCGATCGCTGTCGAGCGCCCTGTGGTAAGCGGCGGAGGCGGCCTCCCGATCTTCCAGTTCGTCGTAGACGGCGCCGAGGTTGACCCAGCCGCGCGCTGCGCTCTCCGGAAACCGCGCAATGGCCTGCTGCAGGCAGTCGATCGCGGCGCGATGGTCGCCCGCGTCCGCCAGCGCACAGCCGAGATTCAGCGGGACGTCAGCGGACGCGGGATCGATCTCGCCGGCCCGGCGATAGCACGCGATCGCCTCTGGAAGCACGCCGCTGTCGTGCAGCGCGAGGCCGAGATTGAGCCAGTGCTCGGCCGCTGCCGAATCGGCATCGACGACGGTGCGCAGGACGGCCACCGCCTCGTCGATCGCGCCGCGCGCGCGCAGCAGGAGTCCGAGATTGTTGCCGGCGCCCGCGAGTCGCGGATTGCGCGCCAGTGCCTCGCGGTATGCGAGCTCCGCGTCGTCGGCAAGTCCGCAGCGCTGCCGGGCGAGGCCGAGGTGATACCAGACTTCGGCGCGTTGCGGCAGGAGTCCGCAGAGCGTCTCGAACCGTCGCGCGGCGTCGGCGGGCCGCTCGAGCTGCAGCGCGGCGACACCACCGTGATAGAGCGCCGGGACGCAGCGCGGGTCGCGCTGCACGCATTCGTCGTAGCCCCGGAGCGCTTCCTGCAGCCGTCCGGCCCGGTGCGCGGCGACGGCTTCGTCCAGCAACCGCGCGAGATCGTCGGCAGCGTTCACGCGCTCACTCGGGCCGGCAGGACCGCGAGCGCCGTCTGCAGCGCCCTTGCGACCTCGTCCACGTGACGCGTGATCGCCGTGTGATGATCACCGCGGATGACGCTCACCTGCACGCGTTTGCTGAGCGCCGACCAGCCCAGCGTCGGCCGAAGATCGCGATTGCGCTCCGGCCGCAACAGCAGCAGCGGGACGTCCAGCGGCATCGGGGCGTACCGCCTGATCGCGCGCCGATATCGTCCGAACGTGTCCGTCGCAGCGCTGCCGGCGTCGGGCGTCGACACGGGTTCGGCGCCGGGCTCGGCGACACGCGCCGTCTCGCGGCGCCGCGCGGGCCGCGCAGCCGGCGTGCCCGGGGCCATTCCATCGTAGAGGCGCGTCGCCTGCCACGGCGCTGAGGCGTCGACGATGAAGACGAGCGGCACGTCTTCGCCGGCGTCGAGCAGCCGGCGTGCGATCTCGAGCGCGACCAGCCCGCCGGCGCAGTGGCCGCCGATGACGTAGGGCCCGTGCGGCCGCGCTTC
>JBDTVU010000281.1:0-2553 GCA_040007035.1 Betaproteobacteria bacterium | reverse complement strand
GTGACGATCCTCTACGCGGGCGCGCTGCTGCACGCGCTGTACATGGTGCCGGCGGTCAAGTACCGCGGCTATCGCGTCTACACCAACACGCCGCCGTGCGGCGCGATGCGCGGACACGGCGCGGTCGACGCCCGGCACGCGTTCGAGTCGCTGCTCGACCGGATGGCCGGCGAGCTCGGGCTGGACCCGTTCGCCGTGCGCCGCGCGAACCTGATCGCGCCGCCGTACCGGACGATCAACGACCTGCAGGTCAACTCGTACGGCCTGCCGGCGTGCCTCGACTGGGTCGAGCAGGCGTCGGGCTGGCGAGAGCGGCACGGCAGGATGCCTCGGGGCAGGGGACTGGGGCTCGCGTGTTCGCACTACGTGTCCGGGTCTGCGAAGCCGGTGCACTGGAGCGGCGAGCCGCACGCGGTGATCAACCTCAAGCTCGACTACGACGGCGGCATCACGGTGCTCACCGGCGCGTCGGACATCGGGCAGGGCTCGTCGACGCTGTTGGCGCAGGTCGTCGCCGAAGTGCTGTCACTGTCGCTTGCGCGCATCCGCGTGATCGCGACCGACAGCGCGCTCACGCCGAAGGACAACGGCTCGTACTCGTCGCGGGTGTCGTTCATGGTCGGCAACGCGGCGCTGCGCGCGGCGGAGGAACTGAAGGGCATCCTCGTCGCCGCGGCGGCGAAGCGGCTCGAAGCGAGTCCGGCCGACATCGACTGGAACGGCGAGCACTGCCGGGTGACCGGCACCGACCGCACACTCACGTTCAACGAAACGGTCGAGTCGGCGCTCGCCGACTCCGGCACGCTGTCGGTGAAGGGAACGTGGTCGACGCCGCCGGAAACGCAGGGCGGCAAGTTCCGCGGCGCGGCCGTCGGCTCCACCGCCGGATTCTCGTACGCGGCGCAGGTCGTCGAGGTGGCCGTCGACGAGGACACCGGCCAGGTGACCGTCGTGCAGGTGTGGGCGGCGCACGACTGCGGCTTCGCGATCAACCCGCTCGCCGTCGAGGGGCAGGTGCAGGGCGCGGTCTGGATGGGGATGGGACAGGCGCTGTCGGAAGAGACGCAGTACCACGAGGGCCTGCCGTTGCGGCCGAACATGCTCGACTACCGGATCCCGACGATCGTCGAGTCGCCACCGATCGAGGTGAAGCTGGTCGAGAGCCGCGACCCGCTCGGTCCGTTCGGCGCGAAGGAGGCGAGCGAAGGCGCGCTGCACGGATTCGCGCCGGCGCTCACCAACGCGATCTGCGAAGCGGTCGGATTGCGGTTGACCGAGCTTCCCGCATCGCCCGACCGCGTGTTCGAAGCGCTCCACGCAAGAAAGCGCAGCGAACGGCTGCGCAAGCGCGCCGGCACCGCCAAGCCGGACGCCTGAAGGAGCCGACGATGGAACGCACCCTCGACTTCGAACTGAAGCGTCCGCGCAGCCTGATCGAGGCGGCGACGATGCTCGCCGCTCTGCCGGCGGCCCGGATCGTCGCCGGCGGCACCGACCTCGTGCCCAACCTGCGCCGCGGCATCGAACGGCCGCCGGTGCTGGTCGACCTGTCGGCGGTGCAGGATATCGACGCGATCGTCGCAAACGACGACGGTCTCGCGTTGGGCGCCGGCGTCACGCTCGCGCGCATCGCCAGCGACCCGCGTATCGTTGCCCATTATCCGGCGCTGGCCGCGGCGGCATTGAGCGTCGCGGGGCCATCGCACCGCACGGTGGCGACGCTCGGCGGCAACCTGTGCGTCGATACGCGCTGCACGTTCTACAACCAGAGCGAGTGGTGGCGAACGGCGAACGGCTTCTGCCTGAAGCGCGGCGGCGATGTCTGCCACGTCGCGCCGCAGGGCAAGCAGTGCCACGCGGCGTTCTGCGGCGACGTCGCCCCCGCGCTGCTGGCACTCGACGCCGTCGTCGAGGTCGTCGCAAGCCGCGGCATCCGACGCCTGCCGCTCGCCGATCTCTATCGCGAGGACGGCGCCGCGCACCTGACGATCGGCCCCGGAGAAATCGTCGCGCGGGTGCTGGTGCCCGCGGCGTCGTCTCGGCTCGTGTCCGGTTACCGGAAGGCGCGGGTCCGCGGCGCAATCGACTTCCCGCTGGCCGGCGTCGCGTGCGCGCTGTCGATGGCGGACGGCGCGCTGCGTTCGCTGCACATCGCGCTGACCGGCACCAACGCACGGCCGTTCGTGCTCGAAGGAACCGCCGAGCTGCTGGGCCGGCCGGTCGACGACGAGACGCTCGCGCGCGTCGGCAAGCTGGTGCAGAAGCAGGTGAGCCCGATGCGCACGACCGTCACCCAGGCGAACTATCGCCGGCAGGTGGCAGCGGCGCTCGCCCAGCGGCTGCTGCGCGAGCTGGCGGAGGGCGGGAACGCCGCGCGCGCGCGCGTGCCGTCGCCCGCCGGGCGCCAAGCCGCGGCGAGCATCGGCGCCTCGACGAATGCCGCGGCCGTGCTGCTCGCCGCCGGCGATCCGAAGCACACGGCGCTTGTCTGCGGGACGGAACGAATGACGTACGCCCAGCTGCGCGACGCCGTCGCGCGCGCGGCGGCCGCAT
>JBDTVU010000280.1:0-2576 GCA_040007035.1 Betaproteobacteria bacterium | reverse complement strand
AACTCGACGTGGCCGCCCTGGTACGACGAGATCGCGATGCCGTGCGCGTCTTCCTCCAGCGCGCAGTTGACGATTTCCTCGACCGACCGGTTGTGGCCGAGATGGATCACCTCGCAACCGGTCGCCTGCAGGATCCGTCGCATGATGTTGATCGACGCGTCGTGGCCGTCGAACAGGCTCGCCGCGGTGACGAAGCGGACCTTGTTGGCGGGCTTGTAGACGAGCGGCTGCTGGCTGATCGAAAGATCCGTCATGCTGACCTCGTTGTGCGTTGCTCGCGGCCGGCGCGCGGCGTTCCGCGGGACCGGGGCCGGAAAGCTTACCCCACGGACGGGGGCGCGGCGTGGAGTCCCGGCCGGGCATCGGCGGGACTCTCCGGCAGCGTGCCCCGCGGCGTATCGCTCCGCATCCTTCGTCCGGACCGGTCAGCGTACTTGACGTTAACGTAAACGTCAACTTAGCTGTGCGGCCCCGTGGTGCATCCCCGCGCGGCCTTCCCCGCCACTCCGGCCAACGGACCGATGGCCGGGATTCGCGGATCGCGGGATGCTGGCACCTGCGCCCGTCGCTTCGGTCACCATTGCAACCGGGGCCGGATCGGACTAGACTAAGCTTAGTCTATTCGGGGCGCCCATGGAAACCGTCAACGTGCACGAAGCCAAGACCCATCTGTCGCAACTGCTGGAGCGCGTCGCCGCGGGGGGCGAAATCGTCATCGCGAAGGCCGGCAAGCCGGTCGCTCGCCTGGTCCCGCTCGCCGCGGCAAAGCCGAAGCGCCGCCTGGGGCTGCTGCGCGGCCAGCTCGACGTGCCGGCCGACTTCGACGCGCCGCTGCCGGCCGGCGTGCTGGCGGCGTTCGAGGGCGGTTGATGCGCCTGCTGCTCGACACGCACATCCTGCTGTGGGCACTGGGGCAGCCGAAGCGCCTCCCCGCCGCGGCACTGCCGCTGCTCGAGGATCCGGCGAACGACGTGCTGTTCTCGGCCGCCAGCATCTGGGAGATCGCGATCAAGTCACAGATCGGCCGCGCCGACTTCGCGGCGTCGGCGGAACGGATCGCGCACGCGGCGAGCGAGAGCGGCTTCGTCGAGCTGCCGATCCGTGCGGAGCACTGCGCGCGCACGGCGACGCTGCCGTTTCATCATCGCGATCCGTTCGACCGGCTGCTCATCGCGCAGGCGCAGGCCGAGCCGGCGCGGCTCCTGACCGTCGACGCGCAACTCGCGCCGTACTCGGAGCTCGTCACGCTGCTCTGAGGCCGTTGCGCATCGCCGCGTCGAACGCCGCGCGGCGCGGCGCTCCAACCGGGCAAGCGGCGTAAAGTAGCGGCTTCGTTCGCCGCTCCGCCGCTCGCCCGACCGATGTCACCCCCGCCCACCCCTGCCGCTACCTCCGCTGCCCCGCTCTCCGTGCCCGCGCCCGACGACGCCGCCCGCCACGTCGGCGCCGCCGCGCTGATGCTCAACGTCGCGCACACGA
Source organism: Betaproteobacteria bacterium (assembly GCA_040007035.1). GTDB lineage: Bacteria > Pseudomonadota > Gammaproteobacteria > Burkholderiales > Casimicrobiaceae > CAIWHR01. Next base: position 1,097 of record JBDTVU010000280.1, on the reverse strand, counting down.
TCGACCACCTGATGCTGCTGGTCTTCGCGACCGCCGTCGGTGCGATCGCCGCCGACTTCGGCATCGCGCGCTGGGAGGACCTGATGCCGTACACCGCCGGCGCGTTCGTGCTGTTCGGGCTGGGGTCGCTGCCCGCGGGGCGCCTCGGCGACCACTGGGGCCGGCGGGCGATGATGCTGGTGTTCTTCTTCGGCATCGGCGCGTCGAGCCTGCTGGTCGCGGCAACGCAGAATCCGTGGCAGCTCGCCGCAGCGCTGACGCTGATGGGGGCGTTCTCGGCGATCTACCATCCGGTCGGCATCCCGATGCTGGTGCAGGGCGCGACGCGGCCCGGCGCCGTGATCGGCATCAACGGGCTCGCCGGCAATCTCGGCATCGCGTTCGCGGCGCTATCGACCGGTTTCCTTGTCAAGTACGTCGGCTGGCGCGCGGCGTTCGTCGTGCCCGGTCTGATCGCGATCGCGTGCGGCGCCGTGTTCGCGCTCGTGGCGCCGCGCGAGCACGTGCCGCCGTCGAAGCGCGCTCCCAAGATGCTCGACCTGCCGAAGAGCGTCATCGCGCGCGCGCTGCTGGTGGTGACGCTGACGTCGACCTGCGTCAGCCTGATCTTCAACTTCACGACCAACGGCAACGGCGAATTCCTGCGCGAGCGGATGGCGCAGATCACCGGCGACCCTGCGCTGCTGGGCGTGTTGCTGGCGGCCGTCTACGTCGTCGCGTCGTTCGCGCAGGTGGTCGTCGGCCGCGCGATCGACCGCTACCCGCTGAAGAGGCTCTACCTCGCGATCGTCGTCGCGCAGGTTCCGCTGTTCCTACTGGCCGCCCGCGCCGACGGCTGGCCGCTGTACGTGCTGGCGGTGACCTACATGGCGTTCGTGTTCGGCGCGATCCCGTTCACCGACGCGATCGTCGTCCGCTACGTCGACGACCGGATGCGTTCGCGCGTCGCCGGCATCCGCCTCACCGTGTCGTTTGGCATCGCGTCGCTCGCCGTGTGGGCGCTCGGCCCGCTGGTCAAGGTGAGCGGCTTCACGACGCTGCTGCTGATCCTCGCCGCGATCTCGACGACGACGGCGGCGGCGGTGATGCTGCTGCCG
>JBDTVU010000279.1:0-2631 GCA_040007035.1 Betaproteobacteria bacterium | reverse complement strand
CCGGGCCCCGCCGGCCGGCGCCTGCCGCCGGCTAGAAACGACGTGAGAAGTCGCCGGTAAGTCCCTGCGGTTGTGTCAACTTCACGACACTCCTTTCGCCGAAGTTTGATCCAGATCAAGAAATCCGGCGGGGTCATTGCTCACCCCAATCCCTTGCGCTACCTTGAGCTCGAACAACAACATCTTGTGGTTGAAGCCCAAATAAAACGCGAGGCCGCTCCGGCCCACAAGCGACCGCCACCCCCGGAGGATCCATGCCGCACATCGATACGGCGGAGCGCCCGTCTCCGCCGCCACGGGCCCCGTCACCCGCGCTTCCGGCCGAGGTCGTCAAGCGCGACAGCACACGGGCGCCGTTCGACCTCGCCAAGATCGCGTCGGCCATCGCCCGCGCCGGCGCGGCGACCGGCGAATTCGATGCGGGCGTGGCGACGCGGCTGGCCGATGAAGTCGGCCGCGTGCTTGGCCACCGTCATCCGGGCGGCGCAGCCGACATCGAGCGGATCCAGGACGTCGTCGAGCACGCGCTCGCCGCCGGCGGCTACTTCGACACCGCGCGCGCGTACATCGTCTACCGCGACCGCCACGCGCGGCTGCGCGCCGACCGCAAGACGCTGGTCGACGTCGCCGCGTCGGTCGACGAGTACCTCGAGCAGAAGGATTGGCGCGTCAACGCCAACGCCAACCAGGGCTACTCGCTGGGCGGCCTGATCCTCAACGTCTCGGGCAAGGTCGTCGCCAACTACTGGCTGTCGCACGTCTACGCGCCGGAGATCGGTCGTGCGCACCGCGACGGCGACGTCCATATCCACGATCTCGACATGCTCGCCGGTTACTGTGCCGGCTGGTCGCTGCGCCAATTGCTGCACGAAGGCTTGAACGGGGTGCCGGGCAAGGTCGAGGCGGGGCCGCCGAAGCACATGTCGAGCGCCGTCGGGCAGATCGTCAACTTCCTCGGCACGCTGCAGAACGAGTGGGCGGGCGCGCAGGCGTTCTCGTCGTTCGACACGTACATGGCGCCGTTCGTCCGCCGCGACGAGATGTCGTACGGCGAGGTCAAGCAGAGCATCCAGGAACTGATCTACAACCTCAACGTGCCGTCGCGCTGGGGCACGCAGACGCCGTTCACCAACCTGACGTTCGACTGGGTGTGCCCGGAAGACCTGCGCGAGCAGATTCCCATCATTGCCGGCTGCGAGATGCCGTTCGCGTACGGCGACCTGCAGGCCGAGATGGACATGATCAACCGGGCGTACATCGAGGTGATGACGACCGGCGACGCCAAGGGCCGCGTGTTCACGTTCCCGATCCCGACGTACAACATCACGCCGGACTTCGACTGGGACCACCCGAACTGCGAGGCGCTGTTCGCGATGACGGCGAAGTACGGGTTGCCGTACTTCCAGAACTTCCTGAACTCCGAGCTGAAGCCGAACATGATCCGGTCGATGTGCTGCCGGCTGCAGCTCGACCTGCGCGAGTTGCTCAAGCGCGGCAACGGCCTGTTCGGCTCGGCCGAGCAGACCGGCTCGCTCGGCGTGGTCACGATCAACTGTGCGCGGCTCGGCTACCTGCACTCGGGCGACGAGATCGGTCTGTTCGAGCGCGTCGACGAACTGCTCGACTGGGCGAAGGACAGCCTCGAGGTCAAGCGCAAGGTGATCCAGCGGCTGATCGACCAGGGCCTGTTCCCGTACACGAAGCGCTACCTCGGCACGCTGCGCAACCACTTCTCGACGATCGGCGTCAACGGCATCAACGAGATGGTGCGCAACTTCACCGCCGGCGCCGACGACATCACGACGGCCCGCGGCCACGCGTTCGCCGTGCGGCTGCTCGACCACCTGCGGGCGCGGATGATCGCGTTTCAGGAAGCCACCGGCCACATGTACAACCTCGAGGCCACACCCGCCGAGGGGACGACGTACCGGTTCGCCAAGGAGGACCGCAAGCGCTGGCCCGACATCCTGCAGGCGGGCACAAGCGAGATGCCGTACTACACCAACAGCTCGCAGCTTCCGGTCGGCTTCACCGACGACCCGTTCGAGGCGCTGACGCGGCAGGAGGAGCTGCAGGCGAAATACACCGGCGGCACCGTGCTGCACCTGTACATGAGCGAGCGCATCAGCTCGACCGCCGCGTGCAAGGCGCTGGTGCGCCGGTCGCTGGAGCGGTTCCGGCTGCCGTACATCACGATCACGCCGACGTTCTCGATCTGCCCGAAGCACGGCTACCTCAAAGGCGAGCACCCGTACTGCCCGAAGTGCGACGAGGAAAAGCTCGCCGAGAAGCGACGCAAGCTGGCGGCCTGACCGCCGCGGCGACCCCCTGTCCCGATCGACCCGCACGGAGAACCGACGATGAATTCGATGACCGACCTCGAGCACCTGACCGCCGTGATCACGCTGACCCCCGACGAGCGGCAGCGGTGCGAGGTGTGGACGCGGGTGATGGGCTATCACCGCCCCGTCGCGTCGTTCAACATCGGCAAGAAGGGCGAGCACTCCGAGCGCCGCTTCTTCAGCGAAGAGCGCGCGCAGCCGCATCTCTGAGCCGCGGCCGCGTGCTTTTCGGCGATGGACGAGCGCACGCTCGTGGCGCCCGCTCCCCCGGTCGACGACGACCGGGACG
>JBDTVU010000278.1:0-2640 GCA_040007035.1 Betaproteobacteria bacterium | reverse complement strand
AACGGCGTGCTGAAGCCGCTGTTCGCCGCCGCCGGCATCGACCTCGTCGACTACAAGCTCGAATTCGGCCACCCGACCGACGACCCGCACGGCGCGCTGATGCTGGGCGACGAGTTCACGCCCGACGGCTGCCGGCTGTGGGATGCGAAGACCGGCGAGAAGCTCGACAAGGACCGCTTCCGCCGCGACCTCGGCAGCGTCATCGAGCACTATCGCGAAGTGGCGAAACGGATCGGGGCGCCGCTCTAGGAAGGTCAGAGACCGAGCACCGTGGCGGTGATGCCCGGTTCGCCGGTGGCCCAGATTTCGTCGAACCGGTTGACCAGCGGTCCCGCCAGGTGCGGTTGCTCGATGCCGAGCGCCGCCCGTGGCTGCTCGATGTGGAAGCGATGGAGGAAGTGCCGCCCGTCGACGATGACGAGCGGATCCGTCGCGGCTTGCGCTCCCGCACCTGTCTTGTAGATCGTCACCGCGTGGCTGAACGTCTTCAGCAACGCCATCATTCGGGGGCACGAGCCTTCGAGCCAGCGCGTGTCGTGGACGATGATGTCGAGCCGCGCCTGCCGGGCTCCGCGCAGGAACGCGGCGAGCGCTTCGCTGCGAGCAGCGCCGTTCCAGCCGGTTTCGGAGAGGTCGGCGTCGAATACGCGGACCGACTGCTTCGCCAGCCCGATCAGCTCGTCGATCGCCGCGGCCTGCGCCTTGATCGTGTCGAGCGTTTCGTGCCGCGGTTCGGGGCCTGCGGCCGCATCAGGAGTCGAGGTCGAGGTAGCCATCGCGATAGCCTTGCCAGAGGATGCTTGCCGCCGCCGCCGGTAATGCCGCGACGGCGCGGACGTCGAGGCGGCGCTCGTTCGCGAGCCGCTTCAGCGCCGCTGCTCCGCCCGCGGGCCACGGCAGCGCGGCGCCATTGACGAACAGATGTCGGTCATCGTAGAGGAGTTGCGTCCGCCTGTCCAAGCGCACGCCGCAACGCGCGGCGCGGGCGAGGAAGGCCGCGCGCGAAAGCGGCGCCGCCGGCGGATCGAAGAACACCGTCGGCTTCGGCTCCGACAACCACGTGCCGAGGAACCGCGCGATCGTCGCGCGATCCCAGCGGATCCCGGCGAGCTGTTGCGCGCACTGGCTCAGCATCGCGCCGCCGATCCACGCCGGCTCGCGCGTCGGCGCGAGATCGGGATCGGCGTAACGCCCCGGCAGCGCCAGCTCGTCGCGCAGGAGATCGAGAAACGCCGCGCCCATCTCCGTCGCGCTGGCCGCGCGGAAGCCGATCGAGTACGTCGCGCACGCATCGATCGCGACGCCGTCGTGCGCGAACTGCGGCGGCAGGTACAGCATGTCGCCGGGTGCAAGGATCGCATCGTGCTGCGGCGCGAACCGACGGAGGATCTTCACCGGCAGCCCGCGCTTGAGCGTCAGGTCGTCCTGCCGGCCGTAGCGCCAGCGGCGGCGGCCCGGCCCCTGCAGCAGGAACACGTCGTACGAGTCGAAGTGCGGCCCGACGCCGCCGCCCGGCGCGGCGAGGCTCACCATCAGGTCGTCGAGGCGCGCGTACGGCAGGAACGCGAACCGGCGCAGCAGCGCGTCGGCGGCCGCCGAATGCAGGTTCACACCCTGCACCAGCAGCGTCCAGTTGCGCTCGGGCAGCGCCTTGAAGTCCGAACGCCGGAACGGGCCGGCCTCGAACGTCCAGCGTGCGCCGTCGCGGACGACGAGGCGCGACTCGACATCGTCGCGCAATGCGAGCGCGATCAGTTCGCGCGTCGTGAACAGGCCGGCGAAATCCGGCAACGCACCGCGGACGAGCAGCGCCTCCTTGTGCCAGAAGCCGCGGAGGAACGCGGCGACGCTGCGGCTGCCGAGCAGCATCCGCGGCGACGGCGCCTTCGTCGTGCGGGCGGACGCGGGCGAGGTCATCGGCCGATTATAGCGGCGCGCCGACGCACTCCGCGGCTGCGCTACAATGGCGCCTTTTTTCCGGTGGCGCGCTGCGCCGGGCGGCATCCGCCGAACGCGCCTCGGTCTTCCCTGCCACGATTTCCGGAGTCCCGATGAACATCTTCACCAACACGGTGGTCACGCTTTCGTTCGAGCTGTTCGATGCCGACGGCACGCTGCTCGAAGCGACCGACGCGCCGATCACCTACCTGCACGGCGGCCACTCCGGGATGTTGCCCAAGCTCGAGGACGCGCTGTCGACGAAGAAAGTCGGCGATTTCGTGTCGGTCGACGTCGAGCCCGCCGACGGCTTCGGCGACTACGACGCCGAGCTGGTGAAGATCGAGCCGGAGGATCAGCTGCCGCCCGACATCGAGGTCGGCATGCAGTTCGAGGCGTTCGCCAACGAAGGCGACGAACCCGGCTCCGGCATCGTGTTCACCGTCACCGACATCGCCGACGGCAAGGTCGTGCTCGACGGCAACCATCCGTGGGCCGGCAAGCGGCTGCGCTTCGACTGCAAGGTGATCGACGTGCGCCCGGCGACGGAGGAAGAGGTCGAGCACGGCCACGTCCACGGCGCGGGAGGGCATCACCACCACTGACCGCACCGCGCGAGCGGTCGCTGTTGCTCGTGACCTGATCGACCGGACGGACCGAATAGCGATTCGCAGCGGGAGACCGCCGTCGGCCAACTCCGGT
>JBDTVU010000277.1:0-2653 GCA_040007035.1 Betaproteobacteria bacterium | reverse complement strand
GGGAAGATGCGGATGCACTACATCAAGATATTGCCGGGCGACAAGGTGACGGTGGATCTGACGCCGTACGACCTCACCCGGGCGCGGATCATCTTCCGCGCGAAGTGACGGCGAAGGAAACAGCGATGAAGGTACAGGCTTCGGTGAAGAAAATCTGCCGCAACTGCAAGATCATCCGGCGCAACGGCGTCGTGCGCGTCATCTGCACGGACCCGCGCCACAAGCAGCGGCAAGGCTGACGCACCCGATCACGACAGGCTCGACGACAGGTAACCGATATGGCTCGCATTGCAGGCGTCAACATCCCCAACCACCAGCACGCGGAAATCGCGCTGACGGCGATCTACGGCATCGGCCGCCCCCGCGCGCAGGCGATCTGCGTCGCCGCCGGCATCAAGGGCTCGGCCAAGGTCAAGGACCTGTCCGACGCCGACATGGACAAGCTGCGCGAGCAGGTGACCAAGTTCACCGTCGAGGGCGACCTGCGCCGCGAGGTGACGATGAGCATCAAGCGGCTGATGGACCTCGGCTGCTACCGCGGCGTGCGTCACCGCCGCGGCCTGCCGGTCCGCGGCCAGCGCACGCGCACCAACGCCCGCACCCGCAAGGGCCCGAAGAAGTCGCGCTCGGGCATGGGCAGCAAGCCGACCGGCAAGCCGGCGGGCAAGTAACGGACAACGACGGGACGGAGCATGGCACAGCAACCCACGCAGAAGGCAGGCGCCGCGCGCGCGCGGAAGAAGGTCAAGAAGAACGTTGCCGAGGGCATCGCGCACATCCACGCCTCGTTCAACAACACGATCATCACGATCACCGACCGCCAGGGCAACGCGCTGTCGTGGGCGACGTCGGGCGGCGCGGGCTTCAAGGGCTCGCGCAAGTCGACGCCGTTCGCGGCGCAGGTCGCGGCCGAGAAGGCCGGGCGGGTCGCGGTCGAGTGCGGGGTGAAGAACCTCGAAGTGCGGATCAAGGGGCCGGGTCCCGGCCGCGAGTCCGCGGTCCGCGCGCTGAACGCGCTCGGGCTCAAGATCACCAGCATCTCGGACGTGACGCCGATCCCGCACAACGGCTGCCGTCCGCCGAAGCGCCGCCGCATCTGACGGCCGCGCCGACCTCATTCAACTTGCAACCGGGATAGCATCGTGGCTCGATACATCGGACCGAAATGTAAGCTGGCGCGACGGGAAGGCACCGACCTTTTCCTGAAAAGCGCGCGTCGATCGCTCGACTCCAAGTGCAAGCTGGAAACCAAGCCTGGCCAGCACGGAGTGAAATCCGGCATGCGCCAGTCGGACTTCGGCAACCAGTTGCGCGAGAAGCAGAAGCTCCGCCGCACCTACGGCATCCTCGAGCGGCAGTTCCGCCTTTATTTCCAGAAAGCAGCGGCGGGCAAGGGCTCGACTGGCACCAACCTGCTCCAGCTGCTCGAGTCGCGGCTCGACAACGTCGTCTATCGGATGGGTCTCGGCTCGACCCGCGCCGAGGCGCGGCAGATCGTCGGCCACTGCTCGATCACCGTCAACGGCAAGGTCCTCAACATCCCGTCGGCGCTGGTGAAGGCCGGCGACGTCGTCGCCGCGACGGAGAAGGCCCGTGGCCAGCTGCGAATCCAGGACGCGCTTCAGCTCGCCGAGAAGGTGGGCTTCCCGTCGTGGGTCGAGGTCGATGTCAAGAAGATGGCCGGCACGTTCAAGGGCGCGCCGGATCGCTCGGAATTCGGGCAGGACATCAACGAAAGCCTGGTCGTCGAACTCTATTCGAAGTAGTCCCGGCTTGCCGGTTCCAGATTCACCTGAGGGTCCCGCATGCAGAGCAATGTTCTGTTGAAACCGCGCATCATCGATGTCCAGTCCACGTCGCCGTTCCACGCGAAGGTGGTGATGGAGCCGTTCGAGCGCGGGTATGGCCACACGCTCGGCAACGCGCTTCGCCGTGTCCTGCTGTCGTCGATGCCGGGCTTCGCCCCGACCGAGGTCAGGATCATCGGCGTGCTGCACGAGTACTCGGCGCTCGATGGCGTGCAGGAGGACGTCGTCGACATCCTGCTCAACCTCAAGGGCGTGGTGCTGAAGCTCCACAACCGCGACCACGTGCTGCTGAAGCTCGCCAAGTCGGGCGAGGGCGCGGTCACCGCGGCCGACATCGAGCCGAACCACGACGTCGAGATCATCAATCCCGAGCACGTGATCGCCCACCTGACGGCCGGCGGCAAGCTCGAGATGGAGATCAAGGTCGAGCGCGGCCGCGGCTACCAGCCGGCGACCGCGCGGATCAAGCCCGAGGGCGGGCGCACGATCGGCAGTATCCTGCTCGACGCCTCGTTCTCCCCGGTGCGTCGGGTCAGCTACGCGGTCGAGAGCGCGCGCGTCGAGCAGCGCACCGACCTCGACAAGCTGGTCCTCGACATCGAGACCAACGGCGTCGTCGAGCCCGAGCAGGCGGTCCGCTACGCTGCGTCGGTGCTGGTCGAGCAACTGTCGGTGTTCGCCGACCTGCAGGGCACGGACCAGCCGGCCGCCGAGCGCAGCTCGCCGCAGGTCGACCCGATCCTGCTGCGCCCGGTCGACGACCTCGAGCTGACGGTCCGCTCGGCCAACTGCCTCAAGGCCGAGAACATCTACTACATCGGCGACCTGATCCAGCGTACCGAGAC
>JBDTVU010000276.1:0-2665 GCA_040007035.1 Betaproteobacteria bacterium | reverse complement strand
GTGCTCGGCGAGAACGGCGCCGGCAAGTCGACGCTGATGAAGATCATCTACGGCGTCGTCAAGCCCGATGCCGGCATCGTGCGCTGGAACGAGGTGCCGGTGCACATCGTCAATCCGGCGCGGGCGCGCAAGCTCGGCATCGGGATGGTGTTCCAGCACTTCTCGCTGTTCGAGACGCTGACCGTCGCCGAGAACATCGCGCTGGCGCTCGACCGCGAGCGCGCCGGCGCCGACCTGCCGGCGCGGATCCGCGACGTGTCGAAGCACTACGGGCTGCCGCTCGACCCGGACCGCCACATCCACTCGATGTCGGTGGGCGAGCGTCAGCGGGTCGAGATCGTACGCTGCCTGCTGCAGGACCCGAAGCTCCTGATCATGGACGAGCCGACGTCGGTGCTGACGCCGCAGGCGGTCGAGAAGCTGTTCGAGACGCTGCGCCGGCTCGCCCTCGAAGGCTGCTCGATCCTGTACATCAGCCACAAGCTCGACGAGATCCGCGCGCTGTGCCACCGGGCGACGGTGCTGCGCGCCGGCCGCGTCACCGGTACCTGCGACCCGCGGCACGAGTCGTCGCATTCGCTGGCGAAGATGATGATCGGCGGCGACCTGCCGCATCCGGAGCGTCGCCAGCGGAGCGCGGGCGGTGACGCAGCGCTCGTGGTGAAGGACCTGTCGCTGCGCTCGCCCGATCCGTTCGGGACGACGCTCGTCGACATCAACCTCGACGTGCGCGCCGGCGAGATCGTCGGCATCGCCGGCGTGTCGGGCAACGGCCAGAAGGAGCTGATGGCCGCGCTTTCCGGCGAAATGCCGCTCGCCGACGCGCAGACGGTCTCGATCGCCGGCACGCCGGTCGGCCGACAGGACGCCGCGAGCCGCCGCGCGCTCGGCCTCTGCTTCGTCCCCGAAGAGCGCCTCGGACGCGGCGCGGTGCCCGAGATGTCGCTCGCGGAGAACGCGCTCCTCACCGCGCACCGCAGGCAACTGACGTCGCACGGTTTCGTCCGCTATCACGCGGTCCGCGATTTCGCCGCGGCGACGATCGCCGACTTCCGCGTGAAGGCCGCCGGGCCGCAGGCCGCGGCGCGCAGCCTGTCCGGCGGCAACCTGCAGAAATTCATCGTCGGCCGCGAGATCCGCCAGCATCCGAAAGTGCTGATCGCCGCGCAGCCGACGTGGGGGGTCGACGTCGGCGCCGCTGCGCAGATCCGGCAGGCGCTGATCGACCTCGCCGACGCCGGCGTCGCCGTCCTCGTCGTGTCGGAGGAACTCGACGAGCTGTTCGAGATCTGCGACCGGCTCGCCGTCATCGCGCAGGGCCGGCTGTCCACGCCCACACCGGTGCACGAGACCAACGCCGCGGAGATCGGGATGCTGATGAGCGGATCGTTCATCGCCGCCGGCGTACATGGCGAGCACCAGTTCTCGCCAGCCGGCGCGATCGAGATCTGACCCGGTGCGGATCGCGCTCGAAGTCCGTCCCGCGCCGTCGCCCGCCGCCGGCTGGATGTCGCCCATCATCGCCGCGGTGGCTACGCTCGTCGTCGGCTTCGTGTTGTTCTCGCTGCTCGGGAAGAACCCGTGGCAGGCGTTTCACGTGTTCTTCGTCAAGCCGGTCGAGACGCGGTACGGTCTCGCTGAGCTGCTGCTGAAGGCCGGGCCGCTGATGCTGTGCGCGGTCGGCCTCGCCGCCGGTTACCGCGCCAACGTCTGGAACATCGGCGCCGAGGGACAGCTCACGATGGGCGCGATCTTCGGCGGCGGCTTGGCACTCGCGTTCCACGGCTCGGATTCGCCGCTGCTGCTGCCATCGATGATCGTCGCCGGTGCGCTCGGCGGCATGCTGTGGGCGGCGATCCCGGCGCTGCTCAAAACGCGGTTCAACGCCAACGAGATCCTCGTTTCGCTGATGCTCGTCTACGTCGCATCGTATGTGCTGTCGCTCCTCGTCCACGGCGCGTGGCGCGATCCGGAGGGCTTCAACTTCCCGCAGTCGAAGCTGTTCACCCGCGGCGCGCTGCTGCCGAACCTGGTCGCGCAGACGCGCCTGAACGTCGGTTTCCTGCTGGCGCTCGCCGCCGTCGCGCTCGGCTGGGTGTTCATCGCGAAGAGCCTCGTCGGATTCCAGATGCGCGTCGCCGGGCTCGCGCCGGCGGCAGCCAACTACGCGGGCATCTCGGCACCGCGCACCGTGTGGATGGGAATGCTGATCGGCGGCGCGTGCGCGGGAGTGGCCGGCATCAACGAAGCCGCCGGCCCGATCGGGCAGCTTCTGCCGTCGGTGTCGCCGGGCTACGGCTTCGCCGCGATCATCGTCGCGTTCGTCGGCCGGCTGCATCCGGTGGGCATCCTGTTCGCGAGCCTTCTGATGTCGCTGCTCTACCTCGGCGGCGAGTCGGCGCAGATCGGCCTCGCGCTGCCGTCGGCGGTCACCGGCCTGTTCCAGGGAACACTGCTGTTCTTCCTGCTCGCCTCGGACGTCTTCATCAACTACCGGCTGCGCGTGGTGCGCGGCGCGGCTGTGACGCGGGCGACTGCCTGATGGACCACGCCGCCGAGCTGCTGGTGCTCACACTCGCCGCCGGCACGCCGCTGGTGTACGCGGCGCTGGGCGAGCTCGTCACCGAGAAGTCCGGCGTGCTGAACCTCGGCGTCGAAGGAATGA
>JBDTVU010000275.1:0-2695 GCA_040007035.1 Betaproteobacteria bacterium | reverse complement strand
GCCTGCCACAGCGCGAGCGCCGATTCCCGGGTCGCGATGACGAGCTTCGACGGAAGGGATACGGGAGCCGTGGGCATCGAACGGAAGGACCCGGAACGAAGGGCGTCTGCCGCGGCGTGGCCTGCCGCAGGACGCAGAATTCTAGCACGTGACCCCGCGCCATTTCCCGCGCGGGGATCGAGCATCGGCGACGGCGGCGCAGGCGGCCGGCGCGGGGGCTCATGGCGAACGCGGCGCAGTTGGCTATGATGGCGGCTTCGTCAACGATCGGGTCCCGCGACCATGCGCATCGTGATCACCGGCGCCGCCGGCTTTCTCGGCAGCCGCCTCGCCCGCACGCTCCTCGCCCGCGGCCAGCTGACCGACGCCCGCGGCGTCACGCGGCCGATCTCCGAAATCGTGCTGCTCGACGTCGTCGCGCCACCGGCCGCGGCCGATCCGCGCGTGCGCGGCATCGCCGGCGACCTCGCCGATCCCGCCGTCATCGAGCGCGCGGTCGCTGCCGACACCGACAGCGTATTCCACCTCGCCGCCGTCGTCAGCGGCCAGGCCGAGGCCGAGTTCGACATCGGGATGCGCGTCAACCTCGACGCGACGCGCCTGCTGCTCGAGCGCTGCCGCAAGCTCGCCGCGCCGCCGAAGTTCGTGTTCACGAGCTCGCTCGCCGTGTTCGGCGGCACGCTGCCCGATCCGGTTCCCGACGACGCGCCGCTGCTGCCGCAATCGTCGTACGGCACGCAGAAGACGATCGGCGAATACCTCGTCCACGACATGACGCGCAAGGGTTTCCTCGACGGCCGCAGCCTTCGGTTGCCGACGATCACCGTGCGACCGGGCAAGCCGAACAAGGCGGCTTCGTCGTTCGCAAGCGGGATCATCCGCGAACCGCTCGCCGGCGTCGACGCGATGTGCCCGGTCGCACCGACGACGCGAATGTGGGTGTCGTCGCCGCGCACCGTCATCGACAACCTCGTCATCGGGCACGAGGCCGCGGCGGCAAAATTTACGCACACGCGCAGCGTCAACGTCCCCGGCATCTCGGTCGCCGTCGGCGACATGGTCGCGGCGCTGCGCAAGGTCGCCGGCGACGCCGTCGCCGCGCGCGTCAAGTGGGACTTCGATCCGGCGATCGACCGCATCGTGTCGACGTGGCCGGCGAACTTCGCACCGCGGCTCGGGACCGCGCTCGGGATGCGCGCCGACGCCGATTTCGAGGGCATCGTCCGCGCGTATCTCGCCGACGAGCCGGGCCACACGTAGTCGGACGCCGCGCACGATGGCCGCCCCGATCTCGCCGCTGGTCGTCGCCCAGGTCGTCGCGCGCAACATCGTCCCGCTCGCCGGCATCGTCTTCTTCCACTGGAGCGCGGCGAACGTCCTGCTGCTCTACTTTCTCGACACGATGCTGGCGATCGCGGTGATCGCGGCCGGCTTCATGGCGACGTGGATTCCCACCGACGACGGCTGGGCCAGCCGGGTCAACGGCGAGGTCGGCGCCGTCGCGATGGGGTTGTTCCTGGCGGCGTTCATCGCGGTTCCGCTCGGCGTGCCGATCATCTTCGTGCTGGGGCCGAGCGGGTTCCACTGGCGCGAAGCGCTGGCCGACGGGTCGCTCGGCGGCGGCGCGCTGATGCAGGCAGTCGCCGCGTTCTGGTCGTACTGGGAACTGTGGAAGGCGCTGCGCACGCGCACGGTCGCGGATCTGCGGTTGAAGCGCCGCTTCACACTCGTGTTCCTGCGCTGGATGGCGACGCTGATGGTGATCTACACCGGGGTCGCCGCCTTGGGCGGGCCGCTGCTGGTCGTCGCCACCTACGTCGTCGTGTCGATCTGGTCGGATGTCGCCCCGGACCGCTTCCTGCGCGCCATGCCGGGCGGCGCCGAGGACGCCGATCCCGAGCCGGGCGCGCCGCCGCCCAACGGCATCACCGCCAGCATCGAGCGGTTCCGAACTCGGCGCGAAAACCGGAAAAGGTAGCCGCGCTCGCGGCCTATGCCTCCACTGCGGTCGGCTCCACCGCCGCGAGCGCCTCCAGCAGCAGCCCCGGCCCCGCGTCGCGCAGCTTCTGCGCGTCGGACAGGATCCGCCGGAAACGCCGGCCGCCCGACTGGCCGTGATAGAGGCCCAGCACGTGGCGGGCGATCGCCCGCAGATGGACGCCGCGCGCAAGCTGCGCCTCGGCGTACGGGATCATCGCTCGCAGCACCTCGGCGCGTGAGCGTACCGGCGCTTCGTCGCCGTACGCGCGCCAGTCGGCCTGCGCCAGCAGATACGGGTCGTGGTACGCCGCCCGGCCGAGCATCGCGCCGTCGACCGCGGCGAGCTCGCGGTCGATCGCTTCCCAGCGCAGCAGTCCGCCGTTGCCGACGATCGTCAGCGTCGGAAAGTCGCGCTTCAGCCGATGGACGACGTCGTGACGCAGCGGCGGCACCTCGCGATTCTCCTTCGGCGACAGCCCTTTCAGCACCGCATTGCGGGCATGGACGATGAACACGTCGCAGCCGGCAGCAGCGACGGTGCCGACGAAATCGCGCACGAACCCGTACTCCTCGCCGCGATCGAGCCCGATCCGGTGCTTGACCGTCACCGGCACCGCAACGGCGTCGCGCATCGCCTTCACGCAATCGGCCACCAGCGCAGGCTCGGCCATCAGGCAGGCGCCGTAGCTGCCCTTCTGCACGCGCTCGGACGGGC
>JBDTVU010000274.1:0-2720 GCA_040007035.1 Betaproteobacteria bacterium | reverse complement strand
ACGCTCGAAGCGAAGATCGCGGCGGCCGTCCGCGCCGGGTCCACCGAGGTCGATCGCAGGCGCTGGCAGAGCCTGCCTGCGCCTGTAGTGGCCGGCGAGGCGCAGCGGCTCGCGGCGACGATCGGCGCATGGCTCGAGCACGGCGAGCGTGGGCGGCCGCCGTTCACCGTGCGCGAGACGGAGCTGCGCTCGCCGCTCGTGCTGGGCGGCCTCGAGCTCACGCTGCAGATCGACCGTGTCGACACGCTGCCGGAGGGCGGTGTCGCGATCGTCGATTACAAGTCCGGCCGGACGGTCGCGCCGAAGAGGTGGTTCGCCGATCGACCGACGGGCACGCAAGTGGGCCTCTACGCGCTCGCGTGGAAGGCGCGCGATCCGGACACGCCCGTGCGCGCCGTCGCCTACGTCCGGGTGAAGGCCGGGGAGATCGGCGTCGACGGCCTCGCCGCCGACGTGGCGGTGTGGCCGGCGCTGGACGCGCCCGCCGATCTGCGCATGGCCGCGTTGCCGGACTGGACTGCCGTCGAAGCGCGGTTCGCCGCAACGCTCGGCGATCTTGTCGACGATTTCCGTGCCGGCGATGCGCGGGTGGCGCCGCGCGACGCCGGCGCATGCCGATACTGCGATCAGAAACCTCTGTGCCGCGTCCGTGCGCTCGACGACGAGGCGGTGGCCTCCGGAGACGCCGATGGCTGAGCTGCGACGCACCGGCACCGTCGACCTCGAGGCGAAGGACGGTTTGGCCCGGGCACGGGCGCTCGACGCCGGACGCTCGTTTCTCGTCCAGGCGCCGGCAGGCTCGGGCAAGACCGCGTTGCTGATCCAGCGCTTCCTCGCGCTGCTCGCGCACACCGAGCGCCCCGAGGGCGTCGTCGCGATGACGTTCACGAAAAAGGCTGCGGCCGAAATGCGCGAGCGCGTGCTGGCGGCCCTTCGTGACGCCGATGCCGACGTGCCGGTGGACCCGTCGCACCCGAACCACCTCGTGACGCGGCGGCTGGCCGTCGCCGCGCTGGCGCAGGACCGTCGCCGTGGCTGGCAACTGATCGCGCAGCCGGCGCGGCTGCGGATGATGACGATCGACGCGCTGGCGGCGGCACTGGCGCGGCAGGCACCGGTGGCGACCGGCCTCGGCGCGCTGCCGGCGTTCGTCGAGGATGCGAGCGCCCTGTACGCGGCCGCGGCGCACGATGCGCTCGCCGCGGCGGACGCCGACGATCCTGCGTGGCGCCGTTTCCTGTCGCACGTCGACAACGATGCCGACCTCGCCGCGCGCCTGCTCGCCGCGCTCCTCGCCAAGCGCGACCAGTGGCTGCGGCTGCCGATGGGCGGCGGCAACGGTGAGGAGGGCGGCGACCTGCGCGCGATGCTCGAGCGCGGGTTGCGAGCGGAGGTCGAGGCGGCACTCGGCCACACGCACGCTGCGTTCGACGACGTGCTTCGCGCGCGGTTGCCCGAATTCGAGCGCCACGCCGCGGCCCGCTTCGAAACCGTCGACGGCTGCGGCGACCTCGCCGCCGCGCTGCGGAGGCTCGCTTCCGGCGGCGGGATCCCGGACGCGACCGCCGACGCGCTGGACGACTGGCGCACGCTCGCGAACTGGCTGCTCGTCAAAGGCGATGCGCAGTTCCGCGTCAAGGTGACGAAAAACAACGGCTTCCCCGCGGCAAAAGGCGGCACCGCCGCAGCTGCGCCCAAGTCGGCGTTCGAGGCCTGGCTCGCCGAGGCGGCGGACGTGCCCGGACTCGCCGCGGCGCTGTCCGCGGTGCGCGACCTGCCGCCGCCGCGCTACTCGAACGACGCCTGGGCGTTCGTCGACGCGGCGCTGGTGCTCCTGCGCAACGTCGCGGGACGCCTGCTCACCGTGTTCGCCCGCGAAGGGAAGACCGATTTCTCCGAAGCGACGCTGCGCGCGCTGGCCGCGCTCGGCAACGCCGACGACCCCGGGGAGTTGCTGCTCGCCGTCGACTACCGGATCGAGCATCTGCTGGTCGACGAGTTCCAGGACACGTCGTGGGCACAACTGGCGCTGATAGAGCGGCTGACCTCAGGCTGGGAAGCCGGGGACGGGCGAACGCTGTTCGCCGTCGGCGATCCGATGCAGTCGATCTATCGGTTCCGCGAAGCCGAGGTCGGCATTTTCGTCGACGCGCAGGCGCGCGGACGCATCGGCGGCGTCGACGTCGAGTGCCTTGATCTCGCGCGGAATTTCCGTTCGCGGCCGGCGGTGGTTGATTGGCTCAACCGGGTGTTTCCGCACGTGCTGCCCGGTGCGGACGACGCTGCGCGAGGCGAGGTCGCGTACAAGCCCGTGCTTGCCGCGGGCGGCGGTCCGGCCGGGGCGGGCGACGAAAACGATTGCACGCCGACGCTCGACATCGTCGTCGATCGGTACGCCGAGGCCGATGCCGTCGTCCGCCGGATCCGCGCAGCCGAGAAGGCCGGCGCGCACGAGATTGCCGTTCTGGTGCGCGCGAGGACCCATCTCGACGCGATCCTGCCGGCGCTGCGTCGTGCCGGCATCGCGTTCGCCGCGCGCGACCTCGAATCGCTCGCCGATCGGCTCGCCACGCGCGACCTTGCTTCGCTGACGCGCGCGCTGGTGCAGCCGACCGACCGGCTCGCGGCATTCGCGGTGCTGCGTGCGCCGTGGTGCGGCCTCACGCTGGCCGACCTGCTCGCGCTGGCCACGGTCGACGGCGCACGCCCGATCCTGGAGG
>JBDTVU010000273.1:0-2734 GCA_040007035.1 Betaproteobacteria bacterium | reverse complement strand
CCGAAGCCGCCGTGCTCGGGGTCGAAGCTGTGCTCGAGCCCGGCCAGCGCCAGCGCCGGTGCGTTCGCGGGCAGCGTCGCGTCGGCGACGGGTTCCGGCTCGAGCGCCGCCAGCGCCTCGGTCAGCCGCACGTTCTGCTCGGCGATCGCCGAACCCTGCTCGCGATAATGGGCGGCGATACGCGGCAGCAGGTCGAGAAAGCCCGGGCGGCCGTAGCGCGATTCCTTCGGGAAATAGGTGCCGCCGAAAAACGGCTCGCCGTCGGGCGTCAGGAACATCGTCAGCGGCCATCCGCCCGACTGGCGCGTCAGCAACGCGTGCGCCGTCTGGTAGATCTGGTCGAGGTCCGGGCGCTCCTCGCGGTCGACCTTGATGTTGACGAAGTGCGCATTCATCGCCGCGGCGACGTCCGCATCCTCGAACGATTCGTGCGCCATCACGTGGCACCAGTGGCACGCCGAATACCCGACGGAGAGCAGGATCGGCCGGCCTTCGCGCTTCGCCAGCGCGAGCGCCGCCTCGCCCCACGGGTGCCAGTCGACGGGGTTGTCGGCGTGCTGCAGCAAGTACGGGCTGGTCTCGCCCGCGAGGCGGTTGGGCATCGTGCGTGCGCAGCGCCCCGCGCGGGCCGCCGCAATCAGCGGGCGGTCAGGCGATTTCCTCGAACGCGACGCGCTCGAAGTCGGCGCCGCGCTGCAGCAGCCGCGTCAGCCGGTAGCGATGCTCGGGTCCGGAATCCAGCGAGCGCAGCACCCGGCTCGGGTTGAACGTCCGCGGCGGCAGCACCAGGCAGGGCTTGTCCTCCGGCGTCTCGGCGAGCAGCAGCGACGGCAGCGGCGGATCCTCCGACACCATGTTCGACAGCGGACGGACGGCGATCGTCTTCGGCGACCCCGACCACATCCGCAGCGTCAGCGCGAGCCCGCCGTGGGGGTCTAGCGCGACGCGGGTGACGTAGCCCAGCCGGACGCGCTCGTCGTCGCGGACGGCGACGAGCTGGTCGAGCTGCCAGCGATGACTGGTCGCGTCCGCGCGCTCGAGGTGCGCCTCGCGCCACTCGTAGCTGCCGTGCCAGCGCTCCCATGCCCAGGTGCGCTCGGCGTCTTCCTTGCCGCGGTCGTAATCGGTCAGCGCGCCCAGCGTCTGCAGGTGCTGCGCGCCCTGGAACGAGAGCCGCCCCAGCGGATCGCGGCGCTCGAACGTCCGGCCGCCGACGCGGAAGTACGCGGCGGTGAGACCGCCGGCGCACAGCTCGACGACGGCGCGCGGCGCGTCGGCGACCCGCCTCGGCAACTGGTACCAGCGCGAGTCGAGGTAGCCCAGCAGCGTCGTGCACTGCTCGATGCTGCAGTCGTGGCCGAGTTGCAGCTCGGCTGGATTGGCGCCGGTCTGCAGCCGCTTCAGCCGGCCGCGGACGCTGGTGGCGAGTTTGCCGGGGTATCCGAAACGCATCGACGCCGGCGGGTGCCGCGGCGCGGCGACGGCGAGCGATGCGCCGGTGGCGGTGTCGAGGTCGACCACGATCACCGGGCCTTCGCTCTCGCGTTGCTGCGCGTACGGGAACACCTTGCGCGCCCACATCGCCAACCAGCGGTCGGTGAGCTCGATCTGCTTGATCGACATCGCGCAGGGCTCGGCCAGTCCGAGCAGCAACGCGTGGCTGTAGGTCGAGTAGCAGGAGATGCCGACGCCGTTGGGCATCAGGTCGTCGGAAACCGCCGTCACCGCGCATTCGAGCATCTCGGCCAGCCGGTAGTAGGCGTGCAACTCCTGCCAGATCGCGGGCGGCAGCGCGCGCCGGGCGAGGCCGTGGACGACGACGAGCTGCTTGCCGACGTAGAGGCCGCGCTGCAGCAGCTTCGGCTTGACGCCGACGAGGTCGGGATCGCCCTCGAGCAGCGGCTTCAAGCACGCCGAGTACTGCTCCCACAGCGCCTGCCACAACGCGATCGCCTGATCGGCGGCTTCGAGCTCGCGGTCGACGGCCGGCTGCGGCTTGCCTGCGAAGCGGCGCGCCAGCTCCGTGTGCAGATGTGCGACCTGGTCGCGCATCACCTCGGCGATCGTCGCCCGCTCGCGCGGCACGAACTCCGCGCCGGACAGCGCTTTCAGCTGACCTTGAACCGCTTCGTAGACCTGCGCGACGTTCGCGAACGGCAGCGATTTCGCCCAGCGCAGCGCGCCGTCGGAATCGGCGAACGCGAGCGGCGGAACGGCGGGCGCCGTCGCCGCCGGTGCGGCCATCGCGGGGCTGGTCGAGTCGGGCATCGCGGGTCGGGTCAGCCGAGCGCGGCGGCGAGGTCGCCGGTGAGCAAGGCCGGGAAATCGGGCGGCAGCGCGCGCGACGCGGCATCGCGTTGCCGCGTGCCCCAGATCGGCTGCGGAAAATGCGAATCCGCGGCAAAGCGCGGAATCACGTGCCAGTGCACGTGGGTCACCAGGTTGCCGAGGCTCGCGAGGTTCATCTTGTCGGGACCGAGCCGGTTGCGCAGCGACGCCTCCACGGCCCAGACGGCGGCCATCAGGTGATCGCGTTCGGCGGCGGAGAGGTCGGTCATTTCGCGGACATGCGTGTTCCAGATCACGCGGCAGAAACCGGCGAAGGGTTCGTCTGCGAGCACGACGCGGCAGCGCGCATCGCGCCAGAGCGTCCGACCGCCCTCCCCTTCACAGTAAACGCAGCCCGTCGCCATGGATTGGCGGCGCACCCCGCAAGCCGCCGGGTTTCGCCGTT
>JBDTVU010000272.1:0-2740 GCA_040007035.1 Betaproteobacteria bacterium | reverse complement strand
CGTAGATGATCTTCATCAGCGTCGACTTGCCGGCGCCGTTCTCGCCGAGCACCGCATGAATCTCGCCGGGGAGCACCTCGAGGTCGATGCCGTCGTTGGCGACGACCGACGGATAGATCTTGGTGATGCCCGCGAGCCGCAGACGGGGGACGGCGCTCATCAAGCGATTATGCCGGTAAAGCCACGGTGGCAGGTGCAGGCCGCGCTCGATCCGGCAACGCCGCGCTACCGGACCCCCGTGGCGACATTGGCGGTGTTGTCGACGCTGACGCGCTCGCGGATTGCAAGCAGCTCCGCCGCAACGGCGACGGCGATCGCGCCCGGCTCCTTGCTGCGGATGCCGCCGCCGAGAGCGCCGATCGGGCAGGTGACGCGGTCGAGCGCATCGGCCGGGATTCCCCGCTCGTCGAGCTTGTGCGCGAGCTGCGCGCGTTTCGCCGCCGACCCGATCATCCCGAGATAGCGCCAGTCGTCGCGCGCGAGTGCCGCCGCCGCCAGCTCGAAGTCGAGCGCGTGGCTGTGCGTCGTGATGACGACGTAGCTGCCGGCCGGCGCCGCGCGCAGCTCGGCGTCGGGCGTGTCGGTGACGATGATCTCCGTGTTGCCCGGCACCGTTTCCGGAAAGTCGCGCTCGCGCTCGTCGATCCAGCGCACGCGCGCGGGCAACGCGCCGAGCACGTGCACCAGCGCGCGGCCGACGTGGCCGTTGCCGATCACGAACACGTCGAAGCCGGCCGGCCGCACCACGTGGACGAACAGCGTCGCGCCGTGGCGCTCGGCGACGCCGGAGCGGGCGCGCGCCTCGGCCGGCAGCGCGGCGAGCCGTTCGCGCGCCGCGGTGACCGCCGCCGAATCGAGCGCCGGATCGCCGAGCGTGCCGCGCGCGTCGTCGGCGGTGACCAGCAGCCGCGCCGCCGCTTCCGGCCCGCTGCCGAGACGGCCGACGAGCGCGAACGCCGCCTGCGTCCGGAAGCACGCGCGCGCCGTCGCCAGCCAACCGGCATCGTCCCGGCACACCGTCTGGAACGCAAGCGTGGCGACGCCGCCGCAGCACTGGCCGAGCCGCGCCGCGAGCGGGAAGCGGACGAGCCACGCCGCGGGCAGCGCCGCAGGGTCGGCCAGCGACTCGCGCGCGAGCTTCAGCGCCTCGTATTCGAGATGGCCGCCGCCGACGGTGCCGACCAGCGCGTCGGCGGTGACGACCATCGCGGTGCCGGATTCGCGCGGCGTCGAGCCGCGGGCGTCGGCGACGGTGACGACGAGCGCACGCCCGTCGCGTTCGAGCGCGGCGGCCAGCGCATCCGGCCACGCGACGTGCGCGTTCACGGCCGGGCCCCGATTTCACGGACGGCGCCGAAGATCGCCTCGGCCGTCGCCGGCGCGTCGAGCCGTGGCGGCTTCCGGTAATCGGCCACGCTCGCTACCGCGTCGCGGATCGCGTAAAACGCCGAGAGCGCCAGCATGAACGGCGGCTCGCCGACGGCCTTCGACCGGTGGATCGTGTCCTCGCGGTTCGGCGCGTCGAAGAAGTCGAGCCGGAATTCGCGCGGCCACTCGCGCGCGGTCGGGATCTTGTACGTCGACGGCGAGTGCGTCTTCAATTCACCGCGCTCGTTCCACCACAGCGCTTCCATCGTCAGCCAGCCCCAGCCCTGGAGGAAGCCGCCCTCGATCTGGCCGCGGTCGATGGCGGGATTGAGCGAGGTCCCGGCATCGTGCAGGATGTCGACGGCGACGAGCCGGCACTCGCCGGTCAGCGTGTCGATCGCGACTTCCGACACGGCGGCGCCGTACGCGAAATAGAGGAACGGCCGGCCGGTCAGCGTTGTCCGGTCGTAGTGGATCTTCGGCGTCGCGTAGAAGCCCGTCGCCGACATCGGCACGCGGGCGAAGTACGCGCGCCGGACGAGTTCGGCGAACGGCAGCGTCGTCCCCCCCGCGCGCACTTCGCCGCCGGCGAACACGGCGTCCTCCGCGGTGCCGCCGAGCTTCTTCGCCGCGAACGCCGCCAGCCGCGCCTTGATCGTTCGTGCGGCGTCGCGCGCCGCCATGCCGTTGAGGTCGCTGCCGGACGACGCCGCAGTCGGCGATGCGTTGGGCACCTTGCTGGTGTCCGACGCCGACACGCGAACGCGGTCGAGCGGAATCGCGAGTTCGTGCGCGACCACCTGCGCGACCTTGGTGAACAGCCCCTGGCCCATCTCGGTGCCGCCGTGGTTCAGCAGCACGGCGCCGTCGTTGTAGACGTGGAGCAGCGCGCCGGCCTGGTTGTAGTGCGTCGCGGTGAACGAGATGCCGAACTTGACCGGCGTCAGCGCGATGCCGCGCTTGATCACCGGGCTCGCGCGGTTCCATTCGCGCAGCGCTGCCCGCCGCTCGCCGTAGCGTGCTGTCTGCGCGAGCCGATCGATCAGTTCCGGCGCGATGTTGTCCTCGATCGTCATCCCGTACGGCGCGACGTTGCGCTCCGCCGTGCCGTACAGGTTCGCTCTGCGTATCGCGAGCGGATCGCGGCCAAGCGCGCACGCGATCTCATCGACGATCATCTCGATCGCGAACATCCCCTGCGGCCCGCCGAAGCCGCGGAACGCCGTGTCGCTGACGGTGTTGGTCTTGCAGCGATACGAATGCAGCGCGACGTCCGGCAGCCAGTAGCAGTTGTCGGCGTGGAACATCGTCCGGTCATTGACCGGGCCGGACAGGTCGGCGGAGAAGCCGCAGCGCGACGCGAACGCGAGAT
>JBDTVU010000271.1:0-2748 GCA_040007035.1 Betaproteobacteria bacterium | reverse complement strand
AGCTGACGGTGCTCGTCACCGGCGGCGACGGCGACGGCTACTCGATCGGCGGCAATCACTTCCTGCACGCGTGCCGGCGCAACCTCGACCTCACCTACATCGTGATGGACAACCACGTGTACGGGATGACCAAGGGGCAGGCGTCGCCGACGACCGAGCCCGACTGGGACAACAAGCTCTCGCCGGGCGGCACCGGCGTGCGCTCGTTCCACCCGCTGGTGATCGCGCTCGCGTCGGGCGCCAATTTCGTCGCCCGCGCGTTCGCCGGGGATCCGAACGGCACCGCCGAGATCATCGCCGAGGGCATCCGCCATCCGGGCTTCTCGTTCATCGAGA
The DNA here is from genome assembly GCA_040007035.1 of Betaproteobacteria bacterium. Taxonomy (GTDB): domain Bacteria; phylum Pseudomonadota; class Gammaproteobacteria; order Burkholderiales; family Casimicrobiaceae; genus CAIWHR01. The sequence continues at coordinate 2,412 of JBDTVU010000271.1, read as the reverse complement.
TCCTGAGCCCGTGCATCACGTTCCGGCCCGAGCAGCGCGAGTGGAAGCAGCACGTGCACCCGGCGCCGGTCGGCCCGACCGACGATCCGGCCCGTGCCGCGCGCCGGATCATGACCGACGACGGATTCAACATCGGCGTGCTCTACGCCGGCAACCGGACGCCGTACCCGCCGAACGCGGGCAAGGCGAAGTGCTCGGTCGCCGACCTCGAAGCGGAGTTCGAGCTGTGAGCCCCGCGACGAAGAAGCGCCCGGCAGCGATCAAGGCGAAGCTGACGCCGATCGCGAAGAAGAAGGCCGGCAAGCCAGCGGCGAAGACGGCCGCCCCGAAGAAGCCGCCGCCGAAACCTGCCGCGTCGAAACCGGCAACCGCACGACCAGCGGCTGTGAAACCGGCGGCAGCGAAGCCGGTCTCCCGGTGGCCTGCCGCCACGGCGCCGCGGTCGCTGGCCGAATTCATGACGCAGGCGTGGGTGATGGAGAACGAGGCTGCGCAGCGCTATCACGATTTCGCCGACGCGATGGAAACGCACAACAACCGCGAGGTCGCGTCGATGTTCCGCACGATGGCGCAGTACGAGGCCAAGCACGCCGACCAGATCCTCGACGAGATGGGTTGGACCAGCGCGCCGCAGGTGCCGGCGGGCGGATTCCGCTGGGAGGGCCTCGAGGCGCCGGAGACGACGCCGATCGACGAGGTCCATTACCTGATGCAGCCGTATCATGCGCTGCAACTGGCGCTGGCCGCGGAGGAGCGCGCCGAGCGCTTTTTCGCCGCGCTGGTGAAGGCGGCCGGCAACGAGTCGATCCGGCGCGCCGCGCGCGAGCTGCAGGCCGAGGAGCGCGAGCACGTCGAGCTGGTGAAGGCGTGGATGAAGAAGGTGCCCAAGCCGGATCGCGACTGGGCGAACGATCCCGACCCTCCGGTGTACACGGACTGACGATGGCCACCGAAACCCTGCTCCCCGACGGCTGGGCAGCGCCGATCGGCTACGCCAACGGCATCGCCGCCGACGCCGGCCGCATCGTGTTCGTCGCCGGCCAGGTCGGCTGGGATGCGCAGCAGCATTTCCATTCCGCCGACATCGCGCCGCAGTTCGACCAGGCGCTCGCCAACGTCGTCGCGGTGCTGGCGAAGGCGGGCGGGCGACCCGAGCACATCTGCCGGATGACCGCGTACTGCTGCGACAAGCCGGCGTACATGGCCGCGCGGCGCGAGCTGGGCGCGATCTGGCGCCGGCACATGGGCGCGCACTACCCGGCGATGAGCATGATCTTCGTGTCCGACCTGCTCGACAGTCCGGGCAAGATCGAGCTCGAAGCGACGGCGGTGGTGCCGCGCGGCGGGTGATCGCGCCGCGCTACTTCACGCTCGACTCGAGCGTCCGGAAATCGGGCGTCGTCGTCAGCACCCGCAGCGCGGCGAGCACGTCCGCGGGCGCCGCGATCAGCCGCCGCGCGGCGAGATCGAGCCAGCCGCCGGTGCTGGTGACGCGCGCCGAGCGCTTGCCGTCGGCGAGGAAGAATTCGTTGCGCAGCGTGAACCGGCTGCCGTCGTCGGCGAGTCCCGCAAGCTCGAGCGTCGCGCGAAGCGGCTCCAGCAGTCCGACTTCGCGGTAGTAGTCGACTTCGTCGTGCATCACCACCGGTCCGACCCGTAGCTCGACGAACTTCGCCATCGGGAAACCCTGTTCGGCGAAGAACATCATCCGCATGTCCGCCGATTTGTCGAGGAAAGCGGTATTGCGCATGTGCGCATTGAAGTCCATGTCGCCCCAGCCGGCGATGAGCGTCTTCTCGAACATTCCTTTCGGTCTCCTTGCGGTTGCATTGCACACGGGTGCGCCTCAGCGCATCCGTGACGGCAGCCGCATCGTCTTCCCGGCGAGCATGAACCGGCCGTAGCCGCGATGATGAAGGGTGCGTGGATCCTTCCGCGACGGATCGATCCACGCCTTGACCACGTCGAGCACGAAGAACGAGTAGCGGGCGACGAACCGGGTGTCGACGACGCGGCATTCGAGGTTCGCCCAGCACTCGCCGATGAGCGGGGCCGACACCTGCGCGGCGGAGACCGGCGTCAGGTCGAAGGTGGCGAACTTGTCGATGGCGGCGCCGGTAGTGTTGCCGCAGCCGACGACGGCTTGCGCGAGCTCGACGGTCGGGATCGCCAGCACGCATTCCTTCGTCGACTTGAGCGCCGCGAACGTGTGGTTGCGGTTGCTGATCACGCAACCGACGAGCGGCGGCTCGAACTCGAGCATCGTGTGCCACGACATCGCCATCGCGTTCGGTCGGCCGCGCCGCACCGTCGTGACCAGCGTCACCGGCCCTGGCTCCAGCAGGCCGTATACCTTCGACAGGGGGAGGTTTCGTTTCGCCATCGGCAACTCTGCTAATCTACTCCGATCCG
>JBDTVU010000270.1:0-2750 GCA_040007035.1 Betaproteobacteria bacterium | reverse complement strand
AGCGGAACGCGCGGACCGGCGAGTTGACGCCGGCGGGAATGGTGCGCTGGGCGCGCGCGAAGAGCTCTTCGTTGCGGTTCATCGTCGGTAACAGGATCGTCGTGAAGAAGGGGGGCCGGCGTCGGCAGCCGCGCGCCGGCGGCGGGCCGCCGGCCGCGGGCGTGGCAGCAAGGATAAGCCGTCTGCGATCGCCGTCATAGCTTCGGGTACCGGAAGTACGCGAATTCCTCGGCAAACAGCTCGTTGATCGACGCGATCTGGCCCATCGAGAGAACGTCGATCGGCCGCGCGCGGTAATTGCCGCTCTTGACGTGGGGCAGCGGCGGGACAGCGGCCACGCCGAGGCGCTTCATCAGGCCGGCGAAATCGTCGGCGAGCGTTTCGAAGCGCATCGCCTCCACCGCCAGCAGGCCGTTCGCGTGCCGATAGCGGTCGACGTTGCGACATTGCAGGATCGCGCCGTCGCGGATCAGGAAATCGAGCGCGGTCCGCGTCTCGCCGACGTCGAATTTCAGCGGCTGACCCTGGCGATACGCGGGTGCATTCAGCATCCAGTGCGCGAGCGAAATCGCCTTCTCGTAGGGATTGCGCTCGACGCAGATCACCGCGTAACCGTCGAGCGGGGAATCGACGCGACCCTCGACTTCGGCCAGCGACATGTGGTTCCAGAAACGCAGCTCGGCGCGCGCCATCGCGATCTCGTGCAGCCGCTCCGGCGTGCACGCGCCGATCCGCCTCACGTAGTCCGACTCCGTCTCGGGCCGCACCGCAAAGTTGCGCGGCGGGTGCCCGGCGTCGACGCGCAGCTTCTCGTCGACCGGACTCATCGGCGTGACGATGTCGTCCGGACCGCAGATCGCCGCCAGCGCGATCTCGACGCTGGTCCCCGCGACCTTGCGCCCCTTGACGAACACGAACCGATGCCGATGCGACAGGATCATCGGTCGCGCCCCGAGCCACGCCGGGACGCTGCCGCCGGCGTGGTTCGCATCTGTCGCTCCGCTCCGCCCATCGCGCCGTCGCCGTCAGAGCATCGGATGGCCGAAGGCGGCGAACTCTTCGCGGAACAGCGCGTTGATCGCCGCGATCTGGTCCGTCGACAGCAGGTCGACCGGCCGCACGCTGTAGTTCCCGGCCTTGGCGTGCGGCAGCACCGGATGCGGCGGCGGGATGCGCAACCGCGTCAGCCACGCGGCGAAATCGTCAGCTAGTGCGTCGAACCGCAGCACGCTGGCGTCGAGCTCGCCGTTCGCGCGCCGGTACCGGTCGATGTTGCGGCAGCGCAGGATCGTCCCGTTGGCGATGATGATGTCGAGCGCGCGTCTCGTCTCGGCCGGATCGAACCGCATCGGCCGCCCGCGGCCGTACGCCGGGCCCTGCATCGACCAGTGCGCGAGCGAGATCGCCTTCGCATAGGGGCTGCGCTCGGCGCAGACGATGGCGTAACAGTCGAGCGGGACGCCGGCCTTGCGCTCGATTTCGGCCAGCGGCATGTGGTTGTAGAACAGCAGCGACGGCGGCGGCAGCTCGGTCGCGTGCAGTCGCTCGGGCGCCGCCGCGAGGACGCGCCGCACGTAATCCGCCTCGGTCGCACGGTCGCGCGCGTAGTTCCGCGGCGGGTGGCCGCTCTCGATTCGCGGCTTGTCGTCGATCGGGATCACCGGCGTGACGATGTCGTCGGGCCCGCAGAGGCCGGACAGCGCGATCTCGACGCTGGTGCCGCCGACCTTGGTGCCCTTGACGAAGACGAAGCGGTGCCGGTGCGACAGGATCATCGTGCTGCGGGCGCGAACAATTCGTCGTTGCGGTTCATCGTCCGTCGAGACGTGGTTGCTGGATCGGGACCGGCAGCGGCAGACCGGGTCAGCGTTTCGGATACCCGAAGTACGAGAATTCTTCCGCGAACAGCTCGTTGACGATCGCGACCTGGCGCGGCGACAGCACGTCGACCGGCCGCGCCGTGTAGTTGCCCTTCTTCGCGTGCGGCAATGCGGGCCAGGGAGTCGGCACGCCCAGTTGCTGCATCAGGCGCCCGAAATCATCGGCCAGCGTCTCGTAGCGCATGGTGGTCAATTCGAGCCGCCCATCAAGCCGCCGGTACCGCTCGATGTTCCGGCCCATCAATATCGTTCGATCGCGGATCAGCAGGTCCACTGCGGCCCGCATCTGTCCGGCGTCGAACCTGATCGCCTGCCCCCGGCTGTAGTACGGTGCCTGCAGCATCCAGTTGGCCAGCGAGACCACCTTTTCGTACGGATCGCGCTCGACGCCGACGATCGTGTAGGCGTCGAGCGGTCGGTCGGCACGCTGCTCCACCTCGGCCAGCGGCATGTGGTTGTAGAACCGGAGCTGCGCCCACGGGACCTCCGCCTCGAGCAGCCGGTCGAGCGGGAGCTCGCGTATCTGCCGGACGTACTCGACCTCGATCGCACGCTCGGCGGCAAAGTTGCGCGGCAGGTCGCCCGCGTCGATTCTGAGCTTTTCGTCGATCGGGGACACCGGCGTGATGACGTCGTCGGGCCCGCAGATTCGGGAAAAGGCGAGCTCGACGCTGGTGCTCGCGACCTTCATCCCCTTGATGAAGACGAAGCGGTGCTGGTGCGACAGGATCATCGTCGTGCGAAGCTCCACCTTCACGGGCGCCCACACGGAATCCGGTTCCCGGTCTCGTGACCGCAGCGCTTCCGGCAAGCGAGATATTATACTTGGTCATCGCGCGACCCTCCTCCGCCAGCCCCGGGTCGCGCCTC
>JBDTVU010000269.1:0-2758 GCA_040007035.1 Betaproteobacteria bacterium | reverse complement strand
CCCAGACACCCCAGCACCCACACTTATCGGTTGTGTTTTGTTAAAGAACAGGCCGGGTTTCGCTGCATTTCCGCCCCGCTTGGATCGCGGAACCAGAAACCACTGGCAAAGAGGCGCGATTATACATCGAAACCGGACCCGGTCAACAGTCCACCGTCGAACCGGGACGCCGGGCAGGGCAAGTGAACCACACAGCCTGATCCACGTCAGGACGGGATCGCTGCAAACGATGCGCAGATGGAGTTGGTCGGGGCAGCGGCTACAATACGCGCTGTCCTTTCCACCGTCGGCCCCGTGCCAGGGCTGCACTCTCCTCGCGCGCAATCCGTGGCCCCAATCGACGAGCCACTGCCCCCTCCGGAAGCACCGCCCGTGCCGAACGCACATCATGCCGTGCGGCTCGTCGCACCGGTGTTCGGCGTCGTCCTCGCGGCCCTCGTTTGCGCATATCTCGCGTGGAGCGTCCCGGGCGCCTGGATAAAGTCGGCGGCGCCGAAGACGTGGGATGCCGCAGCGCTCGCCGTCACGACCGGGTCCGCACGCCACGACGGCAACGCGCTGGTCGTCGCGACTGCCGACAGCGCGGGCGCCGCAGTCGTTTCCCTGAAGGTCGATCTCCGGGCCACCGATTATCGCGGCATCGCGTGGGAGGCGTCCGGCCTGCCCGAGGGCACCGTCGCCCAGCTGCTGTGGCGCAACGACGTGAGGCCGGGCCGCATGTTCTCGCTCGACGTCCCCGTCGCCGCCGGCAGGCCGTTGCCGGTCGTCCCGAGCACCGACGCCAACTGGTTCGGCCGGATCACCGGCATCGCGCTGGCGCTGAAGCTGCCGCCGGGAGCCGAGCCGATACGCATCGTCGGCGTCACCGCGCAACCGTTGTCCGCCCGCGACGTGCTGGCATCGCGCCTGCGGGAGTGGACGACGTTCGAGCCGTGGACCGGGTCGTCGATCAACGCGCAGATCGGCGGTGCCGACGTGCAGGAACTGCCGCCCGTACCGCTGCTCGGCCTGGCGCTCGCGCTCACCGTGGCGATCGCGCTTGCCGTTGCGCGCTGGTGGCCCGCACTCGCGGGTGCAGGCCTGCCGGCGGCGATGGGCGGGCTCTTCCTCGCCTGCTGGTGGCTGGTCGACGCCCGCTGGGAGTGGAATCTCATTCGTCAGGTCCGGGCCACCGCCGCGCAGTACGCCGGCAAGGACCTGCAGGCGAAGCATCTCGCGGCGGAGGACGGGACGCTCTATGCGTTCGTCGAGAACGCGCAGGCGAGCCTGCCCGCGGCGCCGGCGCGGGTGTTCGTCGCCGCCGACGAAGCCTATTTCCGGGGCCGCGCGGCGTACCACCTGTATCCGCACCAGGTGTTCCACGATCCGTTCTCGAATTCGCCGCCCCCGGCTTCCGCGCTGCGGGCGGGAGACTTCGTCGTCGTCTGGCAGCGCCGCGGCATCCAGTACGACCGTGCCGAGCAGCGCCTGCGCTGGGACGTCGGCCCGACGCTGGCCGCCGAACTCGTGCTGGCCGACGGCAACGGTGCCGTGTTCCGGATCCGCTGATGGATGCCGTGGCGCTCATCGTCGGCTCGGTGCTGCCGTGGCTCGCCGGCACCGCGGGGCTCGTCGCGCTGCGCGAACGGACCCGCGCACTGGATGCGCCGGGTGAGTTCGCGTGGCTCGCCGGTGCCGGATGGCTGGTCGGCGCGTTCGCGCTTACGCTGTGGATGCGCGCGCTCTCGCTCGCCGGCGTCCCGTTCGGCCGGATGACGATCGCCGCGCCGTTGCTGGTCGTGACCGCGGTCGCCGCTTTCTTCGCGTGGCGGCGCGACGGCCGCGCGCTCGTCGACGTTCCGGCGCGCAACCTTCGCGTATGGATCGACGCCCCGGGCGTCGCGCGCGCCGCCCGCATCGCCGGCTGGGTGCTGGCGGCGACGCTCGCGCTGCGCTTCGCGCTGCTCCTCGCCGAAGTCCTCTGGCGCCCGCTGTTCCCGTGGGACGCGTGGACGCAATGGGCGACGAAGGCGCGCGTATGGTACGAACTCGGGCACATCGCGCCGTTCGTCGACGCCAACGCATGGCTCGCCGGCAACGGCACGGCCTGGTTCGACGCCGCGCCGGCGCATCCGCCGACGCTGCCGCTGCTGCAGGTCTGGATGTGCGTCGTGCTCGGTCGCTGGGACGACGCGCTGATGAACCTGCCGTGGTGGCTGGTTGCCGTCGCGCTGGCGCTTTCGGTGTACGGCGCTCTGCGCAGGATCGGCGCGCCGCGCGCGCACGCATTCGCCGGCACGTTCCTGGTCTCGACGCTCCCGCTCGCCAACGCCCACGTCGCGCTGGCCGGTTACGGCGACCTCCCGCTCGCGGCGTACTACACCGCCGCCGTGCTCGCCTTCCTGCGCTGGCACGTAACGCGCGACCGGTCGGAGGCGGTCCTCGCGGCGATCCTCGCGCTTGCCTGCACTCAGATCCGCGACCCGGGGCTCGGCTGGGCGCTGACGCTCGTGCCCGGCATCGTCGTCGCGCTGGCCCCCGCACGCGGCATGCGGATCGTCGGCGTCGCCGCCGCCGTCGTGCTGCTAGCACTGGCCGCACTCACGCGCACCAGCCCCGTCGCGTTCGGCCATCCGCTGCACCTCGCGTTCACCGCCGACTGGGCGGGACTCGGCGAGAGTGCATTCCTGCTCGGGAGCTGGAACCTGCTGTGGTTCGGCGCGATCGGCGCGGCGCTCGTCGCCGGCCGCGCGCTCATCGCGCCGGCGCTGGCGCCGCT
>JBDTVU010000268.1:0-2772 GCA_040007035.1 Betaproteobacteria bacterium | reverse complement strand
TTCGCGATCCGGCGCAGCGGCTCGATGTCGGCGGCGACGTACCGGCGCGACCGCGCGATGGCGACGAGCTCGGCGGTCACGACGCCGCGCAGTTCATCGGCGCGCTCGAGCGCCAGCGCGAGCAGCAGCGGCGGCGCCGTCGCCAGTGCCGGCTCGGGCAGCCCCGGCAGCGTCGCGACGCGGGCGAGCACCGTCGCCGCACCGGCGCCCGCCGGCAATGCGTCGAGGGCAAGCGCGAGCGGCCCGGTCAGCGCGCTGTGTGCGGCGAGCGCCGGCGCGCGTTCGAGCGCCACCGCGACGACGGCGGCGGCGATGTCGACCGTCTCGGCGAGCGCGAGCTGGGCCACGGCGCGAATCGCAGCGGCATGCGCGTCGTGCGGCGCCGACGCCAACACCTGCGCAGCGACGTCGCGGGCCTCTCCGGCGGCGCCCGTCGCGAGCAACGCCTCGGCGAGGGCGATCACCGCCGCCGCGCCCTGCGGATCGAGGCGTACGGCTTCGCGCCAGGCGGCGATCGCGTCCGGCACGCGGCCGAGCCGCCACAGCGCTTCGGCGACCCCGGCGTGCGCCTCGGGCGCCCCCGGCTGCAATCGGAGCGCGCGGCGGAAGCAGATCAGCGCGTCGACGGCGCGGCCGCCCGCTTCGTGGGCGCGGCCGCGCTGCACCCACTGCGCATACTCCGGCGCCGCCATCAGCGCAGCCGGGCCTTCAGCGCATCGACGACCTGCGTCGGCGTCAGCCGGTACAGCACGCGCCCGGGCAGCGTGAAGCGCCATCGCAGCGCGAGCCGCGCAATGTCGTGGCCGAGCCCGCCGGCAGGCGCAGCGACTGCGGCCTGCGGCTCACCGGCGGCCGGCAGAGGCTCGGCGGCGGCCGGCGCACCCGCGACCGGCGCCGTCCACGGCCGGTACCCGAGCGCGTCGCGCACGCGCGCCGGCGCGAGCGGTGCCGGACGCTCGCCGCACGCCGTCGACGCCGCGTCGTACTGCGCGAGCGTGCGCTCGGCCATCGCCGCCAGCGTCGGTTGCGGCATCCCGCGCGCGCGCTCCGCCGCCGCCGCCAGCGCAGCGGCGTTCGCCGGCGCGAGCACGTCGACTATCCTGGCCAGCATCCGCGCTTCGCTTGCCCACTCGTCGTCGGTCCAGACCCAGCCGGCGCCGGTGTCGGCGACCCGCTCGGCGAGCGCGCCGATCGGCGGCACGACGACGGGGCGCCCGGCCGCCCACGATTCCGACAGCGTGAAGCTGAACGTCTCCGGTCCCGCCGACGGATACGCGACGAGGCGCACGCGATAGTGCGCGAGGAGGTCGGGCAGGTCGCGCGCGTCGTAGCGGCCGTGGATCGTCAGCACCTTGTCGTCGCTCTGCCACGGCCCGTGCTCGCGGTCGAGATAGCCGATCAGCACGAAACGCACGGCGGCGCCGTTGCTGCGGACGAGGTCGGCCATCTTCTCCAGCCGCCGCGATCCCTTGTCCGGCCCGATCGCGCCGAGGATCGCCACCGTCGGCACTCCGTCGTGGGGCAGCGCGATGCCCGTCCGCGGATCGGCGCGCGGCGACGACGACGCGGTCTCGGCCGTCGTCAGCGACGCCCAGACGCCCGGCGCGCCATGCGGGATCACCTCGACCGCGTGCTCGGGAAAATAGCGGTTCAGCGTCGCCGCGGCCCAGCGCGATGGCGCGATCAGGAATGCCGACTGCGCGAGCAGCGCGCGATGGCGCGCGCGGTAGGCCGCGATGTCGACACCGTCGCCCTCGGGCTGTGCGTCGAGGCAGCGCGCGCACTGCTCGGGATCGGTCTGTGCGCCGCAGAAGCTGCCGTCGGGCCGGTGGAACGTGATCGTCGGGCACGCGAAGTTGAGGTCGTGGACCGTGTAGCCGTATGGCACGCGGAGGCCGGGCAGCGCGTCGAGCAGCCCGTCGCGGCAGCCGGAGATGTTGTGCAGGTGGATGAGGTCGATGCCGAACGTGCCGGCGAGGCCGGCGAGGAATCGTGCCCATGGCTCGTCGGCGCGGCGCGCCAGCTCGAACGTGCGCACGTCCCCGTCGTCCAGGTGCTCCTCGACCTGCCACGCGTCGCCGACGGCGATCGCCAGATAGTGCCGATAGCGCAGCCGCGACGCCTCGATCAGCGCGCGGACGTGGTGCTCGGTGCCGCCGCCATGGCCGTGGATGAGGTGCAGCACGCCGCGCGCGGGGCCGGTGGCGACGCGCAGCCGCGCCTCGGCCGCGGCGCGAATCGGCCGCAGCGGGTCGGCGACGATGTACGCGCGGACCCAGTCGAGATAATGCGGATGTTTCGCCAGCAGCAGCGCCATGTTCGTCACGCCAAGTTCGGCCTTCTGCCCGGCGAACGAGCGGCCGCCGAGGTGGAGCACGAACACGTCGTCGCACAGCACGTTGCGCCAGCCGGCGGCGATCGCCCGCATGCAGAACTCGTTCTCCTCGCCGTAGCCCAGGCCGAACGCGAGGTCGAAGGTGCCGATCGCGTCGATCAGCGCGCGCCGGATCAGGAAGCAGAAGCCCACGCCGGTGGGCAGATCGGGATAGCTCGGCACCGCGGCGCGGGCGAGCGCCGCGCGGACGGGTTCGGGATCCGCGCCGTCGGGCCACGGATTGTCCTCGCAGAAGCGCGGAAACGACGCGAGCTCGGCGTTGTTCGAGAACGGCGTGACGGTGCCGATCCGCGGATCGGAGGCGGCTGCGCGGACGAGCCCGTCGAGCCAGCCCGCGGTGACGACGGTGTCGGAGTTGAGCAGCACGACGTCGGCGC
>JBDTVU010000267.1:0-2772 GCA_040007035.1 Betaproteobacteria bacterium | reverse complement strand
TCGACCTGTCGCTGCTCGACGCCAAGGTCGAGGAACTCTGCGCGAAGATGCTGCTGACGTTCCCCGACTGCACGACGAAGACGCTGGAGGAGCTGCGCAAGCCCAAGCTCGAGTCGTGGAACCGCAACAAGGAAGACTCGCGGGCGTGGCTCGCGCTCAACATGATGACCGAGGCCCGGTCAGGCTTCACCGCATTCAACGAAGGCCCGAAGGACGACCGCGAGGTCGACTTCGTGCTGCTGCGGCAGAAGCTCGCCGCCGGCGAGAGCTGGGTCGGCCCGCTGCACGACTCGATCCAGCCGAAGAACAAGCGCAAGGGCTAACCCGCCGTGAATGCCGACTCGCCGATCAAGGACCGGCTCGACCGCGACGGCGCGCTGCTGCGCCTCACGCTCGCGCGGCCGAAGGCGAACCTCGTCGACGCGCAGATGATCGCGGCGCTGTCGGGCGCGTTCGTCGCGTACCGCGCGCAGCCGGGCGTGCGCGGCGTGCTGCTCGACGCCGAAGGCCCGCACTTCAGCTTCGGCGCCAGCGTCGAGGAGCACCTGCCCGCCGCCTGCGGCGCGATGCTGGCGTCGCTGCACGCGCTCGTCCTCGCGATGATCGAGTTCCCGGTGCCGATCCTCATCGCCGTCCGCGGCCAGTGCCTCGGCGGCGGACTCGAGGTGGCGCTCGCCGGCGGCCCGATCTTCGCCGCGCCCGACGCGCAGTTCGGCCAGCCGGAAATGAAGCTCGGCGTGTTTGCGCCGGCGGCGTCGTGCCTGCTGCCGTACCGCGTTAACCAGCCCGCGGCCGAGGACCTGTTGTTCTCCGGCCGCTCGATCGGCGCCGCCGAGGCGAAGGCGATCGGCCTCGTCCACACCGTGTTCGACGACCCCGAGACCGCGGCGCTCGCGTACTTCGATACCCATCTCGCCGGCAAGAGCGCCACCGCCCTTGCCTGCGCGGTCACCGCGGCGCGCGGCGCGATGATCCGCGACGTCCGCCACCGGCTGGCGGAAGTCGAGCGGCTGTACCTCGACCGCCTGATGCAGACCCGCGACGCGAACGAAGGCCTCGTCGCGTTCCTCGCCAAGCGCAAGCCCAACTGGGAGCATCGCTGATGCCTGACATTCCCGCCGTCATCAAGATCGTCGAGCGCTGCCAAACGCTGTTCGACGACCTCGACTTCAACGCCGTCAAGGAGTGGAAAGCCGCCGTCCCCGGCCGCAAGGCGATCGGCTACATGCCGGTGTACGTCCCGCGCGAGCTGATCCACGCCGCCGGAATGCTGCCGGTCGGCATCCTCGGCGGCGGCGACCAGCTCGAAGTGATCCAGGGCGACGCGTACTACCAGAGCTACATCTGCCGGATCCCGCGCTCGACGGTCGAGCTGGGGTTGACCGGCCGCCTCGACTGCCTCGACGGCATGATGTTCCCGTCGATCTGCGACGTGATCCGCAACCTGTCCGGGATGTGGCAGATCCTGTTCAAGGACAAGTACGTCAAGTATTTCGACGTCCCGCAGAACTACGAGGATGCGATCGGCGGTGTCTTCTACGTCAACGAGCTCGAGATCGTGCGCGAGGACCTCGGCAAGCTGCGCGGCGCGCCGATCACCGACGCCGAGCTCAACGCGTCGATCCGCGTCTACAACGAGAATCGCGCGGCGATCGCCGAGCTCTACGCGTACCGTGCCGAGAAGCCATGGCAGGCGCCGACGTCCGAGGTCTACCTGCTGCTGCGCGCGGGGATGGTGCTGCCGCCGGAGGCGCACACCGTGCTCGTCCGCGAGTACCTCGTCGCCGCAGAAGCGCTTCCGCGGCCGAAGCGCGACAACGCACGGATCGTGCTGACCGGCGCGTTCTGCGAGCAGCCGCCACTCGGCCTCATCAAGTCGATCGAGATGGCCGGCTGCTACATCGTCGACGACGACTTCATGCTGGTGACGCGCTGGCTGCTCGACGACGTCCCGGCCGACGGCGTCCCGCTGCAGGAGCTGTCGAAGGCGTTCCTGCACCGCTCGGCGTCGACCGCCGCCAAGTACGACACCAAGCGCGAGGACAAGGGCCAGTTCCTGCTGCAGCAGGTGAAGACGCGCGGCGCCGAGGGCGTGGTGTTCGCCGCGCCGTCGTTCTGCGACCCGGCGCTGCTCGAGCGCCCGATGCTGCAGGATGTGCTGGCGAAGTACAAGGTGCCGTACACCGCGTTCAAGTACGCCGAGAACACCGGCCAGATGGCGCCGATCCGCGAGCAGGCGGGCACGTTCGCCGATTCCATCAAGCTTTGGTCGGCTGCCTGATCGCCGACTGCATGAGGACCCAGCCATGACCACCACCGCCACGATGCCCGCCAGCGCCAAGAAGCCACAGAACGTCCAGAAGGAGGACGCGATGTGGCTGCAGAAGGAAATGATCAACAGCAACTACGTCGACCTCGCGCAGGCGCACAGCCAGGGCCGCAAGGTGGCCGCGACGTTCGTGCCGGGCAACCTGAACGAGCTGCTGATGTGCTTCGACTTCGCGCGCAGCCTGCCGGAGACGAACGCGCTGCAGAACGGCATGCGCAAGAAGTCCGGCAAGTTCATCATGGACGCCGAGCGTGACGGCCAGTCCGAGGACGTCTGCACGTACGTGAAGGCCGACCTCGGCATGATGATGGGCGGCGAAATCGGGCCCACCGGCGACGTGCTGCCGCGGCCCGATCTGCTGCTGCTGTCCTACACCGGCTGCTTCACCTTCATGAAGTGGTTCGAGCTGATCCGGCACAAGTACGGCTGCGAGACGGTGATGC
>JBDTVU010000266.1:0-2794 GCA_040007035.1 Betaproteobacteria bacterium | reverse complement strand
ATGATGGACGGCTCGCTGATGGCCGACGGCAAGTCGATCGCGAGCTACGACTACAACCTCGACGTGACCCGGAAGGTCGTCGGAATGGCGCATGCGATCGGCGTCACCGTCGAGGGCGAGCTCGGCTGCCTCGGCTCGCTGGAGACGATGATGGGTGACAAGGAGGACGGCCACGGCGCGGAAGGCAAGATGACGCGCGAGATGCTGCTGACCGATCCCGACCAGGCCGCCGATTTCGTGAAGAACACCCAACTCGACGCGCTGGCCATTGCCATCGGCACGTCGCACGGCGCGTACAAGTTCACGCGCAAGCCGACCGGCGACATCCTCGCCATCGACCGGATCAAGTCGATCCACGCCCGGATCCCGAACACGCACCTGGTGATGCACGGCAGCTCTTCGGTGCCGCAGGACCTGCTGCAGATCATCCGCGAGAACGGCGGCGAGATGAAGGAGACCTACGGCGTGCCGGTCGAGGAGATCCAGGAAGGGATCAAGCACGGCGTGCGCAAGATCAACATCGACACCGACATCCGGCTGGCGATGACGGCGGCGATCCGCAAGTTCCTGTACACGAACAAGAGCGCGTTCGACCCGCGCGACTACCTGAAGCCCGCACGTGAAGCGGCCAAGCTGATCTGCAAGGCCCGCTATGAGCAGTTCGGCTGCGCCGGCATGGGCTCGAAGATCAAGCCGGTGCCGCTCGCCGCCGTCGCGACGAGGTACAAGGCGGGCGAGCTCGCGCAGGTCGTCCGGTAACGACTCCGGTCGCGTCGCGGGTCGGGGCTGTCGGCCCCTGCCCGCGGCGAGGCCGCCGCTCTCCCCCACCCGAACGCAGGAGGATCGCGATGGTGCCCAACCGGCCCGAGCTGAAGCGCGTCCACCGTCTGTTCCGGAACGGGCTGACGTTCGTCGAGTACGTCGGGCTCCTCGTCATCGGCTTCGCGACGACGTTCGCGATGTTCGAGGAGGTGATGGCGATGGTGCGCGCGATGCGGGTCACGCTGGCCGACCTGCTGCTGATGTTCCTCTACCTCGAGGTGCTGGCGATGATCGGCCAGTACTTCAACTCGGGCCAGTTGCCGGTGCGGTTCCCGCTCTACATCGCAATGGTCGCGATGGCGCGCTACATCATCCTCGACATCAAGGAACTGTCCGAGCTGCGGATGCTCGCGGTCTCGGCCGCGATCCTGCTGCTGACGCTCGCCGTGCTGGCGATCCGCTACGGCCACACCCGGTTTCCGTACCGCGACGGCGAGGAGGATGCCGCGCGCGGCGGCGACCAGAAGCCGGGCGGGCGCTGATTCAGCGCGAAGGCGCACAGTCGGCGCCGAGCGGCAGCGCCAGCGCCTGTAGCACGTCGCCGGTTGCGACGTTCCGGACAAGCGCGATCACGGCAGGCCGCGATCCGGGTTCCGCCGGCAGCGACAGCACGACCTGTCCGCGGGCCATACCATCGCCGTCGACGGGCGGCCCCGCTTCGAGCATCCGGACGACGTGGTCGTGCGCGAGCCGCTTGCCGGCGTTCTCGCCGGCTTTCACTTCGGAGACGAGCCCGCTGTCGACGAGCGCGACTTCGACCGTCGCGCCGCGGCGATCCGCTGCCGCCGGCACGCGCACTGCAACGTCGACCGCGATAGAACCCGCGCGCGTCGTGGCGCCGAGGGCGATTTCCGCCCGCGGCGGACGCGTCGATGCCGCAGCGAGCGCGGCGGCGCTCGCACTGCGCCAGCTGTCGAAATCCTTTCCCTGCACCAGCACCTGCGGCGTGTAGACGAAGCGGCCGCCGCCGGCGCGCATCGCCGCGTATTGGCGCTCGGTCCACGCTGACGAGGCGAAGCGGTCCTTCCAGCCAAGCCGGTCCCAGTAATCGACGTGGAACGCGAGCGGGATCGCCGTCGCCACGCCGCCGGGCGCGAACGTCGACGACAGCCAGCGGTCCGCCGGCGGACAACTGTCGCAGCCCTCGGACGTGTAGAGCTCGACCACCGTTGCCGTCCGCGGGCCGCTCGTCGCGCTGCAGGTCATTGCCCCGGCCGGCATGGCGACGGCGAACGCGAGCAGCGCGACGGCGAGGCGCGACCGGCGACGAAATTCACACGAGACAGGCATTGCGATTCTCCGAGGTGCAGCAAACGGTATCAGTCGGTACGGCCGACGCCATCCTTACGCGGACGCTGTGCTAGCATTGCTGCACCGGTCCCCACCGACAGCGGTAGCGCCCGCGAGACGCTGCCGTCGCCGGCCCTATCCCGAATCCGAGGAGACACCATGGGCATCATGAGCATCATCTGGATGATCGTCGTCGGCTTCGTCGTCGGCCTGCTGGCGCGCTTCTTCTATCCCGGCGCGGTCAGCCTCGGCTTCTGGATGACGGCGCTGCTCGGCATCGGCGGCTCGCTTGTCGGCGGCGTCATCAGCACCCTGATCTGGAAGTCGCCCGACGGAAATTTCCATCCGGCCGGCTGGGTGATGTCGCTGATCGGCGCGTTGATCCTGCTCTGGGTCTACCTCAATTTCATGATGAAGTGACGCCGGCGCGGGCGGCGCCGCGCCACCCGTGACGCGCCCGCCCCAGCGGCGACGCACCGACGCCGAGGACTCCGCGCATGATCGACAAGACCGTCCCCTCCGCGGCCGCAGCCGTGGCCGGCGTCGGCGACGGCGCCACGGTGATGATCGGCGGCTTTGGCACGTCCGGCATTCCCACGGCGCTGATCGACGCCCTGATCGACGCCGGCGCGCGCGACCTCACCATCGTCAACAACAACGCCGGCAACGGCGACCGCGGCAT
>JBDTVU010000265.1:0-2890 GCA_040007035.1 Betaproteobacteria bacterium | reverse complement strand
ATCGACTTCCCGCATCCGGTGTTCGGCAGCGAGAACCGGCACGTCGTCATCGACTTCGCCGAACATTCGTACGTGAAGGAAGTGGCGCGCGCGCGGACGTTCGGGTTCATGCAGGACGTCGAGGCGATGCGCGCCGCGGGGCTCGGCTTGGGCGGCAGCCTGCAGAACGCGATCGTGCTCGACGAGTACCGCGTGCTCAATGCGGAAGGGCTGCGCTACGACAACGAGTTCGTCCGCCACAAGGTGCTCGACGCGATCGGCGACCTGTACCTGCTCGGCCATCCGCTGATCGGCCAGTACACGGCGTTCAAGTCGGGCCACGCGCTCAACAACGCGCTGGCCCGCGAGCTGCTCGCCCGCCGCGACGCGTTCGCGCTGGTGACGTTCGACGGTCCGGCCGAGGTGCCCACGACGTTCCTGGACTGGCAGCCGGCGACGGCGTAGTGGTCCTCGTCCGGCTGTTCCTGTTCCTGGCGCTGGCGGCGATCGCCGCGGCCGGGCTCCTCTACCTGTTCAAGCGCGACCGGCGCTACCTGCGGTTCATCGGCCAGGTCGTCAAGTACACGATCTTCCTGCTCGTGGGGATCATGCTGTTCTACGCGTTCGAGCGGCTGCTGGTCATCCTCTAGGCGCTCGCAGCGGGTCATCCGACCCGGCGCAGGAAACGGGCGAGTGACGTCTTGAGCGGCCCTGGCGGCAGATCGTCGGCAAGCCGTGCAAGCGGTTGCAAAGCAGACCTATCTATCGGATTTAAAACGTGCTTTTTGGCGGGCGCCGGGTCGACCCGAACTTGCGCCCGGACCCGGATTCCAGTAAATTCCCACCCTTCGCGCCGCAATTCGGCGAGGAGGTCCGGGGTGCGTTGCCGGACGACGGCGGCGATGGCTCCGGCATCGGCGGCAAGCTCGAGTTCGGCGCCGCGTGCGTCGGCCACGCGGATGCGGCCGGCGAGTGCGCGCGGCAGGTGACGGCGGACGATGGCGGTCAGCGCCTCCTCGTGTCGGCGGCGGGCGTCCCACGCGGCGAGCGTCGCGTCGGTGGCCAGGATGTGCTGTAGCGGTTGCGGCGCGCGCGGCATGATCGGGGATCGCGGTGATCCAGGGTGCGCCCAGCGGCGCGGACTCCGGACGAAGCACGGGAGGAATCCAATTGAACATCATTCTGGTCTCCGGCGCCACGGCTCGCGCGCGCACGCTGACGCTCGACTGGCGGCACTGGACCGGCGGCGGCCTGTTCGTCGCCGCCATCTTCGTCGCATTCACGCTCGTCTTCAATTTCGTCACGCTGAAATACGCGGCGGCGACGCAGCATCCGTGGCTGCAGGCGATCGTGCTGGCCGACCAGCGCCAGGAAGCGATGAAGACGCAGGAGCTCGTCAACGGTCACCTCAACGCGATGGCGGTCCGGCTGGGCGAGCTGCAGGCGCAGGTGATGCGGCTCGACGGCCTGGGTGAGCGGCTGGCAAAGGTGGCCGGGCTGAAGCCGCAGGAACTGCCGTCGCTGCAGAGCGGGCAGGTCCCGGGCCGCGGCGGCGCCGAATCGTCGCTGCCGTCGCGGCAGCTCTCGGTCGACGATTTCGGCGATCTGGTGGCGAAGCTCTCGCGGCAGGTCGAGGAGCGCTCCGACCAGCTCGGCGTGCTCGAGGCGCTGCTGGTGCTGGACTCCGCGAACCGCAAGTTCCTGCCGACGTTCGCGCCGATCGTCGACGGCTGGTACTCGTCGAACTTCGGCTACCGGATCGACCCGTTCACCGGCCAGCAATCGTTCCACGAGGGCATCGACTTCCCGGCCGAGACCGGCACGCCCATCGTTGCCGCGGCGAGCGGCAAGGTCGTCGCGGCGGGGTACCACCCCCAGTATGGTAAGATGCTCGAGATCGACCACGGCAATGGGCTGCTCAGCCGTTACGCGCATACGTCGCGGCTCCAGGTGAACGAAGGCGACCTCGTGGTCCGCGGCCAGCAGGTCGGGACCGTCGGATCGACGGGACGCTCGACCGGTCCGCACCTGCACTTCGAGGTCCGGCTTAACGGTGTCCCCCAGAATCCGGCGCGGTTCCTGCAGTCTTCGGGTTGAAGCGACACCCGACACCCGAGCGCGGCGACCGGCGCCGGGACGGCCCGCGCAATTCCGGCCGACGCAGAAGCAGACAGGGGTGAGGCGATCCTCACCCCTTGCTTTTTTGCGTCGGCGGCACCACGTCAAAACGATATGATTTCCAACATCCTCACCCGCATCTTCGGCAGTCGCAACGAGCGCCTGCTCAAGCAGTTCAGCGTCGTCGTCAAGCAGATCAACGCGCTGGAAGCCGCCATCGTCGAGTTGTCCGACGACGCGCTCAAGGCGAAGACCGCGGAGCTGAAGGAGCGCGTCGCCAAGGGCGAAACGCTCGACGCGGTGCTGCCGGAGGCGTTCGCCGTCGTCCGCGAAGCCGGCAAGCGCGTGCTGTCGATGCGCCACTTCGACATGCAGCTCGTCGGCGGGATGGCGCTGCACAACGGCAAGATCGCCGAGATGCGCACCGGCGAGGGCAAGACGCTCGTCGCCACGCTGCCGGCGTACCTCAACGCCCTGTCCGGCAAGGGCGTCCACATCGTCACCGTCAACGACTATCTCGCCCAGCGCGACGCCGACTGGATGGGACGGATCTACCGCTTCCTCGGCCTTTCCGTCGGCGTCAACCTGTCGCAGATGGACCACGACGCAAAGCAGGTCGCCTACTCCGCCGACATCACCTACGGCACCAACAACGAGTTCGGCTTCGACTACCTGCGCGACAACATGGTGTTCGACACCGGCCAGCGGGTGCAGCGCGGGCTCTCCTACGCGATCGTCGACGAGGTCGACTCGATCCTGATCGACGAGGCGCGCACGCCGCTGATCATTTCCG
>JBDTVU010000264.1:0-2912 GCA_040007035.1 Betaproteobacteria bacterium | reverse complement strand
TTCGTCGGCGTTCCCGACGTGACGACGCTGCCGCTGCTGATGTTCAACGCCAGCATGGGCGGCAACTACCAGATCGCGTCGATCACCGCGCTGCTGCTGCTGCTGCCGTCGATCGGCTTCATGCTCGTCGTCGAACGGTTCCTCAAGGCCGACGTGCTGGCGATGGTCGGTCGCTGACCGGCGCGCGGCGCTCCCGCACCGGTCGTCGGTCGCGGTAGAATCGACCACTGGCCGTGCTCTGCCGGCGCCGCGCCGATCGTCGATGTTCTTCAACCTCCCCACCGCGCTCACCTGGCTGCGGATCCTGCTGATCCCGGTGCTGGTCGTCATCTGCTACCTGCCGGACGGCTGGCTCGCGCCGGCGGCACGGAACTGGACGGCGATGTGGGTGTTCTCGGTGGCGGCGATCACCGACTGGCTCGACGGTTGGCTCGCGCGCCGCTGGGGCCAGACCAGCGCGTTCGGCGCGTTTCTCGACCCGGTCGCCGACAAACTGATGATCGCAGCGGCGCTGATCCTGCTGGTCTGGCTCGGGCGCGCGGAAAGCTATCTCGCCATCATCATCATCGGCCGCGAGATCGCGATCTCGGCGCTGCGCGAGTGGATGGCGCAGCTCGGCCAGACGCACAGCGTGGCGGTCGCGTTCATCGGCAAGGTCAAAACCGCCGCACAGATGACGGCGATCATCGCGCTGCTGCTGTGGGAGCCGCTGATTCCCGGCCTGTCCACGCCGTTCCTGGGATCGCTCGCGCTGTGGGTGGCGGCAATCCTGACGCTGTGGTCGATGTTCCACTACCTGCGGCTGGCGATGCCGCACCTGCGGGGCTACCGCCGCTGAGCGCGCGGGTCAGCCGGTGCCGCCGGCGAGCTTCACCACCGGACGCCGCAGGCTGCGGCGCTCGAACGCGCGGATTCCCTCCGCCTCGACCGGCCGGCTGAAGTAGAACCCCTGCATCTCGTCGCAGCCGCGCTCGCGCAGGAAGGCGAGCTGCTCGGACGTCTCGACGCCCTCGGCGACGACGTTCAAGCGCAGGCTGTGCGCCATCGCGATGACGGCCGACACGATCGCGGCGTCGTCCGGATCGACGGCGATGTCGCGGATGAACGAGCGGTCGATCTTCACGCTCTCGATCGGGAATTTGTTCAGCCGGGCGAGCGACGAGTACCCGGTGCCGAAGTCGTCGATCGACACGTGCACGCCCATCGCCTTGATCTCGTGCAGCGTCTCGGCGGCGCGGTCGGGCTGCTCCATCATCATGCTCTCGGTGATCTCGAGCTCGAGCAGCGACGCCGGCAGCTCGGTCTGCGCCAGCGCGTGCGCGATCTCGACGACGAGGCGCTCGTCGCTGAACTGGCGGGCCGACAGGTTGACGGCGACCCGGATCGGGGTGCCGCCATCGTTGCGCCAGCGGACGGCCTGCGCGCACGCCGTGTGCAGCACCCATCGCCCGATGTGCCGGATCAGGCCCGAGTCCTCGGCCAGCGGGATGAACGCATCCGGCAGCAGCAGGCCGCGCTCCGGGTGCTCCCAGCGCACCAGCGCTTCGACGCCGGTGAGGCCGCCGGTGCGCGCCGACACTTTGGGCTGATAGTGGAGCCGAAGCTGGCCGGTGTCGATGGCACGCCGAATCCCCGCGCCGAGCACGATCCGGTGCGCCGTGGGCGCCTCGCCGAGCGCCGAGAAGTACGCGATCCCGTTGCGGCCCGATGCCTTCGCGCGGTACATCGCAAGGTCGGCCTTCTTCAGCAGCGCCGGTGCGTCGTCGGCGTCGCCGGGGAACATCGCGACGCCGATGCTGGCCGAGAGCCGGCACTCCTGCCCGCTCAGCACGAATGGCTCCGCCAGCGCATCGAGCAGCCGCTGCCCGAATTCTCCGACGTCGACTTCGCCTGCGACGTTCTCGGCGAGCACGATGAACTCGTCGCCGCCGAGGCGGGCCGCGGTGTCGGCGCTGCGGATCGACTCCGTCAGCCGCTGCGCCATGATCCGCAGCGCATCGTCGCCGACGACGTGGCCGAACGCGTCGTTGACGTCCTTGAAGCGGTCCAGGTCGACGAACAGCACGGCGAGCGACTGGGCGTGTCGCCGCGCGAGCGCCAGCGCGTGGTCGAGCCGCTCGAAGAATGCGGCCCGGTTGTAGAGGCCGGTCAGCGTGTCGTAGTGCGCGAGCCGGTTGATGTTCTCCTCGGCGAGTTTCTGCTGCGTGATCTCGCGGCCGATGCCGCGGTAGCCGATGAACGCGCCGCTGGCGTCGATCACCGCCTCGCCGCTGACGCAGGCGTAGCTGATTCGCCCGTTCGCCAGTCGCCGGCGCAGCACCACTTCGTGGAACGTCTCGCGCCGCTCGAGCTGCTCGCGGTGCGTCGCCCATCCGCCGGCGGGTGGTTCGATGCCCGGGAGCTCCCACCGGGACCGGCCGAGGTGCTCCTCGACGCTGATGCCGGCAACGTCGGAAATATTCCCGCTGACCGCGGTGAAACGGAAATCGCGGTCCTGCTCCCAGTACCAGTCGGATCCCAGCGAGGTGAAGCTGCGGAAACGGGCTTCGCTCTCCGCCAGCGCTGCGGTGCGTTCGCGCACGCGCGACTCCAGCAGGTCGCGCTCGCGTGCCAGCGCCTCGTTCAGCTCCCGCATTTCGCGCGACGCGACATCCCCCGACCGCTCGAGGAGGTAGCGGTCCTGGTCCGCCTCGCCGTACGTCTGGCCGACCCGCTCCAGCAGTTCGTCCCAGCGCGGGACGTCGGGCACCCGGCCGGGCGCGAGGCCGAGGCGGCGCAACTGGCGGCGCAGCAGGTTATGCAGCGATTTCACGGAGCGCCGTCAGCGTCATCGTCTGGTTGTGCAGCTCGCACGCGGCGAAGCCGCCCGGCGAGATCTCGCCGTACGAATAGAACCCGATCTGCTGCGAGCC
>JBDTVU010000263.1:0-2924 GCA_040007035.1 Betaproteobacteria bacterium | reverse complement strand
TCAAGCGCAGGGAGACGCTCGCGCTGCCCGGCGCGTCGTTCCGCAAAGCCGGCCTCGGCAAGGACGTCACCGACAAGTTCCTGGGCGGGCTGCCCGGAATCCAGAAGGAAGGCTGCGACGGTCTCATCACCAGCGCGCGCTTCGTGCTGCACCGGATGCCGCCGGCGATCCGCACCGTCTGCCTCGAGTTTTTCGGCCAGGTCCGCGACTCGACGCCGGCGATCGTCGAGGTGAAGCGGCACCTCGACGCGCTCGCCGCCGGGGCGCCGGAGTCGCGGGTGATGCTCGCCGGCCTCGAGCACCTGGACGAGCGGTACGTGAAGGCCGTCGGCTACACGACGAAGGCGAAGCGCCACGGCCGGCCGAAGATGGTGCTGCTGGGCGACATCGTCGGCGAGAGCGACGACGCGGTTGCCAAAGCGGCCGCCGACGTGGTGCGGATCTGCAACGCGCGCGGCGCCGAGGGCTTCGTCGCCGTGTCGGCGGAGGCGCGCAGGAAGTTCTGGCTCGAGCGCTCGCGCACAGCGGCGATTGCCCGGCACACCAACGCGTTCAAGATCAACGAGGACGTCGTCATCCCGCTGCCGCGTCTGGGTGACTACACCGACGGCATCGAGCGGATCAACATCGAATTCTCGATCGCGAACAAGCTGAAGCTGTGCGACGCGCTCGCCGCGTTCTTCGCGGGGCCGCTGCCGCAGCCGCCGTCGGACGAGGCGCGGCCGGCGCCGGAGCAGATCGACGCGAAGGCCGACGAGGCGCGCTCACTCGTCGCCGGCGTGCGCGAGCGCTGGCAGGGGCTGCTGGACGGGTTGGATGTCACGTTCCCGTCGCTGCAGGACCACACGACGGTCGTGTCGTGGAAGGCGGAGCTGAAGGCGCCGCTGACCGAGATCTTCGCCGGCCTCGCGTTCGCGCCGGTGCTCGCGAAGTGCAACGCGATCCACGCCGACGTTCGGCGCAGCCGCGTGTTCGTCGCGCTGCACATGCACGCCGGCGACGGCAACGTCCACACCAACCTGCCGGTCAACTCCGACGACTACGCGATGCTGCAGGAGGCGAACGCCGCCGTCGCCCGCATCATGGCGCTGGCACGCAGCCTCGACGGCGTGGTCTCCGGCGAGCACGGGATCGGGATCACCAAGATCGAGTACCTGACGGCGGCCGAGATCGCCCCGTTCGTCGCGTACAAGCGCAAGGTCGACCCCGACGGGCGGTTCAATGCCGGCAAGCTCCTGCCCGGCGCCGACCTCGCCAACGCCTGGACGCCGAGCTTCTCGCTGCTGGGTGCGGAGAGCCTGATCCTCGAGCAGAGCGAATTCGGCCACATCGCCGACTCGATCAAGGACTGCCTGCGCTGCGGCAAGTGCAAGCCGGTGTGCTCGACGCACGTGCCGCGTGCGAACCTGCTCTACAGCCCGCGCAACAAGATCCTCGCGACGTCGCTGCTGATCGAGGCGTTCCTGTACGAGGAGCAGACGCGACGGGGCGTGAGCCTGCGCCATTTCGACGAGTTCGACGACGTTGCCGGGCACTGCACCGTCTGCCACAAGTGCAAGAATCCCTGCCCGGTCGACATCGACTTCGGCGACGTCTCCATCGCGATGCGCAACCTGCTGCGGAAGCTGGGCCGCAAGCGCTTCAGCCCCGGCACGGCGGCGGCGATGTTCTTCCTCAACGCGACCGACCCGACGACGATCCGGCTGACGAAGAAGGTGATGCTCGACTGGGGGTTCGCGGTGCAGCGGCTCCTGTACGGCGTGGCGAAGCGGCTCGGGCTCGCGGGGGCGCAGACGCGGCGGCCACCGGCATCGGTCGGCAAGCCGCCGGTCAAGGCGCAGATCGTCCACTTCATCAACAAGCCGATGCCCGGCGGCCTGCCCAAGCGCACGTCGCGCGCGCTGCTCGACATCGAGGACGACGCGATCGTCCCGATCATCCGCGACCCGGCGAAGGTCAGCGAGGACTCCGACGCCGTGTTCTACTTCCCCGGCTGCGGCTCCGAGCGCCTGTTCTCGCAGGTCGGGCTCGCCACGCAGGCGATGCTGTACCACGTTGGTGCGCAGACAGTGCTGCCGCCGGGCTACCTCTGCTGCGGCTATCCGCAGACGGCATCGGGCAACCACGACCGCGGCGAAGCGATCATCACTGCCAACCGCGTGCTGTTCCACCGCGTCGCCAACACGCTCAACTACCTCGACATCAAGACGGTCATCGTGTCGTGCGGCACCTGTCTCGACCAGCTCGAGAAATACGAATTCGGGAAGATTTTCCCGGGCTGCCGGCTGCTCGACATCCACGAGTACCTGCAGGAGAAGGGCGTGGCGTTGCAGGGCGTGCCCGGCGTCCGCTACATGTACCATGACCCCTGCCACACGCCGATGAAGGTGTATCAGCCGATGACGGTCGTCACCGCGCTGATGGGCACGGAGGTCGCGCTGAACGAGCGCTGCTGCGGCGAGTCCGGAACGCTGGCGATGACCCGGCCGGACGTGTCCACGCAGGTCCGCTTCCGCAAGGAGGAAGAGATGCGCTCCGGCGCGGCCGCGCTGCGCGCCGACGGTTTCGCCGGCGACGTGAAGATCCTGACGTCGTGCCCGTCCTGCCTCCAGGGGCTGTCGCGCTTCGACGACGATGCCGGCACCAAAGCCGACTACGTCGTCGTCGAGCTGGCGCGGCGCATCCTCGGTCCGGAGTGGATGGCGACGTACGTCGCGAACGCCACCCGCGGTGGCATCGAGCGTGTCCTCGTCTGAACGCCGCCGATCGCGCAGGATACCGGCCGCCAAACGCCCGAAAACCCACGGTTTGGCGACCCGACGAACGCCGCTCGGGCGGCGCTCCACGGCAGTGCGCACCGGCCGTTGCAGGATGGCTTTGTGCTATAAAGATCGCTCCACCGAAACGGCGAAACCCGGCGGCTT
>JBDTVU010000262.1:0-2952 GCA_040007035.1 Betaproteobacteria bacterium | reverse complement strand
GGCTCGGCCATCAGGCAGGCGCCGTAGCTGCCCTTCTGCACGCGCTCGGACGGGCACCCGCAGTTGAGGTTGATCTCGTCGTAGCCCCAGCGCTCGCCCAGCCTCGCGCCGTGCGCGAGCACGTCCGGGTCGCTGCCGCCCAACTGCAGCGCGACCGGCTGCTCGGCCGGGTCGAAATCGAGATGATGGGGAACGTCGCCGTGCGTCAGCGCGGCGCTCGTGATCATCTCGGTGTAGAGCCGCGTGCGACGCGAGATCTGGCGCAGGAAGAAACGGCAATGCCGGTCGGTCCAGTCCATCATCGGCGCGACGCAGAGGCGCCACGGCGATGACGGCGGGAGGGAGGGCGTCGGCGCGAAGTTCACGCCGCAATTCTAGCCTGCGGGTGGTGGCCGCCCGTCGCCGGCGACGAACGCGATGGCGACGAGCGTCCGCTGCCGGGGCGACAGGTCGTTCAACCGCCGCACCTCGTTCGGTCCTGGCCCGCTCATATCTTCCGCGCCCGCCCTTCCCAGAACGGCGCCCGCATTTCGCGCTTCAGCGTCTTGCCGGCGGCGTTGCGCGGAAACTCGTCCATCACCACGACGCGCTCGACGCGCTGGTACTTCGCCGCGACGCGCGCGTTGATCCAGTCGCGAAGTTCGTCGGCGCCGACGCTGCCCTTCTGCCGCAGCACGACCGCGGCCACCGGCGTCTCGCCCCACTTGTCGTGCGGGATGCCGAACACGGCGACCTCGAGAATCGCCGGATGCCGCGCAGCGATCTCCTCGATGTCCTTCGGATACACCTTGACGCCGCCGGAGTCGATCATGTCCTTCTTGCGGTCGACGAGGTAGAGGAAACCGTCTTCGTCGAGATAGCCGAGGTCACCGGTGAAAAGCCAGCCATCGCGCAGCGCTTCCGCCGTCTGCTGCGGCCGGTGGTAGTAGCCCGGCATCGTGATCGGCCCGCGGCCGACGATCTCACCGACGGCGCCCGGTGGCGCATCGCGGCCGTCCTCGCCGACGATGCGGATCTCGTAGAACGGCGGCGGCACGCCGACACTGCCGGCCTTGCGCAGCGCGTCGTCGCGGTCGAGCACGGTGATGAAGCCCTCGGTAAGGCCGTACAGCTCGTAGAAGCGCCCCGGCAACAGCTCGTTCAGCCGGTCCTTGTGCTCCTTGTGCAGCGGCGCGCCGAGCGAGAGCACCATCTGCAGCGACGTCAGCCGCGCCGGCTCGAAGCCGTGGGCGTTGAGGATCGCGATGATCTGCGACGGCACCAACATCGTATGCGTCACCCGCTCGCGCTCGACGGTCGCGATGAACGCTTCGGCGTCGAAGGCGCGGTGGAGTACGTACGTGGCGCCCAGCATGAACGCCGGGAACATCGTCGTCATCGCCCCGTTGAACACGATCGCGCCCGAGTGCAGCACCACCGATTCCGGCGCCATCCGCCATACGCTTGCCATCGTCGTCGCGTACATGGCGCGGATGAAGTGGGTGTGCTGAATGCCCTTCGGCAGGCCGGTCGTGCCCGACGTGTACATCAGCGTCAGCAGGTCGCCCGCCTCGACGCGCACGGCGGGCGCCGCGTCGCTCGCCGTCGCGTGCAGCGTTCCGAACGCGCGGTAACCGGCGGCTTCGTCGGCCGCGGCGTCGATCAGCACCCACGTCGCGGCTTTCGCGGCGACGCAGGTTCGGCGGACCTCATCGAGCATCGCCAGTTGGTCGCCGGACGCGACGACGACCTTCGGCGGCGCATCGGCGAGCAGCGATGCGAGCCCGGTGGCGGTGAGCATCGGCGACAGCGGCATCGCCGCCGCGCCGAGCTTCGCGCACGCCCAGTACGTCGCCAGCAGCTCCAGCGAGTTGGCGAGCACCGTCGCGACGCGGTCCCCGCGCGCGACGCCGAGCGCGGCGAGCGCATTCGCCCAGCGGTTCACGTAGGCGTCGAATTCGCGCCAGTCGAGACGCACCTCGCGCTCGCCCGCGCCGCGCGCGGCGACGACCACCGCCGCGTGGTGCGGCCGGTACCGCGCATGGCGCGCCGGCAGCGATCCGAGGACGAGACTGTCGAGCGCGATCGGCGAGTCCATGGCGGGCTCCGGTCGGGGGTCTAGAGGCGATGGCTGCGCTCGACGAGCGCAAACCCGGGCCACGCGATGCCGTCCGTTTTCGCGAGCGCCAGCACCTTGAACAATTCGCCCATCTCCGCGGGCGACACCAGTTTCTGCACGCCGGCGGCGGCCTGCATGTACGCCACCGAGTCCGCCGCACCGACCGCCGCCAGCGCGTCGAGGATCCCGCAGCCCATCAGGAACGGCGCCTGCGCAGCAAACCCGGCGACGGCGAGTCCCGCCCGTTCGCCGGCGGCGGCCATCGCCGTGAAGTCGACGTGCGCGGTGATGTCGGTGAGGCCGGGCCACGCGAACGGGTCGTCGTGCGCGCGATGACGGTAGTGGCACATCAGCGTCCCCTCGCTCCTCTGCGGATGATAGTACTCGGCCGCCGGAAAGCCGTAGTCGACGAAAAGCGCGGCGCCGGCGACGATCCGCCGGCCGATGTCCTCGACCAGCGCCTCCGACGCCGGATTGATCTCGCTCAGGTAGTCGCCATCGTCGGGAAACCGCGCCGCCGCGATGGCCGCAAGTCGCGGATCCGCCGGCCGCTCGTCCCAGGCAAACCCGGCGTGCGCCGCGTCCCACGCGACGCCGCGTTCGCGCCACCGCCCGCCGCGCCGCGCCATCAGATGGATCGGCAACGCGTCGAGCACCTCGTTGGCGACGACGGCGCCGTCGATCGCGTCCGGCAGCCGGTCGAGCCATTCGACGCGGGCGAGATGCGCCTGGGCATCGCGTGCAAGCGTCGCCCGCTGCCGCTCGCGCAGGTCGGGCGAGGGCTCGAGGATCCGGTAGCGCGCCGGCAGCGCGTCGCGCTCGGCCAGCGCGTTCAGGACATCGGCGACAAGCCG
>JBDTVU010000261.1:0-2974 GCA_040007035.1 Betaproteobacteria bacterium | reverse complement strand
CCTTCAGCAACTGCTCGGCCTCGGCACGCCGTCGTATCTGCACGTCCCGGTGGCGGTCGACGCGGCGGGCGAGAAACTCTCCAAGCAGACGCGCGCCGCGCCGCTGCCGGACGATCCGCTCGACGCGCTCGCGGCCGCGTGGCGTTTCCTCCAGCAGCCGCTGCCGCCGGGCTCCGCCGCACCGGCGACGGTGGCGGAATTCTGGGCGCACGCGCGCGCAACATGGGATCCGCAGCGGCTGCCGCCGACGTCGATGCTTCCGGCGCCGGCGCGGTTCGGGTCGAGCTCGACCGGGCCGGTATAATTACGGGTTCCCCGCCGCGGACGGCGCCGCCGTCCCCTCCCGCGCGGGATGGAGCCCGCACATCCCATGACCACGCTCGTTGCCGTTCGCAAGAACGACGTAATCGCCATCGCCGCCGACTCGCTGACCACGTTCGGCGACACCCGGCTGTCGGCGCAGTACGACCGGACCTCCGACAAGATCGTCCGCTATCAGGGCACGTTCATCGGGCTGTGCGGCAGCGCCGCGCACCAGCTCGTGTTCGAGAGCCTGCTCGCCAAGCACAACGACCTCGACTTCTCGAACAAGGCGGCGATATTCGAGACCTTCCGCAAGCTGCACCCGATCCTGAAGGAGCAGCACTTCCTCAACCCGAAGGAAGAGGAGGACGATCCGTACGAGTCGACGCAGATCACCGCGCTGGTCGCCAACGAGCACGGCATCTTCGGCGTCTACTCGATGCGCGAAGTGTTCGAGTACACAAAGTTCTGGGCGGTCGGGTCCGGCCGCGAGTTCGCGATCGGCGCGATGTTCGCGCAGTACGCGCGGCAGAAGTCCGCGTCGGCCGTCGCGAAGGTCGGCATCGAGGCCGGCGCGGCATTCGACAAGAACTCGGGGCTGCCGATGACGCTGTACACGGTGGCGCTGAAGGGCTGAAGCGGATGGCGGGCGCCGCCTCGTTTGCCGACACGCTGTCGCGCTTCGTGTTCGAGCGGGCCGCGGTGCGCGGCGCGCTGGTGAGCCTCGACGACGCCTGCCGCGAAATCCTCGGCTGCCACCCGTACCCGCCGGCGCTGGCGCGCGCGCTGGCCGAGCTCCTCGCTGCCGCGACGCTGCTCGCGTCGACGCTGAAATTCAAGGGTGCGCTGATCCTCCAGCTTCAGGGCGCAGGCCCGGTGCGCCTCCTCGTCGTCGAATGCGACGCCGGGCTCGACCTGCGGGCCACCGCGCAGTGGAGCGGCGAGGCGGAGACGCTGCCCGCGGACGCGCCGCTGGCCGCACTCGCCGGCGACCCGGCGAAAAGCCGCCTCGCGATCACGCTCGACCCGAAGGACGGTGGCCCCATCTATCAGGGCATCGTCGCGCTCGAGGCCGCGTCGATCGCAACGCTGATCGAGCACTACCTGACGACGTCGGAGCAGATCGACAGCCGGATGGTGCTAGCGACCGCGGACGGCCGTGTCCGCGGCCTGCTGCTGCAGCGGCTGCCGGGCGCGACGGCCGACGACGACGCGATGTGGGAGCGCGCCACCGCCGCCACCGAGGCGCTGGCCGCCGCCGACCTCTTCGCTGCCGGCGACGCGGCGTCATTGCTACGCGGCCGGTTTCCCGACGACGACCTGCGGCTGTTTGCGCCGCGCCGCGCGCGGTTCCACTGCGGCTGCTCTGACGACCGCGTCGCCGGCGCGCTGCGGATGCTGGGCCGGACGGAGATCGAGAGCATCCTCGCCGAGCAGGGCCTGGTCGCCGTCACCTGCGAGTTCTGCAACCGCCACTACACGTTCGTCGCCGACGAGGCGCGGGCGCTGTTCGACGCCCGCCCGGACGCTCGCCCCCGGCGGCCCGGCAGCGCGGAGCATTGACGTACCGCGGGTCGGCGTCGAACAATAGCCGACGATGAGCGTCTACGTTCCCGGGCATTTCGCCGCCGGCGACCGCGCAGCGGTTTCCCGGCTGCTGCACGACCATCCGTTCGCCACGCTGGTAACGCCGGCCGCGCCCGAGCCGTTCGTCACCCACCTGCCGCTCATCCACGTCGCCGACCGCGAACCGCATGGCACGCTGCTCGGCCATTTCGCGCGCGCCAACCCGCACGCGCAGCACGCGCAGGACGGCGAGTCGATTGCGATCTTCCACGGCCCGCACGCCTACGTCTCGCCGTCGTGGTATGCCGAGCCCGCAACCGCCGTGCCGACATGGAACTACGCCGTCGTCCACGTGCACGGGACGATGTTGCTCGACACGGACGCAAGCGCCATGCGCGCCACCCTCGACACGATGATCCGGCGCTTCGAGTCCGCGCGTCCGGCGCCGTGGGCACTCGGACTGGACGGCGACGAGCTCACGGCGAAGGTCAGCGCGATCGTCGGCTTCCGGCTGACGATCCACCGCATTGACGCCAAGTTCAAGCTGTCGCAGAACCGCACAGCGGACGACCGCGCGCGCGTCGCGGCGGCGCTCGACGGCGAAGGCTACGCGGACGCGACGGCGACCGCCGCGTGGATGCGCGCCTACGCCGGCGCCGGCAGTTAGCCGCGCGCAAGCGGGTTCCGGCCGATCGATGCACGAGCACGCCGAATCCGCCGTCGCATCCCCACGGGTCCGACTCGACCAGTGGTTGTGGGCGGCACGTTTCTACCGGACGAGGAGCCTCGCCGCGCAGGCGGTCGACGCCGGGCAAGTGCGCCTGCGCGACGGGCGCGTGAAACCCGCGCACCCGGTGCGCGCCGGCGACGTCGTCAGCGTCCGCAAGCAAGGCATCGAGTGGGTCGTCGACGTGGCAGCCGTCACGGATCGACGCGGCGACGCGACCGCCGCCGCACTGCTCTATCGCGAGCAGGAGGGAAGCGTCGCGGCCCGGGCGGAGGAGGCACTGCAACGCCGCGCGGCCGCTGCGGCCGAGCCGCGCTTTGCCGGCCGCCCGACGAAGCGCGAGCGGCGCAAGCTCGCGGACTTCCTCAACGAGCCCTG
>JBDTVU010000260.1:0-2975 GCA_040007035.1 Betaproteobacteria bacterium | reverse complement strand
GAGCGCGCCGGCCGGGCGATGGACCACGAGCGCGAGGACGCGTTCGAGCGGCTGCGCGCATCGGGCTACATGTGATGTCGGCGCGCCCGCTCGCGATCTGCCTCGCCGGCCACGTCGACCACGGCAAGTCGTCGCTGCTCGGCCGGATGCTGCACGAGCTCGACCTCTTGCCCGACGGCAAGGTCGCGGCGCTCGAAGCGGCGAGCGCGCACCGCGGCGTGCCGCTCGAATGGTCGTTCGCGCTCGACTCGTTCCAGCTCGAGCGCGACCAGGCGATCACGCTCGACACCACGCGCGTCCGCGTCCGCACGCCGCGGCGCGAGGTCATCGTCATCGACGCGCCCGGCCACCGCGAGCTGGTGAGGAACCTCGTCACCGGCGCCGCCGACACCACGGCCGCGCTGCTCGTCGTCGATGCGCAGTCGGGGGCCGAGGCGCAGACGCGCGCGCACGCGGCGCTGTTGCGGCTGCTCGGCATCCGCGACTTCGTCGTCGCCGTCAACAAGATGGACTTGCTGGCGTGGGACGAGGCGCGGTTCGTCGGCCGGCGCGACGAGATCGCCGCCACGCTGGCGCCGCTCGGCGTCGTCGTCCACGCCATCGTGCCGGTGTCCGCGCGCGACGGCGGTAACCTCGTCCACCCGGCGGCGGCCACGTGGTACGACGGGCCGACGCTGGTCGGCGCGCTCGAAGCGCTGCCCGAGGTGCCGCCGCTCGCCGTCGACGCGCCGCTGCGACAGCCGGTGCAGGACGTCTATCGCGAGGGCACGACGCGGACGATCGCCGGGCGCATCGTGCAGGGGACGCTGCGCGCGGGTGACGAGGTGATCGTGATGCCGTCCGGCGAGCGCGTCCACGTCGCCACACTCGTCGGCTGGCCGGCGCCGCCCGAATCGGCGGTGGCGGGCGACAACGTCGCGCTGACCTTCGCCGAGCCGGTGATCGCCGAGCGCGGCGACCTGCTGTGCGCGCCGGGCGAGCCGGCGCGGCTGACGCCGGTGTTCGACGCCGACATCTTCTGGCTGGGCCTGGAGCCGCTCGCGATCGGCCGGCGGCTCGAGCTGCGCGTCGGCGCGCGCGCCGTCGAGGTCCGCGTCGCGGCGATCCAGCACGCGCTCGACGTCGACCGTCTCGTGCCGCGCGCCGCCGACACGATCCCGCCCAACGGCCTCGGCCGCGTCACGCTGCGCTGCGCGGTCGCCGTCGCCGTCGACGATGCGACGACGTGCATCGGCACCGGCCGCTTCGTGCTCGCCGACGGCGGCGTGATCTTCGGCGGCGGCGTCATCGACGCGTCGCGCTATCCGGACCAGCGCCGCGTGCGGCAGCCGACAAGCACGAACCTCACCGCCGTCAGCCACCGGATCGCCGCCGCCGAGCGGCTCGCGCGCGCCGGGCACGCCGGCGCTGTCGTCTGGCTGACGGGGCTTTCCGGCGCCGGCAAGTCGACGCTGGCGATGGCGCTCGAACGCCGCCTCTTCGACCGCGGCTGGGGCGCGTACACGATCGACGGCGACAACGTCCGCACCGGCCTCAACTCGGATCTCGGGTTCTCGCCGAAGGACCGGCAGGAGAACATCCGCCGCGTCGGCGAGGTCGCGGCGCTGTTCGCCGATGCCGGGCTAATCTGCGTTACCGCATTCATTTCGCCGTTCCGCGACGATCGCCAGCAGGCGCGCACCGCCGCCGGAGGCCGGCGCTTCTACGAAGTCCATGTGCATTCGGACCTCGCCGTGTGCGAGCTACGCGACCCCAAGGGACTCTACAAGAAGGCGCGCGCCGGCGAGCTGAAGGGGATGACCGGCATCGACAGCCCGTACGAGCCACCGGAGACTCCCGACCTCGTCGTCGACACCGGGCACGCGAACGAAGCCGCGTGCGTCGAGCAGCTCGTCGCGTTCGTCGTCAAGAACTGCCGCGGCTGACCGCGGTCGCGATCAGGCCGCAGGCGCCGGGAAGAACCGCGCCGGATCGAACAGCGGCAGCTCGAGCTCGCGGCCCAGCATCCGGTCGGCCATCAGCTTGCCGATGTACGGGCCGATCGTGTAGCCGCTGCGCACGCAGCCCAGCACCCAGACGTTGGCGGCGCCCGGCAGCGGCCCGGCGAGCGGGACGAAGTCGGGCGTCTGGCCCTCGAAGCCGGTCCAGCTTCGCACGATGCGCGCCTGCGCGAGCCCCGGCAGCACGTACTGCGCGAGCCGCAGGTTGGCGACGAGGTTCTTCGGAACGACTTCGCCCTTGAACGTCGCCGCCTCGCCGCGTCCCTGCCACGCGCCGCCGATCAGCAGCGTGCCGTTCGCCGCCTGTTTGAGCGACAGAAGTCCCGACGCATGCGCGACGACGGCGTGGATCAGCGCCGGCATCCGCTCGGTGACCGACACCGTGTTGACGCGGATGCGCATCGGGATCGGCGCGCCGAGCGCCTCGCTCATCGCCTTGATCCAGGCGCCGGTGGCGATCAGCGCGCGCGCGCCCAGCAACGTGCCTTTCGGCGTGTGCACGGCCACGCCCGAGTCGTCCGGGTCGATCCGCTGTGCCGGCGCGTGCTCGATCAGCTCGGCGCCCGCCTCGGCGAGCTGGCGGCGATACCACGCGCCGGTCAGGCTGGCGTTCGCGTAACCGTCGGCCGCGCAGTAGCTCGCGGCGAGGATCCCCGGGCGCAGGTTCGGCTCCTTCGCCCGCGCCTCCGTTTCGCCGATCAGGTCGATCGGGGCGCCGGCCTCGCGCCGCGCCGTCATCTGCCGCGCGAGCACGTCGGCCTCGCGCTCGGTGTAGGCGACGCAGAGGCTGCCGGTTTCCTTGAAGCCGACGGCGTCCCCGCCCGCCTTCCACAGCGCGTAACCGCGGATCGCGTAGGGCGTGAGCGGAATCCGCTTCGTCTGCATCGACAGCGTGCCGGCGTTCACCCCCGACGCGGCCATGCCGAGCCCGCGCGCGTCGCACAGCGCGACGCGCATTCCGCCGCGCGCGAGGCC
>JBDTVU010000259.1:0-2980 GCA_040007035.1 Betaproteobacteria bacterium | reverse complement strand
GCGAAGCGGCAAAGTTGCTGATTTTACGCGGCTTCGCGACCGGCCGCCAAACGCGACGGCGGGACTGGAATCGCGACCGGAAGCCGGACGGGCAGCGGAACCGGCGGGGCCGGACGGACTAGCCGCCCTCCGCGCCGTCGTCCTGCGGCGGATTGCGCAACAGTCGGAATATCGCCGACAGCGAGAAGCCGCGACTCTGCAGGAAGCGCACCTGCCGCGCCTTCTCGCGGTCGTCGGCCGGTGCGCGGCCGAATCGGCGGCGCCACAGCGCGACCAGCGCGTCGCCGTCGTCGATCTCGCTGCCGGCCACGGCGTCGGCGGTCGTTTCCGCCGGCACGCCGGAAGCTTTGAGCGTTGCCGCGATCGCGCGCCGGCTGTATCCGCCGCTCTTCTGGCGGACGACGGCGCGAGCGAATCGATCGTCCGACAGGTAGCCGAGCGCGGCCAGCTCGTCCATCAGCGGCTCGACCTCGTCGCGCGTGGCTCCGCCGGCGACGAGCTTGGCAGAGAGCTCCACCCGCGAGTATTCGCGCCGCGCGAGCAGCCCGATCGCGCGCGTCTTCGCCGGCTTCGGCGCGCGGGACGAACCGGGCGTCCGGCCGGGCTTCGGCGCGCCGAATCTGGTCACTGAACGGTGATCACCGAACGGCGGTCGCGGCGGGGCAATCGCTGGCGCGTGCGGGCTGCCGGACGATCACCGATCGACGGTCACCGTCCGCCCGTCACTCGTCGGCAGGCGGCTCGCCGCGGGCGCGCAGCGCGCCGGGCACCGGCACGCCGACGGCGGCGCGGATCTTGGCCTCGATCTCGTCGGCCATCTCCGGGTGCTCGCGCAGGAACTCGCGGGTGTTGTCCTTGCCCTGCCCGATCTTCTCGCCGTTGTACGCGTACCATGCGCCGGACTTGTCGACGATGTTGTGCGCCACGCCGAGCTCGATGATCTCGCCATGGCGGGAGATGCCCTCGCCGTAAAGGATGTCGAACAGCGCCTCGCGGAACGGCGGCGCGATCTTGTTCTTCACCACCTTGACCCGCGTCTCGTTGCCGACCACTTCCTCGCCCCTCTTGATCGCGCCGATGCGGCGGATGTCGAGGCGCACCGACGCGTAGAACTTGAGCGCGTTGCCGCCGGTGGTCGTTTCCGGGTTGCCGAACATCACGCCGATCTTCATCCGGATCTGGTTGATGAAGATCACCAGCGTGTTGGCGCGCTTGATGTTGCCGGCGAGCTTGCGCAGCGCCTGGCTCATCAGCCGCGCCTGCAGACCCGGGAGCTGGTCGCCCATCTCGCCTTCGATTTCGGCCTTGGGCACCAGCGCCGCGACCGAGTCGATGACGATGACGTCCACGCCGCCCGAGCGCACCAGCATGTCGGCGATCTCGAGCCCTTGCTCGCCGGTGTCCGGCTGCGAGATCAGCAGGTCGCCGACGTTGACGCCGAGCTTGCCGGCGTAGACGGGATCGAGCGCGTTCTCGGCGTCGATGTAGGCCGCGGTGCCGCCGGCCTTCTGCACCTGCGCGACGACCTGCAGCGACAGCGTCGTCTTGCCGGACGATTCCGGCCCGTAGATCTCGACCACCCGGCCGCGCGGCAACCCGCCGACGCCGAGCGCGATGTCGAGGCCCAGCGACCCGGTGGAGACCACCTGCAGGTCGTTCTGGATCTGGGCGTCGCCCATTTTCATGATCGAGCCCTTGCCGAACTGCTTTTCGATCTGGGAAAGGGCGGCGGCCAGCGCCTTGCTCTTGTTGTCTTCCATGTGGGAATCGAGGGGCATGTGAGTGATCTCCGGAGTATCGCCCGGCGGCCGGTCGGCCGGGTTGGCAGGCTTTACTTCGCCGGATGATGGCATAGAACGATCGTTCGATGCAAGCGGCCGAACGGCCTAACCGGGACGGCCGCCG
This sequence comes from Betaproteobacteria bacterium, assembly GCA_040007035.1. GTDB lineage: Bacteria > Pseudomonadota > Gammaproteobacteria > Burkholderiales > Casimicrobiaceae > CAIWHR01. Next base: position 1,075 of record JBDTVU010000259.1, on the reverse strand, counting down.
CGGCGCCGGCGGCGGCGCCGGGAGCGGTCAGCGCACCCGGGCGAGCAGGCCGGCGAGCGCCGCCTCGACGGTGGCCGCCCGGACCGCCGCCCGGTCGCCCGGGAACTGCCGGGTGACCGCCTCCACCGCGCCCCCCCGCCGGGCCCAGGCGAAGCAGACCATCCCCACGGGCTTGGCGTCCGTGCCCCCCGTCGGCCCAGCGACCCCGGTCACCGCGAGGGCAACCTCCGCCGGGCTCCGGGCGAGCGCGCCGGCGGCCATTTCGAGTGCCACCGCCTCGCTGACGGCGCCGTGCGCTTCGAGCGTCGTCGCTGCAACCCCCAGCAGGTCGGTCTTCGCCCGGTTCGAGTAGGTGACGAACCCTCGTTCGAACCAGCCCGAGCTCCCCGCGACGTCGGTGATCGCGCCGGCGACGAGGCCGCCGGTGCAGGACTCGGCCGTCGCGACCTTCCATCCGCGCGCTTCGAGCGCCCGGCCGAGGGCGGCGGCGAGCAGCAGCGTCTCCGCACTCATGCGCCCTCCTTGGCTCCACTCGGATGATGTTCGTCGGCGTGTCGGGCACGCTCAATCGCGCGACGACGCGTCCTTCTGGTCTGGGCTTCGCCCGCCGCGCTCATTCGCACTCCCCCGGCCGACCGCGATAGTGGTAGGTGTACACCGTCGCGAACCCGAACCGGCGATAGATGGAGAGCGCCGGCGCGTTGGCGGCATCGACCTGCAGATACGCGACGTGCGCGCCGTGCTGCCACGCCCACGACAGCAACGACGCGCAGGCGAGCGTCGCGTGGCCGCGGCCGCGCGCGTCGTCGGCGGTGACGACGTCGAACAGGCCGACGAGCGCGCCCTCGACGGCGACCTGCGCCGTGCAGACGACGCGGTCACCGTCGCGGACGACGGCGTAGCGCTTGCCGAGCGGCGAATGATGGAGCCGCTCGCGCAGCGTCTCCCGCTGCTGCGGCGGCGAGCCGCAAAGGTCACAGACGGCGGTGACGAACGTGTCGGTATCCGGCGCCGTCACGGTGACGCCGTCCGCTGCGTGCGGAATCTCGGGCGCGCGCGGCAGCGGCATCGCCTG
>JBDTVU010000258.1:0-3141 GCA_040007035.1 Betaproteobacteria bacterium | reverse complement strand
GCAGGCGACCAGCGATTCGAGCCAACCGCTCTCGACGCGCACGTCGTTGTCGATGAACACGACGTAGTCGGTGTCGATCATGCCGACGACACGCCTGCGCGCCTCCTGCGGCCATAACGGCTCGTCGAATCGAACGACCTCCAGTCCCCACTCGTTCGATCGTTTTGCGAGTGCTTCGCGCAGCCAACCCGGCGACTGGACGTCGACGTAGATGAATCGATACGGGGGAGTGGTATGGGCGACGATGCTGTCGATCGCGCTCAGCGCAAGCGCGTGCCGCTCGCGCCAGGTCATCACGATGGTCACTCGCGGGCGATTCCCGGTACTCGTCGTCATGGTGTCGGATTCGCTTTTCAGTCGATGGGATTCGCGCCTCAAGCCTCGGAAATTGCCGGTACCCGGCAGCGTGGCAAGCGGTCCATGCTAGGAGCGCGGGCGGAGCCGGTCAAGCGTCGACGCCTGCCGGACGCATCGGTGCGACGACCCTCGGCAACGACCCACGACGGGACTGAGGCATTCGCCGGGCGGCATCCGCGGGTACCGCCATCGGACGAAAAAAAGCCCCGCGGTCGCCCGCGGGGCTTTCGGTTCCTTCAGCGCGCGATGCCGCGCTGGCGCCTACACCCGCTCGATGATTGCCGCGATCCCCTGCCCGCCGCCGATGCACATCGTGATGAGGCCGTAGCGGCCGCCGGTGCGGTGCAGCTCGTACATCGCCTTGACCGTCAGGATCGCGCCGGTGGCGCCGATCGGGTGGCCGAGTGCGATCGCGCCGCCGTTCGGGTTGACCTTCGCCGGGTTCATGCCCAGTTCCTTGGTCACGCCGAGCGCCTGCGCGGCGAACGCCTCGTTCGACTCGATGACGTCCATCTGCTCGATCTTCAGCCCGGCCTTCGCCAGCGCGCGCTTGACCGCGGACACCGGGCCGAGACCCATGATCTTCGGGTCGATGCCGGCGTGGCCGTAGGCGACGAGCCGCGCCATCGGCTTCAGTCCCTTCTTCGCCGCGGCCGACTTCTCCATCAGCACGACGGCGGCGGCCGCATCGTTGATCCCGGACGCGTTGCCGGCGGTGACGGTGCCGTTCTCCTTGACGAACACCGCCTTCAGCTTGCCCATGCCCTCGACTGTCGACTCGGCGCGGACGTGCTCGTCGGTGTCGAACATCACCGGGCCCTTCTTGCTCTTGAGCTCGATCGGCAGGATCTGGCTCTTGAAGTGGCCGGCGGCGATTGCCGCGGCAGCGCGCTTGTGGCTCTCGACGGCGAACGTGTCCTGCACGTTGCGGTCGAGGCCGCACTTGGTGGCGACGTTCTCGGCGGTGACGCCCATGTGCATCGTGTCGAACGGGTCGGTCAGCGCGCCGACCATCATGTCGATCATCTTGGAGTCGCCCATCCGCGCGCCCCAGCGCTGCGTCAGCGACGCGTAGGCGGCGCGGCTCATGCTCTCGGTGCCGCCGGCCACCGCGGTGTCGGTTTCGCCCAGCAGGATGTATTGCGACGCCGAGACGATCGCCTGCATGCCGCTGCCGCACAGCCGGTTGACGGTGAACGCGCCGGTGTCGTGCGGCAGGCCGCCGTTCACGCACGCGAGGCGCGAGATGTACATGTCCTTCGCCTCGGTGTGGATCACGTTGCCGATCACGCACTGGCCGACGTCCTGCGGGTCGATCTTCGCGCGGGCGACCGCTTCCTTGACGACGCGCGCGCCGAGGTCCGACGGGGCGATGTCCTTCAGGCTGCCGCCGTAGTCGCCGATGGCCGTGCGCACGCCGCTCAGGATGACGACTTCTCTATCGCTCATGGTGCTCCTCCGGGGAAAAGGACTGATATTCTACGCGGCTGCGGCCGGGCGCCGTAAGGGTGTGATTCGATGGGGTTCGCCGACCGGGGAGCGTCCCGGGGGGCATTCGGGGAGGGGAGCATGGGTCAGCGGCGAGCGATGCAACGGGTGGCGGCGGTTCTGGCGCTGGCGTGGGCAACGGTCGCGCAGGGCGCGTACCCGGACAAGCCGGTCCAGTACCTCATTCCATTCCCGGCCGGCGGCGAGTCCGACATCGCCGCGCGGTTGCAGCAGCCGGTGTTCAAGGCGAAGTTCGGACAGGACATGGTCGTCGTCAACCGCGCGGGCGCGGGCGGCGGTCTGGTCTGGGCGCAGTTGAACTCGCTGCCCAACGACGGCTACACGATCGCGGGGATCAACCTGCCGCACATCGTGCTGCAGCCGCTCGACGGCGAAGTCCAGTACAAGACCGAGGACATGACGCCGGTGTATTTCTTCCATTACACGCCCGACGCGATCGTCGTCGCCGCCGACAGCCCGTTCAGGACGCTCGCCGATCTGGTCAAGGCTGCGCGCGACAGGCCCGACGCGGTCACGATCGCCGGCTCGGGCACCAATTCGGCGAACCACCTCGCGGCGGCGCGGTTCGACCGCGAGATGAAGATCAAGACGACGTACGTGCCGTTCAAGGGCACCGGCGACCTGATCTCGTCGGTGCTGGGCGGGCACGTGTCGGCGACGATGTCGTATTCGACGCTCGCGATCCAGCAGAAGGGAAAGATGCGGATGCTGGCCGTCGCCACCGAGAAACGGTTGCCGCAGTTCCCGGACGTGCCGACGTTCCGCGAGCTCGGGCTCGACTGGGTCGACGGCGCCTACCGCGGCATTGCCGTGCCGAAGTCGACGCCGCCGGCGGTGCAGAAGCAGGTATCCGACATGATGGACGCGATCAACAAGGATCCGGACCTGCGCCGGCGGATGTTCGAGGGCGGTTTCGAGGTCACCGACATCGCGCTCGACCGGATGCCCGCGTTCATGAAGGAGCGCACACAGGTCTACCTCGAGATCGCGAAGTCGATCGGCATGGTCAAGTAGCTCGCTGTGAGGGCGGAGGAGGCGCAATGGACGGCACCGGCGAAACGAAATGGCGGCTGCACGGCGTGCGCGTCGTCCGTGCGAACGAACTCGACGTCAATACGGCGCAGACGCCCGGGATGAACCGCGCGGCGGCGATCACCGCGGCGCGCGCCGGCGCCGAGAAGCTGTGGGCCGGCACTGTCGTGATCCACCCGAAGGCGAAGACCGGCGCCCATCACCACGGCCCGGTCGAGAGCGTCATCTACGTGGTGTCGGGCA
>JBDTVU010000257.1:0-3169 GCA_040007035.1 Betaproteobacteria bacterium | reverse complement strand
GCAATCGAGTTCTTCCACGGCTACACGTACTCGGGGCACCCGGGGCCCTGCGCCGCTGGGCTCGCGACGCTCGACATCTACAAGGCGGAAGGCCTGTTCGAGCGCGGCCGCGCGCTGTCGCCATACTTCCTCGACGCGCTGTTCTCGCTGAAGGACCACCCGGCGGTCGCCGACATCCGCGGCTACGGGATGTTCGGCACGATCGACGTGCATGCTTCCGGGGCGCCCGGCGCGCGCGGCCACGCGTTCCAGAAGAAGCTGTTCGACAACGGCCTGCACCTGAAGACGACCGGCGACTCGGCGATCATCGCGCCGCCGCTGATCGCCGAGAAATCGCACATCGACACGATCGCCGACATCCTGCGCAAGACGCTGGCGACGATCTAGTGCCGGTTTTCCGCCGCGCGGCGCCGAAAGACGCGCCGCCGGCATCACGCAACTGCATTCCAAACGGAGGAAACATGAAACGCATAATTGCAGGACTCGTGCTGGCGCTCGCCGCCGCGATGCCGGCCTGGGCGCAGAAGACCGTCACCTTCGCCTACCAGGACATGATGAATCCGTTCCGCTGGGTCCAGCAGCAGGGCGAGATCGAGAAGGCGACCGGCTTCAAGATCAACTGGCGGCAGTTCGGCGGCGGCGGCGACGTGATCCGGGCGATGGCCTCGGGCGACGTCGCCATCGGCGAGGTCGGCTCGACCGGCGTCGCCACGGCGATCAGCCAGGGGATGGACGTCCAGCTCTTCTGGATCCTCGAGGACATCGCGGCGGCCGAGGCGCTGGTCGTGCGCAACGGCAGCGGCGTCAACTCGATCGCCGACCTCAAGGGCAAGAAGGTCGCCACGCCGTTCGTCTCGACGTCGCACTTTCAGCTGCTGTACGCGCTGAGCAAGGCCGGCCTGAAGTCCAGCGACCTGCAGGTGCTCAACATGCGGCCGCCTGAAATCGCCGCTGCGTGGGGCCGCGGCGACATCGACGCGACGTTCATCTGGGATCCGGTGCTCGCGAACGTCAAGAAGACCGGCAAGGTGCTGACGACCTCCGGCGACATCTGCAAGCAGGGTGCCTGCACGTTCGACGCGCTGATCGTCACCCAGAAGTTCGCGAAGGAGAATCCGGAGTTCATGGTCGCGCTGGTCAAGGCGATCGCGAAAGCCGACGCTGACTACCGCGGAAACGCCAAGGCGTGGACCGGCGACGCGGCGAAGGTCGCGGCGGTTGCCAAGTGGTCGGGCGGCAAGCCCGAGGACGTCGCCGGCGCGATGGCACTCTACGGCTTCCCGAGCCTCGCCGACCAGGCGTCGCCGGCGTGGATGGGCGGCGGCGCCAACGGCGCGGCGGCTAAGGCGCTGACGCAGCAGGCGAACTTCCTCAAGGATCAGGGCCGGCTGCAGTCGGTGGTGCCGGATTACGCGAAGTTCGTGACCACCGAGTGGGTCACCCGCGCCGCGAAGTAGGCCTGCCGTAAGCGGGCGGCGGCGGCATGCCGTCGCCGCCCGGGTGCCGTCGTCTCCCTACCGTTCGCCGAGGCCGCGCTTGCCCTCGCTCGACATCCGCGACCTCGCCGTCCGCTACGCGTCGAAAGGCGGCACCGTCGACGCGCTTTCCAACGTCAACCTCTCGATGCGCGACGGCGATTTCGTCGTCGCCATCGGCGCGTCCGGCTGCGGGAAGACGACGCTGCTGTCGTGCATCGCCGGCTTCCTTCCCCCGACCGAGGGCACGATCCTGCTCGACGGGCGCCCGGTCACCGGCCCCGGCGCCGACCGCGGCGTCGTGTTCCAGAAGCACGCGCTGATGCCCTGGCTCGACGTCGTCGCCAACGTCGAGTTCGGGCTTCGGATGCGCGGCGTCCGGCCGGCCGAGCGGCGGCGAATCGCGGTGGAGAAGCTGAAGCTCGTCGGCCTCGAAGATTTCTCCGACCGCGCGATCTACGAGCTCTCCGGCGGCATGCAGCAGCGCGTCGGCATCGCCCGCGCACTGGCGAGCGACCCCGAGCTGCTGCTGATGGACGAACCGCTCGGCGCGCTCGATGCGTTCACCCGCGAGGCGATCCAGGAGACGATCCTCGACGTCTGGCACGCGACCGGCAAGATGTGCTTCTTCATCACCCACTCGGTCGAGGAGGCGCTGTTCCTCGCCACCCACCTGATCGTGATGACGCCACGGCCGGGCAAGATCTCGCACGAATACCGGCTCGACTTCGGCCGCCGCTTCATTGCCACCCGCGACGCACGCGCGGTGAAGTCCTCGGCCGACTTCATCCGCATCCGCGAGGAGGTGCTGGCGGTGATCCTTCGACGCGAGCCGAATGAGCGAGGCGGGCGAGCGTGAGCGAGCCAAGGCCCGAAGGGCGCGTCGCCGAGCGATTGAGCGCGGCCGACCCCTCGTCGGAACGACTCCCACCTACGGGTCGGAGGCCGCGGGATGCGGCCATCGCCGTCGCGGGGGAATGACCGTGGCCGCCACCGGACAGAAGACGTCGAGCTATTCGTCGCCGGGCGAAGGGAAGAGCACGGCGATCAGCGTCGCGACGATGGTCGCGCTGTTCGCGCTGTGGTGGCTCGCGAGCCACCTGCGCTGGCTGCCGCCGCTGTTCCTGCCGACGCCGGAGACCGTGTTCACCCGGCTCTACGAGTCGGCGGCGGGCCAACTCACCGACGCCCCGCTGGCGACGCACTTCGGCTGGTCGATGTACCGCGTATTCAGCGCCTTTTTCGCCGCCTGCGTCACCGCGATCCCGATCGGCATCGCGATGGGCGTGTCGCGGATCGCCCGCGGCATCTTCGATCCGCCGATCGAGTTCTACCGGCCGCTGCCGCCGCTCGCCTACCTGCCGCTGATCGTCATCTGGTTCGGCATCGACGAGCTGTCGAAGATCCTGCTGATCTACCTCGCCTGTTTCGCGCCGCTGGCGATGAGCGCGCGCGCCGGCGTGCGTTCGGTGTCGCAGGAGCAGATCCACGCCGCGTACTCGATGGGCGCCTCGCGCGGGCAGGTGATCCGCCACGTGATCATCCCGGGCGCGATGCCGGAGATCCTCACCGCGATGCGCATCTCGATCGGCTTCGGCTGGACGACGCTGGTCGCCGCCGAGATGGTCGCCGCGACGTACGGCCTCGGCCAGATGGTGCTCAATGCGTCGAACTTCCTGCGCACCGACATCGTC
>JBDTVU010000256.1:0-3208 GCA_040007035.1 Betaproteobacteria bacterium | reverse complement strand
TACAACCTCGACACGATGATCGCGGCGACGAAGGCGGGGCTCGACTATTTCACCGACGCGTTCGGGCCGTACCAGCACCGGCAATTCCGGATCGTCGAATTCCCTCGTTACGCGACGTTCGCCCAGGCGTTCCCGAACACGATCCCGTACTCGGAGGGCATCGGCTTCATCGCGCGCGTGCGCCCCGACGACCCCGAGGACATCGACTACCCGTACTACGTCACCGCGCACGAGCTCGCGCACCAGTGGTGGGGCCACCAGGTGCCCGGCGGCAACGTGCAGGGCGAGACGTTTCTGGTCGAGACGCTCGCCCAGTACTCGGCGCTGATGGTGATGAAGCGGAAGTACGGCGAGGCGAAGATGCAGCGTTTCCTGCGCTACGAGCTCGACCGCTACCTCATCGGCCGCAGCACCGAGCAGAAGAAGGAGCTGCCGCTCGCCCGTGTCGAGAACCAGGACTACATCCACTACCGCAAGGGCAGCCTCGTCATGTACGCGCTGCAGGACTACATCGGAGAGGAGAACCTCAACCGGGCGATCCGCGCCTACCGCGACGAGTGGGCATTCAAGGGGCCGCCGTATTCGAGCGCGTCGCACCTGATGGCGAAGATCCGCGCGGTGACGCCGCCGCATCTGCAGTACATGATCGACGACTTCTTCGAGACGATCACGCTCTACGACAACCGGGCGCTGTCGGCGAAGGCGAAGGCGCTTCCCGACGGTCGCTGGGAGGTGGCGCTCAGGGTGTTCGCGAAGAAGCGCAAGGCCGACGCACTGGGCAAGGAAACGGAAGTGACGGTCGCCGACTGGATCGACATCGGCGTGCTGGACGCCGACGGCCAGCCGCTCTACCTCGAGAAGAAGAAGATTGAGCAGGAGGAAACGGCGTTCACGCTGGTCGTGCCGAAGAAGCCGGCGAAGGCCGGCATCGACCCGTACAACAAGCTGATCGACCGGCGGCCGAAGGACAACGCGATCACCGTCGAGATCGAGTAACGGCGGATGTCGTGGTGCGGCCCCGACGGGCCGCGCCGCCGCGTCGCGCATGCGACCGGCGTTCGCGCGTCTCGGTTCATTTGGGGCGTTTCGCGAAAACCCGTAAAATCAAAACCTTTGGTCACGCCCGGCCAGGCGCGTCCCGTGCCCGACGAATCGATGCAGACCTTCCAGCAGATCATCCTCACCCTGCAGAATTACTGGGACCGGCAGGGCTGCGCGCTGCTGCAGCCGTACGACATGGAGGTCGGCGCCGGCACGTCGCACACGGCGACGTTCCTGCGCGCGCTCGGCCCCGAGCCGTGGCGCGCGGCCTACGTGCAGCCGTCGCGCCGCCCGAAGGACGGCCGCTACGGCGAGAATCCGAACCGGATGCAGCACTACTACCAGTATCAGGTGGTGCTTAAACCTTCGCCGGCGAACATCCTCGAGCTCTACCTCGGCTCGCTCACGGAGCTCGGCTTCGATCTGAAGAAGAACGACGTCCGCTTCGTCGAGGACGACTGGGAGAACCCGACGCTGGGCGCATGGGGCCTCGGCTGGGAGGTGTGGCTGAACGGAATGGAGGTGACGCAGTTCACCTACTTCCAGCAGGTCGGCGGCCTCGACTGCAACCCGGTCACCGGCGAGATCACCTACGGGATCGAGCGGCTCGCGATGTACCTGCAGGGCAAGGAGAACGTGTTCGATCTCGTCTGGACCGAGTGGCAGGAGCGCGGCGTGAACAAGGCGCTCACCTACCGCGACGTCTACCACCAGAACGAGGTCGAGCAGTCAACGTACAACTTCGAGCAGTCGAACGCGCCGAAGCTGTTCGAGCTGTTCGCGTTCTTCGAGTCCGAGGCGAAGCGCTTGCTGGAGGCGAAGCTGCCGCTGCCCGGCTACGAGATGATCCTCAAGGCCGCGCACACGTTCAACCTGCTCGACGCCCGCGGCGCGATCTCGGTCACCGAGCGCGCCGCCTACATCGGCCGGATCCGCGCGCTGTCGCGGCTGGTCGCGCAGGCGTACTTCGAATCGCGTGAGGCGCTCGGGTTCCCGATGCTCGCCGCCGAAAACAGACGGACCGCAGCATGAACCCGCGCGCGGCGACTCTGACCGTCGAGCTCTTCACCGAGGAACTGCCGCCGAAGGCATTGAAGCGTCTTGGCGAGGCCTTCACCGAGGGCGTCGTCAACGGCCTGCGCAACCGCGGCTTCCTGCAGGCGGCGACAAGCTGGAAGTCGTTCGCCACGCCGCGTCGGCTCGCCGTCGTGGTCACCCACGTGCTCGCCGGCTCGCCCGACAAGCAGGAGGCGGTCAAGCTGATGCCGGCCAGCATTGCGCTCGATGCCGCCGGCAATCCGACCGAGGCGCTGAAGAAGAAGCTCGCTGCCCTCGGCGTCGGGATCGACGTCGTGCCCGGGCTCGAGCGGTCCAGCGACGGCAAGGTCGACGCGTTGTTCCTCCATCGCCACGTTCCGGGCGAGGCGCTCGGCGCCGGCCTCGACGCCACGCTCGGCGAAACGCTCGCGAACCTGCCGATCCCGAAGGTGATGAGCTACGCCGGCGCCGGCAGCTACTACAGCGACGTCAAGTTCGTCCGGCCGGCGCATCGGTTGCTGGCGCTCCACGGCGCCGACGTCGTGCCCGTGCACGCACTCGGGCTCGCCGCCGATCGGGTGACCGGCGGCCATCGGTTCCTCTCCCACGACGGCCTCGCGATCCCCAATGCGGACGCGTACGAGGAAACGCTGCACGGCGAAGGCAAGGTCGTCGCCGGGTTCGCCGAGCGGCGCGCCGCGATCGTCGCCGCACTTGGCGCCGCAGCCGGCGGCGCGACCATCGTGATGCCGGACGCGCTGCTCGACGAGGTGACGGGGCTGGTCGAATGGCCGGCCGTCTACGCCGGCACCTTCGACGCCGCGTTCCTCGCGGTGCCGCAGGAGTGCCTGATCCTGACGATGCAGCAGAACCAGAAATACTTCGCGCTCGAGGACGCCGGCGGACGGCTCGTCAACCGGTTCCTGCTCGTCAGCAACCTCGAGACGAACGACCCGGCGGCGATCGTCCAGGGCAACGAGCGCGTGCTGCGGGCGCGGCTCGCCGACGCCCGCTTCTTCTTCGACCAGGACAGGAAGCAGAAGCTCGCTGCCCGCGTCGACAAGCTCGCGGCGATCGTCTATCACAACAAGCTGGGCTCGCAGGGCGATCGCGTGGCCCGCCTGCGCCG
>JBDTVU010000255.1:0-3267 GCA_040007035.1 Betaproteobacteria bacterium | reverse complement strand
GATATTATACTTGGTCATCGCGCGACCCTCCTCCGCCAGCCCCGGGTCGCGCCTCGCGCATGGTCGCCGCCGACACCGATCCACCGCCCTCCTCGCGGGACCTCGCCCGCGCCATGCGGCTTCACGCGCGCGGCGAGCTCGACGCCGCCGCGCGGCTCTACGAAACGCTGATCGACGGCGCGCCGGGCGATCCACGGCTCCTCGTCCAGCTCGGCCTCGTCCGCCTGCAGCAGGACCGGCTCGACGACGCCGCGGCGCTGCTCGACCGCGTGCTTGCCGCCGACCCCAACGCCCCCGAGGCACTCGCGTGGCGCGGCGAAGTGCTGCGCCGGCGGCACGCACTGGCACCCGCGGTCGCCGCCTTCCGCGCGGCGCTGGCGCGACAGCCCGACCTCGCGCCGGCGCTGTTCAATCTCGCGCTCGCCGAAGTCGAGGCGGGCAATCCCGTCGCGGCGCGCGACGCCTGGCAGCGCTTCGCCGCGGTGCGGCCGACCGACCTCCGCGTGTGCCGCGAGCTCGGGCGGCTCGCCTTCGAGCAGGGCGACTTCGCAGACGCAGCGCAGTGGTACGCCCGCCAGTTCGAGCGCAAGCCCGACGACGCCGATGCCGCGTTCCGGGCCGGACTCGCGCACGAGCGGCTGGCGCGGCTCGACGACGCGATCGCGTGGTTCGGCAAGGCCGCCGGACTCGCGCCGGCGCGCGCCAACATCCGCAGCGCGATGGGCGTGGCCTCGTTCAACCTCGGAGCGCACCCGCAGGCGATCGCGCACCACCGTGCCGCGCTGGAGCTCGATCCGGGATTCGCGGAGGCGCACAGCAACCTGCTGATGGCGCTCCACCACGCCGATCCGGCCGGCCACGACGCGCTCCATGCGGAACACGTCGCGTGGGTGACGCACCATGCCAGCGCCGAGGCGATGCCGCGGGCAGCGTTCGGCAACGACCGCGATTCCGCGAGGCGGCTGACGATCGGTTACGTTTCGCCGCGCTTCAGCGGCGGGCCGCTGGCGCACTTCTTCCTGCCGCTCCAGGAGGCGCACGACCGCGACGCGTTCGACGTCACCTGCTACGCGACGTCCGACGTCGCCGACGACGCGACGGCGGCGATGCGCGCGCACGCCGACCGCTGGCGCAGCGTCGCCACGCTGGACGACGACGCGCTGGTCGCCGCGATCCGCGCCGACGGCATCGACATCCTGGTCGATCTCGTCGGCCACTGCCCCGGCCAGCGGCTCGGCGTGTTCGCGCGCCGAGGCGCCCCCGTGCAAATCACGTGGCTCGATTACGTCGGGACGACGGGCCTGCCGACGATGGACTGGCTCGTCACCGATGCGCGGCACACGCCTGTCGGCAGCCCGCAGCGCTACACCGAGCGGCTCATCCGGTTGCCGGACACGCGGCTGTGCTATCGCCCGACCCCGCCGCTGCCGGCGCTCGCGGCTTCGCCCGCAGTCGCGCGCGGTGTCGTCACGTTCGGCTGCTTCAACCGGCTGGCCAAGCTCGGCCCGGAGGTCGTCGAAACGTGGTCGGCGATACTCACCCGCGTCCCCGGCGCGCGACTGGTGCTGAAGGCGACGGCGTTCGCGGCGGAGGGAACGCGCGCAACGGTCCGGCGCCGGTTCGAGCGGCACGGGATCGATCCCGCGCGACTCGACCTGCGGCCCTACACGGCGGAAGCGCAGATGATGCACGAGTACGTCGAGATCGACGTCGCGCTCGACCCGTTCCCGTACAACGGCTGCACCACCACCTGCGACGCGCTGGCGATGGGCGTGCCGGTGGTGACGCTGGAAGGGACGACGCTGCCCGGACGGCATGGCGTCGCCCTGCTGACGGCGGCCGGGCTCGGCGACGACGTGACGCAATCGCGCGAAGCGTACATCGAGCGCGCCGTCGCACTCGCCGGCGCGGGCGGCGGCTCCGCGACGGCGCGGGCGGCGCTGCGCGAGCGTTTCCTCGCCTCGCCGGTGTGCGACGGACCGCGGTTCGCGCGCGCGTTCGAGCAGGCGTGCCGCGACGCGTGGACCGATTGGTGCGAGCGCGGCGGGTAGCGACGACGACGCGGGCGCGCCGCGTTCAGCCGGCGCCCGGATTCCGCTGCCGCGCGACGATCGCCCGCCGCGCCAGTGCCGGCGCATGTGTCGGCGCGAACGCGAGCACGCGGTCGTATTCGGCCAGCGCCTCGTCGTCGCGGCCCAGCCGCTCGAGCGCGAGCGCGTGGTTGAAGCCGGAGTTCGGATCGCCCGGCGCCTCGGCGGCGGCGAGGCGGAAGCGCGCGAGCGCGCCGGCGATGTCGCCGCGCTGCGCGAGGCGCATCCCGGTCAGGTTCAGCATCGACACCTCGAACGGGTAGCGCTCGAGCACGCGCAAGGCCGCCGCTTCGGCATCGTCGGCGCGACCCTGCGCGTGCAGCGCGCGTGCGGCGGCGGCGGCCGCCTCGATCTCCGCCGCGAGCGCCTCCCCGCGCGCGCTCCATTTGGTGGCGAGCTCGCCGATGTAGCGGCGGCAGGATGCGTCGTCGCGGTTCGCGCCGCGGCCGGTGCCCGACGTGCCGGCGAGCGGCCGCGAAATCGCGGTGTCCGCCTCGACGAACGCAAACTCGCCCAGCTCGGAGATCTGGATCCAGTACTCCCAGTCCTCGCAGATGTCGAAGCGCTCGTCGAACCGGCAACGCTCGAACGCCGTGCGACGGAACAGCACCGAGTTCGACACCAGGTAGCTGTCCTGGAACAGGAGTAGCCGCGACCAGCGCTGCGCTCGCGTCTTCAGCGTCCGGCCCAGGGCGTCGATCTCGTGCGAAACCGAATACGCGGCGATCGCGTCTGCTTGCGCGCCGAGCGCGGCGACAAGGTTGGCGACGTGCGCCGGCTCGATCAGGTCGTCGTCGTCGAGCAGACCGAGCAACTCGCCGGTCGCCGCGTCGAAGCCGGCGTTGGCCGCGACGGGTCGCGTGCGCGGCGCGTCGCCGGGCACGAATACCAGCGGAAACCGGCCGCAGCGCGCCGGCGGCGGCGGGTGGCGCCCGCCCGATGCGTCGACCAGCACGACCTCGATGTCGTCGTAAGCCTGCGCGGCAAGCGCGGCGAGCGCGTCGGCGAGTTCCGGCCGCCCCATCGAGCGCACGACGATGCTGGCGCGCGCCGTCATCGCTTCGTCGCCTGCATTCCGCAGCCCGGGCTCATCGCTGCGACCCGCGCACGGTCAGTCGTACGCGGCGGCGATCGCGCGCGCCGCGGCTTCCACCGCCTCGGGTTCGCCGGCGGCGAA
>JBDTVU010000254.1:0-3308 GCA_040007035.1 Betaproteobacteria bacterium | reverse complement strand
AGATGGCGAACCAGCTCGTCGGCATCACGATGCCGGAGCCGGGCGTGTCGCGCGTGGTCGCCGTCGACATTGCCGAAGCGCTCGAGCTCGCGGAGACCGGCGCCTGAGCGCGCGAGTGCGGCAGCGCCGCGATCGCCCCGGGGCGCACCACGCGTGCGCTTTATCGAGCGGGCGCGGGCTATAATCGACGGCACCTCGTTGCGCCGCGACCCGCGGGCGCATCCGGTGCCGATTCCGTGCTGACTTCCTGCCGACCGACCCGCGCATGACCTCGCTGCAACTCGGCTTGATCGCCGGCGGCGCCGCCCTCGTCGTCGGCGTGATCGTCTACAACTGGCTTCAGATGCGACGGGTCAGGCGCCGCATCGAAGCCGTCGGCGGCCGTGCGGCGGGCAGCCGGTCGTCGCCTGCCGGTGCCGCGGCGGGCCCGCGGACGCAGGATCGCGTCGAGCCGACGCTGCCCCGGGACGGCGACGACAGCCGTATGGCCGCCGCATCGCGGCGCGACGCGTCGGATCCGGAAGACACGTCGTCTCCGGCGGCAGAGGCCGTCGGCGATGACGAATGGGAGCCGCCGATCGACGTCGTCGCCCACGACGACGCGCGGTCCGTGACGAATGAGACCGGCGAGGTGGACGAGGCGGAGCACGCAGACGCCGCAGGCATCGCCGCCGCGACGGGCGCCGCGCTCGCCGCCGGTGCGCGTTCCGGACCGGGCGGCCGAACGACGTCGCAACCGGATCCCGACATCGAATGCATTGTCACGCTGCAGCCGGTCGAGCCGGTGCCTGCCGGTGTCGTCGCCGCCGGGCTCCACGCGCGGCTCGGCAAGCCGCTGCGCTGGTTCGGCCGCCGCGGTGCCGATCTTCCGTGGCAGGCGCTCAAGGCCGACACCGTCGGCGAATTCACGCAGATCGCCGCCTGTCTGCTGCTGGCCGACCGTGCCGGCGCGGCGAGCAGGCCGCAGATCGCCGCTTTCGTCGCGCTGGTCGCGCAGATCGCGGCCAGCCTGCCCGCCGCTTTCGTCGCGCCGGAGCCGGCGCGCGAAGTTGAGCGCGCCGAGACGCTCGATCGCATCTGCGCCGACCTCGACGTTCAGATCGGCCTCACCGTTCTCAAGGATGCTCCCGCGACGATCGCCGGGACGCGGCTGCGCGGCGTCGCCGAGGCAGCGGGATTCCGGCTGACCGACGCCGGACGCTTCGACTGCGTCCAGGAGGACACCGGTGCGGTGCTCTATTCGCTGCAGAACCTGCGCGCCGAGCCGCTTTCCACCGACACCCTGCGGGTTGCGGCGATACCCGGCGTCGTCATGCTGCTCGACGTGGCGCGCGTGGCCGAGCCGGTCCGCGTGTTCGACCAGATGAAGCTCGCCGCCAAGCGGATGGCGCTCACGCTCGACGCGACGCTGGTCGACGACAACCGGCGCCCGCTCGACGACGCCGCGCTGGCGGCGATCCGGCAGCAGGTGCAGGCGGCGACGGCGGCGTTGCGCGAAGTGCATATCGAGCCGGGCAGCCCGCGCGCGCTGGCGCTGTTCGGCGGCTGAACGGTCGGCGCCGATGAGCAGCCGCGCCTCCGTGACCGCCGCGCCACCGACCGCTGCGGCGCGCACCGCCGCGCTGCGGCGCGAGCTCGAGGCGCACAACTACCGCTACTACGTCCTGGACGCGCCGACGATCAGCGACGCCGGGTTCGACGGGCTGTTCCGCGAGCTCGTCGCGCTCGAAGCGCAGTATCCCGATCTCGCCGATCCGGACTCCCCGACGCAGCGGGTCGGCGGCGCGTCAGCTGCGGCGTTCGACGCCGTGTCGCACCGGGTGCCGATGCTGTCGCTCAACAACGCCTTCTCCGACGAGGAGGCCGAAGCCTTCGACCGGCGCGTGCGCGAGGGTCTCGCTGGCGCGGACGGCGACGTCGAGTATGCGGTCGAGCCGAAATTCGACGGCCTCGCGATCAGTCTCGTCTTCGATCGCGGCCGCTTCGTCGTTGGCGCGACACGCGGCGATGGCACCAGCGGCGAGAACGTCACGGCGAATCTGCGCACCGTCCGCGCGATCCCGCTGACGCTCGTCGGCGACGCCGTGCCGCCGCGGCTCGAGGTTCGCGGCGAAGTAGTGATGCTGAAGCGCGACTTCGAGGCGCTCAACGCCGCGCAGGCGGCGAAGGGCGAGAAGACGTTCGCCAATCCGCGCAACGCGGCCGCCGGCGGCCTGCGCCAGCTCGATGCGAAGATCACCGCCAGCCGGCGGCTCACGTTTTTCGCGTACGGGATCGGCGAAGTCGACTGGGGCGCGTCAGAGCCGCCGGCGACGCACGAGGCGCTGATGCTGCGGCTGTCGGCGCTGCACTGCCCGGTGACGAAGGAGCGCCGCGTCGTTCGCGGCCTCGCGGGGCTGCTCGGCTATTACCGGGCGCTGGGCGAGCGCCGTGCGCAGCTTCCGTTCGAGATCGACGGCGTCGTCTACAAGGTCAACGATCTCGCGCAGCAGGCGCAGCTCGGTTATGTGTCGCGCGCGCCGAGGTTCGCGATCGCGCACAAGTTCCCGGCCGAGGAGATGACTACCGAGGTGCTCGCCATCGACGTCCAGGTCGGCCGCACCGGCGCGATCACGCCGGTCGCGCGCCTCTCGCCCGTGTTCGTCGGCGGCGTCACCGTCACCAACGCCACGCTGCACAACGAGGACGAGGTGCGGCGCAAGGACGTCCACATCGGCGACACCGTCGTCGTCCGCCGCGCCGGCGACGTGATTCCCGAAGTCGTCCGCGTGCTGCCGGAACTGCGGCCGCGCGGGGCGAAGCCGTTCGCGATGCCCGCGCTGTGCCCCGAATGCGGTTCGGCCGTCGCCCGGTTGCCGGACGAGGCCATCGCGCGCTGCACCGGAGGCCTCGTATGCCCGGCGCAGCGCAAGCAGTCGCTGCTGCACTACGCCGGCCGCCGCGCGCAGGACATCGAGGGCCTCGGCGAGAAGCTGGTCGACCAGCTCGTCGACGCCGGCCTCGTCCGCACGCCGGCCGACCTCTACCGGCTCGACGCGGCGAGCCTCGCCGCGCTGGAACGGATGGCGGAGAAGTCGGCCGCCAACGTCGTCGCCGCGATTGCGCAGAGCCGGTCGACGACGCTCGCCCGCTTCGTCTTCGGCCTCGGCATCCGCCATGTCGGCGAGGCGACGGCGAAGGACCTGGCGCGACACTTCGGCGGTCTCGACGCGCTGATGGCGGCCACCGAGACGGAGCTGCTCGACGTGCGCGACGTCGGGCCGGTGCTCGCCGAGGGCATCGCCCGCTTCTTCGCCGAGCCGCACAAC
>JBDTVU010000253.1:0-3308 GCA_040007035.1 Betaproteobacteria bacterium | reverse complement strand
GCGAGCACGAGGCCCGCGACCACGGCGACGATCGTCGCGAACGCCACCGCGGCGACGAACGCGAGGAACAGGTTGCCGAGCATCGAATCCTGGCCGCCACCGACCCATTGCGCAAGCAGCGGACCGGCCATGTTGCCGCCCGGGTCGACGGCACGGATGTTGGCCGGGCCGACGTTCATCGCCGCGCCCAAGCCGAGGAACAGCGTCAGCACGTAGAAACCGCCGATGATCGCCATCGCCCAGATTACCGACTTGCGCGCGGCCTGGGCCGTGGGCACGGTGAAGAAGCGCATCAGGATGTGCGGCATTCCCGCGGTGCCCAGCACCAGCGCCATTCCGAGCGAGATCTGGTCGATCGGGTTCTTCAGGTACAGGCCCGGCTCGAGGAAGCGCTGGCCGAGCTCGGTCGCCGTCATGTTCTTGCTGGCGTCGCCGATCAGCGCCGCCACCTGCGCCTGCACCTTGGCGTCGCCGATGACCGCGGTCAGGAACCCGGGAAGGCTGAAGCCGTACGGCACCCAGGTCAACATCACCAGCAGGATCGACGCGGTAACCAGCAGGATCGCCTTGATGATCTGCACCCACGTGGTCGCGACCATGCCGCCGAACAGCACGTAGCCCAGCATGAGGATGCCGACCACGATCACCGAAATCTCGTAGTCGATGCCGATCAGCGTCTTCACCAGCACGCCGCCGCCGACCATCTGCGCGGTGAGGTAGAACGTCGAGACGGTGATCGTCGAGAGCGCGCCGACGATCCGCACCTTCTTAGGGTCGTTGCGGTAGGCGAGGATGTCCGACAGCGTGTACTTGCCGATGTTGCGGCAGGGCTCGGCGATCACCAGCAGCACGGTGATGTAGGCCACCAGCCAGCCCACCGAGTACATGAAGCCGTCGTAGCCGTAGAGCGAGATCAGGCCCGCAATGCCGAGGAACGACGCCGCCGACAGATAGTCGCCGGCGATCGCCCAGCCGTTCTGCAGGCCGGAGACCCCGCCCCCCGCGACATAGAAGTCGGAGGCGGTCTTGACGCGCTTGGCCGCGACGTAGGTGACGTACATCGTCACCGAAATGATCGCGCCGAACACGACGAACGTGAGCCAGCGGAACTTGTCCGGAACGGCGCTTTGGGCAAACGCGGGAGTGGCGATCGCGAGGAGCGACAGGAGCCCGGCGAAAATCGCAATGCGGCGGGTATTCATTTGCGGCCTCCCAGCTTCTTCTCGACTTCCTGGACGATGACCGCCGCTTCCGCGTCGAACACCGCGCTGGCGTGATGTGCGTAGTACCAGGCGAGGCCCCAGGCGACGACGAATTCCGACAACGCGAACACGATGCCGACGTTGACCGGTCCCCAGACCTTGATCTTGAACAGGTCCTGGAAATAGGCGGCGCCGATCGGCAGCAGGAAGTAGTAGATCATCGAGAAAACCATCAGCCCCCAGAGGAACATGGTCTTCTTCCGGTGCAATTGCTGAAACCTCGGATCCTCGTCTATCGCCTTCCAGTCCACCTGTGCCATGTCAGCCATGTTTCCCCCGTGGCAGTGAGCTCCGCCGAACCGCGTTGCGATCCCGGCCCGGTTCCGAACATGCATTGCCGCACGATTTTCGACAATGACGGTTGACGCAGATCAACCGCGCGAGGGAACCCCCGCGGCAACGCGACACCCTATTCTTCTATAAGATACAAGACTGTCTTCCGACCGACATTCTACCGCGCATTCAGCCGCCCCAGTTCGGCTTGCGCCTGGCCACGAACGCCCCCACGCCCTCCTGCGCCTCGTCGGCCAGCATGCCGCGGGTGATTTCGGCGCTGGCGACCGCATAGGCGTTTTCGAGTTTGCGTTCGAGCTGGTCGTAGAAGAAGCGCTTGCCGGCGGCGACCACCGCCCGTGGCTTGTCCATCATCTGCCCGGCGAGCGCCAGGACCTCGGCGTCGAGCTGCCCTGCCGGTGCGACCCGGTTGATCAGGCCCCAGTTCAGTGCCGTGGCGGCGTCGATGAACGCGCCGGTCATCAGCATCTCGAACGCGCGTTTCTGCGCGATGTTGCGCGACACGGGCACGCCCGGCGTCGCGCAGAACAGCCCGAAGTTGATCCCGGACGTCGCGAACCGCGCGTCCTCCTCCGCCACCGCGAGGTCGCAGGCGGCGACGATCTGGCAGCCGGCCGCCGTCGCGATGCCGTGGACCCGGGCGATCACCGGCTGCGGGATCCGCTGCAGCGTCAGCATCACCTCCGAGCAGCGGCGGAACAGGTCGCCGATGAACGCCTCGGTCGAGTTGGCGAGCATCTCCTTCAGGTCGTGCCCGGGGCAGAACGCACGCCCGGCGCCGGCGATGACCACGACGCGGACCGCCGGGTCGACGGCGACGGCATCCAGCGCCGCCTGCAAAGCGTCCAGCATCGCGCCGTTGATCGCGTTGAACTGCGCCGGCCGGTTCAGCGTGAGCGTGGCGATGCCGCCGGCATCGTCGCGCAGCACCGGCGGCTGTACCGCGGCTTCGAGGGGTGCGTTCATCGTGTCCTCCTATTCGATCGCGCTCGCCGACTTCGCCTTGTCGCGAAGCACGAATTTCTGGATCTTGCCGGTCGACGTCTTCGGCAGCTCGCCGAAGACCACCTGCTTCGGCGCCTTGAACCGCGCGAGGTGCTGCTGGCAGTGCGCGATCAGCTCGGCGGCGGTGACGCTCGCCCCTGGCTTGACCTCGACGAACGCGCACGGCGTCTCGCCCCACTTGGGATCGGGCCGGGCGACGACGGCGGCCGCCAGCACCGCCGGATGCCGGTACAGCGCGTCCTCGACCTCGAGCGAGCTGATGTTCTCGCCACCGGAGATGATGATGTCCTTGCTGCGGTCCTTGATCTTGACGTAGCCGTCCGGCTGCATCACCGCGAGGTCGCCGGAGTGGAACCAGCCGCCGGCGAACGCCTCGGCCGACGCTTTCGGGTTCTTCAGGTAGCCCTTCATCGTGATGTTGCCGCGGAACATGATCTCGCCCATCGTCTCGCCGTCCCATGGCACCGGCGTCATCGTCGCCGCGTCCATCACCGTCATCCCTTCCTCGACCGTGTAGCGAACGCCCTGTCGGCCGTTGCGCTCGGTGCGCGCGCCGATGTCGAGCGCATCCCAGGCCGGATGCTTGGCGCACACGGCGGCCGGTCCGTAGGTCTCGGTGAGCCCGTAGACGTGGGTGATGTCGAAGCCCATCCGCTCCATCCCCTCGATCACTGCCGCCGGCGGCGCCGCGCCGGCGACGAGACAGGCGACGACGTGGTCGATGCCCTGCCGTTGCTCGGCCGGCGC
>JBDTVU010000252.1:0-3413 GCA_040007035.1 Betaproteobacteria bacterium | reverse complement strand
ACCCGAACACCGGCATCGTCGTCGGCGACGACGCGGTGATGGTGATCGACACCCAAGCCACGCCGGTGATGGCGCAGGACGTGATCCGCCGGATCCGCGAGGTCACCGACAAGCCGATCAGGTACGTCGTGATGTCGCATTACCACGCGGTGCGCGTGCTCGGCGCATCGGCATATCGCGCGGACCGCATCATCTCCAGCCGGGACACGTACGACCTCATCGTCGAGCGCGGCGAGGCCGACATGAAGAGCGAGATCGAGCGCTTTCCGCGGCTGTTCCAAGCGGTCGAGTCGGTGCCGGGCCTCACCTGGCCGAACCTCGTGTTCGAGGGCGCGATGACGCTGTGGCTCGGCAAGCTCGAAGTGCGCATCATGCAGCTCGGCCGCGGCCACACCAAGGGCGACACCGTCGTCTGGCTGCCGCAGGAGAAGATCCTGTTCTCCGGCGACCTCGTCGAGTACGACGCGACGCCGTACTGCGGCGACGCCTACTACGACGACTGGCCGGGCACGCTCGACGCGATCGCCGCGCTGAAGCCGGACAAGCTCGTCCCCGGCCGCGGCGCTGCGCTGAAGACGCCGCAGGATGTCGCCGCCGGACTCGCCGGTACACGCGCGTTCGTCACCGACCTGTACGCGGCGGTGCGGGCCGGCGCAGCGGCAGGCCGCGACCTGCGCACCGTCTACCGCGACACCTACGCCCGGCTGCAACCGAAATACGGCCACTGGGTGATCTTCGACCACTGCATGCCGTTCGACGTCTCGCGCGCCTATGACCTCGCGACGAAGTATCCCGATCCCCGGATCTGGACCGCGCAGCGCGACAAGGAGATGTGGCTGGCACTCGAAGGCGAGCCGGCGGGCGGCGCGGCGTGAGCCCGGCGCGAGCCGGCGCGGCGCCGAGCCGAGGGCCCGCCGAAACCGGATTCCGGAAGGAGAACGCATGACGACTGCAACTTCGAGCAAGCCCGCCGCGAAGGCCAGTGCGGCTGCCGCGCCGACGGCCGGCTACCAGTCGGGCTTCGGCAACGAGTTCGCCACCGAGGCGCTGCCGGGCGCGCTGCCCGTCGGACGGAACTCGCCGCAGAAGTGCCCGTACGGGCTGTACGCCGAGCAACTGTCCGGCACCGCGTTCACCGCACCGCGTGGCGCCAACCGCCGCACGTGGCTGTACCGGATCCGGCCGTCGGCCGTGCACAGGCCGTTCCAGCGCATCGACAACGGTCGTTTCGTCAGCGACTTCGGCACCGCGCCGACGACGCCGAACCAGTTGCGCTGGGATCCGCTGCCGCTGCCCTCGCAGCCGACCGATTTCGTCGAGGGAATCGTGACGATGGCCGGCAACGGCGACCCGCATGCGCAGGGCGGCTGCGGCATCCACCTGTACGCCGCCAACCGCTCGATGACCGACCGCGTGTTCTACGACGCCGACGCCGAGATGCTGATCGTGCCGCAGCAGGGCCGGCTGCGCTTCGTCACCGAGCTCGGCATCGTCGACGCCGAGCCGCAGGAGATCATCGTCATTCCGCGCGGCGTGCGCTTCAAGGTGGAGCTCCTCGACGCGGCGGCGCGCGGCTACATATGCGAGAACTTCGGCGCCGCGTTCCGGCTGCCCGACCTCGGCGTGATCGGCTCCAACGGCCTCGCCAACCCGCGCGACTTCCTCACGCCGAACGCGTGGTACGAGGACAAGGAGGGCCGGCACCAGCTCGTCGCCCGGTACATGGGCAACCTGTGGGCGGCGGAGATGGACCACTCGCCACTCGACGTCGTCGCCTGGCACGGCAACTTCGCGCCGTACAAGTACGACCTCCGGCGCTTCAACACGATCGGCTCGATCAGCTACGACCACCCGGACCCGTCGATCTTCCTCGTGCTGCAGGCGCAGAGCGCGGTCGTGGGTGTGGACGACATCGACTTCGTCATCTTCCCGCCGCGCATCCTGGCGGCGCAGGACACGTTCCGCCCGCCGTGGTTCCACCGCAACATCGCCGCCGAGTTCATGGGGCTGATCCACGGCGTCTACGACGCAAAGGCCGAGGGTTTCCTCCCCGGCGGCGCGAGCCTGCACAACTCGATGACCGGCCACGGACCGGATGCGGGCACGTTCGAGAAGGCGAGCAACAGCGACACGTCGAAGCCGGACTACGTCAAGGACACAATGGCGTTCATGTTCGAGACCCGCTGCGTGATCCGGCCGACGCGCTTCGCGCTCGAGTCGGCGCAACTGCAAGCCGAATACTTCCGGTGCTGGCAGGGGCTGCCGAAGCAGTTCGACCCGTCGCGGCGCTGACCGCGACGTCGGGCAAGGAGTGCGGCGGATGCGACGAACCAACGAAACCCACGATCCGGCGCTGACGAGCTGGGTCGAGTCGGCCAACGTCGCGGGCATCGACTTTCCGGTGCAGAACCTGCCGTTCGGCGTGTTCCGGCGCGCAGGCACGAGCGAGGGGTTCCGCGGCGGCGTCGCGATCGGCGCCGAAATCGTCGACCTGCGCGCGGCGCACGCCGCCGGCGCGTTCGACGGCATCGCCGCGCGCGCAGCGCTGGCCTGCGAGGCGCCGGTGCTCAACGCATTCATGGCGATGGGTCCAGACGCGTGGTCGGCGCTGCGGCTCGCGCTGTCGCGGGCGCTGCGCGCAGGCTCGCCGCTGGCCGAGCGTCTCGCCGGCTGCCTCATTGCGCAAGCCGCGGCCGAGCACGCGGTGCCCGCGCAGATCGGCGACTACACCGATTTCTACACGTCGATCCACCACGCGACCAACATCGGCCGGTTGTTCCGGCCGGACAACCCGCTGCTGCCGAACTACAAGTGGGTGCCGATCGGCTACCACGGCCGCGGCTCGTCGATCGCCGTGTCGGGCCAGCAGTTCCCGCGGCCGCTCGGCCAGACGATGGCGCCGGGCGCAGCGGCGCCGATGCTCGGCCCGAGCCGGCGGCTCGACTACGAGCTGGAGTTGGGCGCGTTCGTCGGCGCCGGCAACGCACTCGGCACTCGGATCGCGATCGACGACGCAGACTCGCACGTGTTCGGCTTGTGCCTGCTCAACGACTGGTCGGCGCGCGACGTGCAGGCGTGGGAGTACCAGCCGCTCGGGCCGTTCCTGTCGAAGAGCTTCGCGACGACGGTCTCGCCGTGGATCGTGACGCTGGAGGCGCTGGCGCCGTATCGCGTGTCGTGGTCGCGCCCGGCGGAGGATCCGCAGCCGCTGCCCTATCTCGAATCGGAGGCGCTGCGGCAGGATGGCGCGTTCGACATCCGGCTCGAAGTGCTGCTCGAGACCGCGACGATGCGCGCGAGCGGCCGGACGCCGTCGCGGCTGTCGTCGACGAGCTACCGCCACGCGTACTGGACGCTTGCGCAGATCGTCGCGCACCACACGGTCAACGGCTGCAACCTGCAGCCGGGCGACC
>JBDTVU010000251.1:0-3424 GCA_040007035.1 Betaproteobacteria bacterium | reverse complement strand
TTCGCGTTCCCGTGGCCGCTGATCTCGGCGGCGCTGGTCATCGCGATCGTGCCGATCTGCATCCTGATCGCCGTGTTCCAGGAGCGCGTCGTCGGCGGGCTGACCGCGGGCGGCGTGAAGGGCTGACCGGCTCCCGGCCGCGGGCGGGCGCCCGCGCGCAGCCAGCGTTTCGCGATCGGCGGCGCTACGCCCCGGCGCGCGCGGCGACCGGCCAGTACATGTCGAGCACTTGCAGTCGCGTCGCCTGCAGCCGCTCCGACACCACGCCGAGCAGGCGCATCATCAGCGCGTAGCCGAACGCCGTGTCCTCCTCGCACATCGCGCGGAGGTCGGCGCCGGCAAACATCAGCGCCTCGGTGGGTTCCAGCGCGCGCGCCTGGAACAGCTTGCCCTTGTCCATCAGCACCGACGACCAGCCGAGTTCGTCGCCGGCAACGAGCGTGTCGACGCGGAACGCCTGTCCCTGCGGCGCGATCTCGAGGGCGACCAGCCCGGACACGATCAGGTAGAACTCGTAGCGCTCGTCGTCCTCGCGGAAGATGATCTGGTCCCGCTCGAAGTGCACCTGCTTCGCCAATCCGGCGAGCTTGCGCACCTGCGCCGGCTGGAATCCGCGGATGAAGTGGGACTGCTTCTCGAGTACGGGCAGCACGTCATCGGTCGTCATAGCGGGCCTCCTCGGACGGATCGCGGGCGGGACGCGGCGTCGCCGCGGGCCTCGCGTACGTTTACGCCGGGCGCTGCCGGCACGCAAGGGGGGGCGGCCCGGTCGGCGATCGCCGCCGGGATTTCGCCGCGACCGCGTTTGGGTGTTCAATGCGAAGTTGCCAAGAACAACCAGGGAGCCCCGCATGACCACCGCCGAGCGCGATTCCTATTTTCCCACCTGGACGCCGAAGACCGAGGGCGTGATCGCGCCCGACGAGCGGCTGCCGTGGCCGCAGACGTTCGCGCTGGGCGTCCAGCACGTCGTCGCGA
The DNA here is from genome assembly GCA_040007035.1 of Betaproteobacteria bacterium. Lineage (GTDB taxonomy): Bacteria > Pseudomonadota > Gammaproteobacteria > Burkholderiales > Casimicrobiaceae > CAIWHR01. The sequence goes on along the minus strand of JBDTVU010000251.1, from coordinate 2,446 downwards.
TGTTCGGCGCGACGGTGCTGGCGCCGCTCTTGATGGGTTTCGACCCGAACGTCGCGATCCTGATGTCGGGGGTCGGCACGCTGCTCTTCTTCGTGCTGGTCGGCGGCCGGGTGCCGAGCTACCTCGGCTCGAGCTTCGCGTTCATCGGCGTCGTCATCGCGGCGACGGGCTACGCGGGTGGGGGTGCCAACGCCAACATCGGTGTCGCGCTGGGCGGCATCGTCGCCTGTGGCGCCGTCTACACCGCGATCGGCCTGCTGGTGATGGGCATCGGCACGAAATGGATCGAGACGCTGATGCCGCCGGTGGTGACGGGCGCGGTGGTCGCCGTGATCGGATTGAACCTCGCGCCGATCGCCGTCAAGGGCGCCACCGGCACGACGTTCGACGCGGTGATGGCGCTGGTGACGATCCTGTGCGTCGGCGGCGTCGCCGTGTTCACGCGCGGGATGACGCAGCGGCTGCTGATCCTGGTCGGCCTCGCCCTTGCCTACGCGATCTACGCGATCCTGACCAACGGCATGGCGATGGGCAAGCCGATCGACTTCGGCGGGGTCGCCGCCGCGGCGTGGCTCGGCTCGCCGAAGTTTGCCGCGCCCGTGTTCACCGCGCAGGCGATGTCGCTGATCGCGCCGGTGGCAGTGATCCTCGTTGCCGAGAATCTCGGCCACATCAAGGCGGTGAGTGCGATGACCGGCCGCGACCTCGATCGCTACATGGGCCGCGCGTTCACCGGCGACGGCCTGGCGACGATGCTCGCCGGCAGCGTCGGCGGCACCGGCGTGACGACGTACGCGGAAAACATCGGCGTGATGGCGGTCACGAAGATCTATTCGACGCTGGTGTTCGTCGTCGCGGCGGGGATCGCGATCGTGCTCGGCTTCTCGCCCAAGTTCGGCGCGCTGATCCAGACCATTCCCGGATCGGTGCTGGGCGGGATCTCGATCGTCGTGTTCGGCCTGATCGCGGCGGCCGGCGCGCGGATCTGGGTCGAGAACAAGGTCGACTTCGGCGAGAACCGCAACCTGATCGTCGTCGCCGTGACGCTGGTGCTGGGCGCCGGCGACTTCACGCTGAAGTTCGGCAGCTTCACGCTGGGCGGCATCGGCACCGCGACATTCGGCGCCATCCTGCTCTACGCGCTGCTGCGGCGGAAGGCCGGCGGCTGACCGCGGCACGCGGGCGGCGTCCGGCGATCGTACGTCGGGGAGGCGAGGTCGACGAGGCGGGAAAGCAGGGTCAGACTCGACTTTTCGGAAAGTGGCGTCAGACTCGACTTTTCGACACCGGTAGAATGGTGCTGCTCCGCTCATTGAACAGTCGAGTCTGACCCTGCTTTCCCCGCCCATGCCCATCCACGAAATCCGGCACCCGCTCGTCCGGCACAAGATCGGGCTTCTGCGCGAGTCCGAAATCAGCGTCAAGAAGTTCCGCGAGCTGACCGAGGAGCTCGGCCGGCTGCTCGCGTACGAGGCGAGTCGCGACTTCGAGCTCGAGACGGTGGCGATCGAAGGCTGGGCGGGCCCGGTCGCGATCGAGCAGATCAAGGGCAAGAAGGTCACGCTGGTGCCGATCCTGCGCGCCGGGCTCGGGATGCTGCCCGGTGTCCTCGACATCATCCCCAGCGCGAAGGTGAGCGTGGTCGGCCTCGCCCGCGACGAGGCGACGCTGAAGCCGCACCAGTACTTCGAGCGCTTCGTCGGCAAGCTCGACGAGCGGATCGCGTTCATCCTCGACCCGATGCTCGCCACAGGCGGCTCGATGGTGGCGACAATCGGCCTGCTGAAGGCCGCCGGCTGCCGGCAGATCCGCGCCATCGTGCTGGTCGCCGCACCCGAGGGCATCGCCGCCGTCGCGCGCGCGCATCCGGACGTCCACGTGTTCGCTGCCGCCGTCGACAGCCACCTGAACGAGCACGGCTACATCATTCCCGGCCTCGGCGACGCCGGCGACAAGATCTTCGGGACGAAGAACTGATCCTGATTTTGCTACGAGTCTGACCCTGGTTTTGTCACCTTGGCATTCTCGGCTAACATTTCCGGGATTGACCACGGAGAACCCATGCGTTTCGAAGGCACCGACACCTACGTCGCCACCCCCGACCTGATGCTCGCCGTCAACGCGGCGATCGCGCTCGAACGGCCGCTGCTGGTCAAGGGCGAGCCGGGAACCGGCAAGACGATGCTGGCCGAAGAGGTCGCGCGCGCGCTCGGCCGGACGCTGCTGCAATGGCACGTCAAGTCGACGACGAAGGCGCAGCAGGGCTTGTACGAATACGACGCCGTGTCGCGGCTGCGCGACTCGCAGCTCGGCGACGCGCACGTCGGCGACATCGCCCACTACATCAAGCGCGGCGTGCTGTGGGAGGCGTTCGACGCCGACGCGCCCGTGGTCGTGCTGATCGACGAGATCGACAAGGCCGACATCGAGTTTCCCAACGACCTGC
>JBDTVU010000250.1:0-3424 GCA_040007035.1 Betaproteobacteria bacterium | reverse complement strand
GCGTAGTAGCTCGCCTGCAATCCGCCGATGCCGGGCAGCAGGTCGAGGGGGAGGTCGAGCTCGCGGCCCGGAATGCCGGTGGGGGCGGGAATCGTTTCGATCCCGGCCGCGGCGAACTCGCCGCGCGCGCGAGGCATGTCGAAGCCGTGCGCCACCAGTACGATGCGGCCGACCCCCGCGCTGCGCAATATGCCGCCGGCGTTGACTGCGTTCTCGTGCGTGGTGCGCGACCGGTCCTCGGCCCACTGCACGCGCACGCCGTACTCGATCTCCAGCGCTTCGCGCATCAGGCTCGCCTCGGTCGCGCCGCCATACACGGACCCTCCCGCCACGAGGACCGGCAGGCCGGTCAGCTTCGCCACGCGCGCACCGTAGCGGACGCGCTCCAGCGTGAGCCGCCCCAGCGTGTCGCCATCGTACTCGGGCGCATTGCGGCGCGTGCCGCCGCCGAGGATGACAATCGCCTGCGCCGATTTCCCCTGTTCCGGATCGAATGCCGACGACGAATCGAGGGCACGCAGCAGCAACGTTGCAACCACCGGCGTCGACAGTGCCAGCAACAGCAGAATCGCGCTTCCCGCGAGTGCCCTCCCAACCCGCGGCCAGCGACCGAGGATGCCGACACCGATCGCCGCAACGAGCAGCAGGCCCGTCGGCGGCAGGACGAGCGCCTTCAGGACGGCCTTGATCCAGATCGGGTCAGGCAACACGCCACCGGACCTGCACGGTCGGCACGTCGATGGACGGTCCCCCGGCGACCGACGGCCTCGGCGCTTCTCTGCGCTCGGTGCCGACGGTCATAACGGCGCCTTCTGCAGCAGCGTCTGCAGGTGCTTCGACGGGATGGCGTAGGTGATGCCGCTCGGCTGCGTCAGCACCGATTCCTTGGTCCCTTTGACCAGCACCATGTTGATGATGCCGATGACCTTGCCCGTTTCCGGATCGAAGACGGGGCTCCCGCTGCTGCCCGGGTATGCCGTCGCATCGAGCTGGAACACCGCAAACGGGCCGGACGTCAGCCGCCGGATGACCTTCGGGTCGAGTTCGGCCGAGCGCCCCCGCGGGATTGCGATGGGCGTGATCGCAGCCACGAAGCCACGATGGGTCGCCGCAAACAAGCCGAGCACGGTTCCGAGGGGAAAGCCTGTGAAGAAGACGCCCTGCCCTTCCATCACCGCATCCGAATCGCCGATCGACAACGCGGGCAAGGCCGCACCGTCGATCCTCAGTAGTGCAAGGTCGGCGCCGGCGTCGACGGCGACCTGCTTCGCCTCCCGGATCTGCATCTTTCCGCCATCCGGCGCAGGAATGGCAATCGCGAGCGACTCCTTTTTCGCCCCGTCGAGCGGCCCGGGCAGCACGTGCGCGTTGGTCACGATCAGCGTTCCGTCGTCGACGGCGAACCCGGTTCCACGGTAGTCGAATGCCGGCGAGCGGGTCGGCTCCCAGGTTCCGACGGCGACGACTGCGCCCTTTACCCGCTCGATCACGGGAAGGGCGCCCGCAGCGCATGCGAGCCCCGCCATGAGCGCGAGCCCGAGCATGGCCAAGCGCGCCGTCGCGATCCGTCGGACACTGATGGCAGCGCGCGGGCCAATGGCGGGTACGGTCATGGGAAGGCGGCGCTTGCGGGCGAATCCGACGTTGGTTCGGCCCGGAGCGCCCGACGATCAGGCGCTGCGCGAGCGGGGGGCGCTGCTCGCGAATCGCGCTTCGTACCACGGCAACGCCTGGCGCAGGCCCGAGCGGACGTCGTGCGTCGGTGCATATCCGAGAAGCCGCTGCGCCTTCGAGATGTCGGCCTGCGAATGACGGACGTCACCGGGCCGTAACTCCTCGTGACGCGGCGGCGGCATGCGCGTCCCCGGGTGCCGCTCCTCGATCAGTTCGCGCAGCGCCGTGGCGAGATCGTTGAGCGATGTCCGGCCGCCGACCGCGACGTTGTACACCTGGCCCACGGCGTCCGGCCGCGTCGCCAGTGCCGCGAGCAGGTTGGCCTGCACCACGTTGTCGACGTGGCAGAAATCGCGGGTCGTCTCTCCGTCACCGTGAATGACGATCGACGCACCGCCGAGCATCGTGTCGACCCAGCGCGGGATCACGGCCGCATACGCGCCTTCCGGATCCTGCCGCGCTCCGAATACGTTGAAGTAGCGCAGCCCGATGGTCGCCATGCCATAGCAGCGCGTGAAGACGTCGGCGTAGAGCTCGTCGACCAGCTTGGTGACGGCGTAGGGCGACAGCGGACGCCCGATGCTGTCCTCGACCTTTGGCAGCGCAGGATGGTCGCCATAGGTCGAGCTCGAAGCCGCATAGACGAAGCGCTCGACGCCAGCGTCGCGGGCGGCGACGAGCATGTTGACGAAACCGGTCGCGTTGGCAGCGTGCGTGAGCAGCGGATCGGCGATCGAGCGCGGCACCGAGCCGAGAGCGGCTTCGTGCAGCACGATGTCGACGCCGTCGCAGGCGCGTCGACACGCGGCGAGATCGACGATATCCGCCTCCAGAAACGTGTGCCGTGGCCACGCCTCGGAGCCGACGGCAGCACGCACTTCGTCGAGGTTGTGCCGGTGTCCGGTCGCAAAATTGTCCAGGCTGACCACGTTCTGCCCGAGCCGCAGCAGCGCCTCCAGCAGGTGCGAGCCGATGAACCCGGCGCTGCCGGTCACCAGCCAGCGGCGCGGCCGCCGCCGCAGGTCATCGTGAACGGCCGCGACCGTCGTCGATTCGCTCCGGACCTCCGTCATCACAGTCTCCACACCACCAGGCCGCGCTGCTGCAACGCGGTCGCGTCCGCCTGGCACTTGACGTCCACGTACACGCCCTTCGCCGCGATCTTGCCGACGTAGTCCTCGATCGGCCGCGCCTTGAACTCGCGATGAGCCACCGCGGCGACGATCGCATCGGCGCGCGGCAGGTCGGCCCACGACGTAAGCGCGACGCCGTACTCGTGCAGCGCCTCGGCCGCGTCGGCCACCGGGTCATGCACATGGACGGTCACGCCAAACGACGCGAGTTCACGCACGACGTCGATGACACGTGAATTCCGCAGGTCGGGGCAGTTTTCCTTGAACGTGAGGCCAAGCACGTTGACGTGGGAGCCCTTGACGTGGAAGCCCGCCTGGATCAACTGCTTCACCGTCTGCTCGGCGATGTACTTGCCCATGCCGTCGTTGATCCGGCGGCCGGCCAGGATCACCTGCGGGTGATAGCCCAGCATGTCGGCCTTGTGCGTGAGGTAGTACGGGTCGACCCCGATGCAGTGGCCGCCGACCAGACCCGGCCGAAACGGCAGGAAGTTCCATTTCGTGCCCGCGGCCTCGAGGACCTCGAGCGTGTCGATGCCGATCTTGTGGAAGATGAGCGACAGCTCGTTCATCAGCGCGATGTTGAGGTCGCGCTGCGTGTTCTCGATCACCTTGGC
>JBDTVU010000249.1:0-3442 GCA_040007035.1 Betaproteobacteria bacterium | reverse complement strand
TCGACGAGGTGCAGGTCGGCGCCGGTGTTCGCCGTCAGCCGGATGACGTTGCCGGTGTTCGGCGGAATCTCCGGATGGACGAGGACGACGGCGAACGGCGCGACACGAGGTTCGGTCACGGTGGCACCGTCAGTCCTGCCCGGGCCGCAGCGTCCGCGCGACGACCCAGCACTCGACGTGCGCGGCACCCGCGCGCAAGAGCGTCCGTGCGGCTTCGGCGAGCGTCGCGCCGGTCGTCATCACGTCGTCGACCAAGGCGATGCGCGCGCCAGCCGGATCGTTCACGGCGACGAACGCGCCGCGGACGTTCGTCACCCGCTCCGCCCACGGCAGCGACGCCTGCGCGGGACCGCCTGCCGTTCGCCGCAGCAGGTCGGCTGCCGGCAGGTCGAGCGCCGCGGCGACGCGCACCGCGATCTCGCGCGCCTGGTTGAACCCGCGTTCGCGCTGCCGGGACACCGCGAGCGGCAGCGCGACGATCCGGTCGGGGCGCGTCGCCGACGGGCGCCGGGCGAGCGCCGCGGCGGCGGCGACGGAGAGCGCGCCGGCGGCCCAGTCAGCGAGCGCCAACCGCCCGCCGTACTTGAGGTTCTGCAGCAACCGGTCGGTCGGGAACGCGTAGACGAGCGCGGCGACCGTCAACGCATACGGCGGCGGTGCAGTCAGGCAGGCACCGCACACGGATCCGTGCGGCGACGGCAGCGCGCAGGTCGGACACGACGCCGGCAGCCGCGGCAGTGCGGCGTCGCATTCGCCACAGAGCAGCCGGCCGCCGGTCGGCGCGACGCAGAGCTCGCAGCGCTGCGGCAACGCCGCGCGCACGACCCCGACGAACCGGCGCCCGAACGTGCGCAGCGCGGAGCTCGCCGCCCCTTTGTAAAATGAATGCGCCACTGGATTTGACAAGCGTTGCCCCTCCCTCGACACTCGACGCCGATTGTAGACGCGCAGGGCACGCGCACGGTGCGCACCTTCCGCGCACGTCGCGCGCGCCGCGTGCCGCCGCGGCCACGTTGCCGCACGCACCGGTCGTCCACGCCAACTTGCCGCCGAAGGGTCCGCGATGCCATCCGCCGAACAGACGATCCCTGCCACCCGCGTCGCGCCGCCGTCACCCCGCACCACGGCGGCCGCGCCGGCGCGCTGGACGGTGGCGGCGATCGAGGCGCTGTTCGCGCTGCCGTTCACCGAGCTTCTGTTCCGCGCGCAGCAGCTCCATCGCGCGCACCACGCGCCCGACACGGTCCAGCTGTCGACGCTGATGTCGATCAAGACCGGCGGCTGCTCCGAGGACTGCGGCTACTGTCCGCAGGCGAAGCGCCACCAGACCGCCGTCGACGACGAGGCGCTGGCGGAGCTGCCGGCGGTGGTCGCCGCCGCGCGTGCGGCGAAGGACGCAGGCGCTTCGCGGTTCTGCATGGGCGCGGCGTGGCGCGGCCCGAAGGAGCGCGACCTCGTTCCCGTGCTCGACATGGTTCGCGAGGTCAAGGCGCTCGGGCTCGAAACCTGCTGCACGCTCGGGATGCTGAAGGACGGCCAGGCCGAACGGCTGAAGGCGGCGGGCCTCGACTACTACAACCACAACCTCGACACGGCGCCCGAGTTCTACGGCGACGTCATCACCACGCGCGACTTCCAGGACCGGCTCGATACGCTGGACCGCGTCCGCGGCGCGGGGATCAACGTCTGCTGCGGCGGCATCGTCGGGATGGGCGAGTCGCGGACGCAGCGCGCCGGACTCATCGCCCAGCTTGCGAACCTCGACCCGTATCCCGAGTCGGTGCCGATCAACCACCTGGTGCAGGTCGAGGGGACGCCGCTCCACGGCAAGCTGCACGGCGAGGCCGCGCTCGATCCGCTCGAATTCGTGCGCACGATCGCCGTGGCGCGGATCGCGATGCCGACGGCGATGGTGCGCCTGTCCGCGGGCCGCCGCGAGCTGGGCGACGCGGTGCAGGCGCTGTGCTTCGTCGCCGGCGCCAACTCGATCTTCTATGGCGACAAGCTGCTGACGACCGGCAATCCCGACGTCGATGCCGATCGCGCGCTGCTCGGCGCGCTCGGACTCGCGACGGAGTGAGCGGGCGTGGCGACGCGCGGCGCGACGCGGGCGGAGAGACGTCGGGTGTTCCGCGGATGCCGCTCATCGTCGACCTCGAGCGCGAACTCGCCGCCCGTGACGCCGCCGGCCTGAAGCGGCAGCGGCGCACTCTCGACTCGCCGCAGGGCGCGCGCGTGGTGGTCGGCGGGCGCGAGCTGATCGCGTTCGCCAGCAACGACTACCTCGGCCTCGCCAACCATCCGGCCGTCGTCGCGGCGGTACGGGACGCTGCGCTGCGCTGGGGCGTCGGTGCCGGCGCATCGCATCTGGTCAGCGGCCATTTCGCGCCGCACGCCACGCTCGAAGACGCGTTGGCCGCGTTCGTCCGGCCGTGCGCCGGGGCGCGCGCGCTGACGTTTTCGTCCGGCTATCTCGCGAACCTGGCGATCCTCACCGCGCTCGCCGGCCGCGGCGACGCAGTCTTCGCCGACAAGCTGAATCACGCGTGCCTCAACGACGGCGCGCTGCTGTCGCGCGCCACGTTCATCCGCTATCCGCATTCCGACGTCGCCGTGTTGCGGGCGCGGCTCGCGGGATCGACTGCGCGGCGCAAGCTGATCGCGACCGACGCGGTGTTCAGCATGGACGGCGACGTCGCGCCGCTGCCGGCGCTGCTGGCTCTCGCCGAGGAGTTCGACGCGTGGCTCGTCGTCGACGATGCGCACGGCTTCGGCGTGCTGGGCGAAGGGCGCGGGTCGCTGGCGCAGCTCGGCCTCGCCTCGGAGCGGATCGTGTACATGGGCACGCTGGGCAAGGCGGCGGGTGTGGCCGGCGCGTTCGTCGCCGCGCATTCGGCGGTGATTGACACGCTGATCCAGACGGCGCGGCCGTACGTCTTCACGACGGCGCCGCCGCCGCTCCTAGCCGCGGCGCTGTCGGCGGCGCTGGCGGTGATCAGTGACGACGCACCGCGCCGTGCGCACCTCGGGGCGCTGATCGCGCGTTTTCGCGAACGGATGCGCGCGCTGCCGTGGACGCTGCTGCCATCGACGACGGCGATCCAGCCGCTCGTCGTCGGCACCAACGACGCTGCGGTCGCGCTCGCCGACGCGCTTTGGCAGCGAGGCTTCTGGGTGCCCGCGATCCGACCGCCGACGGTGCCCACCGGAACGGCGCGGCTGAGGATCACGCTGACGGCGGCGCACGTCGAGGCCGACGTCGACGCGCTGTGCGACGCGCTCGCCGATCTCGCGCCGGCGTGCGCGCGGGGCGACCTCGGGTGACCGGTGGCCTCCATGTCGAGACGGTCGGCCACGGACCTCCGCTCGTCCTGCTGCACGGCTGGGCGATGCACTCCGGCGTGTGGGGGCCGCTCGTCCCGCATCTCGCGAAACGCCACCG
>JBDTVU010000248.1:0-3509 GCA_040007035.1 Betaproteobacteria bacterium | reverse complement strand
ACCTGCTCGGCCCGCGCGCACCGGGTCTTGCCGGCGCCGTCGACGTGTTCGGCCGCGCGATCCCGACGTGGGACCTGCTGCTGCTTGCCGTCGGCCCAGCGGTGTTCGGCGCGCTTTGGTGGCTGCTCGCGCGGACCCGCTTCGGCGTCGTCGTCCGCGCCGCGACCGAAAACCGCGTGCTCGTCGGCGCGCTCGGCATCGACGAGCGGCGGCTCTTCACCGCGGTGTTCGCCCTGGGCGCGTTCCTCGCCGGCCTCGCCGGCGCATTGCAGCTTCCGCGGGAGCCGGCGAATCTCGGCATGGACCTCGCGGTGATCGCCGAGGCGTTCGTCGTGACCGTCGTCGGCGGGCTGGGCTCGATCCCCGGCGCGTTCCTCGCCGCGCTGCTGATCGGGCTGATACGGGCGCTGTGCGTCGCGCTCGGCACCGTCGACATGGGCGGGGTCACGATCGCGTTCCCCAAGCTGACGCTCGTCGCCGAATTCGTCGTGATGGCGATCGTGCTGGCGGTGAAGCCGTACGGCCTGCTCGGAACCGCGCCTGCCGCCCCACCGACCACGCCGATTGCCGAGTTTCGCACCCGCGTGATCCCGCCCGGGCGGCGCAGCGCGCAGGGCGCCGCCGTCGCGCTCGCCGTCGCGGCGCTGCTGCCGTTCACCGGCGACGAGTACCGATTGGTGCTCGCCACCGACATCCTCGTGCTGGCACTTTTCGCCGCCAGCCTGCAGTTCCTGATGGGCACCGGCGGCCTCGCATCGTTCGGCCACGCAGCGTACTTCGGGCTTGGCGCCTACGCGGCGGCGCTCGCGGTGAAGCTCGGTTGGCCGATGGCGGGCGCGCTCGCGATGGCTCCACTCGCGGCACTCGCCGGCGCGATCGTGTTCGGCTGGTTCTGCGTGCGGCTTTCCGGCGTCTATCTCGCGATGCTGACGCTCGCGTTCGCGCAGATCGTGTGGTCGGTCGCGTTCCAGTGGGACAGCGTCACCGGCGGCTCGAACGGTCTCGTCGGCATCTGGCCGGTCGAGGCGCTCGCGGGCAAGCAGGCGTACTACTGGTTCGTGCTTGCGCTGGTCGTGCCGGCGCTCGTCGCAATCGCGTGGCTCGCCGCCGCACCGTTCGGCTACGCATTGCGCGCCGGCCGCGACTCGCCGCTGCGCGCCGAAGCGATCGGCGTCGACGTCCGCGGCGTCCAATGGACGGCGTTCGCACTGGCCGGCGCCTTTGCCGGTCTTGCCGGCGGCCTCTACGCATTTTCCAAGGGCAGCATTTCACCGGACACGCTGGCGATTCCGCGCTCGGTCGATGCGCTGGTGATGGTGCTGCTGGGCGGGCTCAACGCGCTCGCCGGCCCGCTGCTCGGCGCCGCGGCGTTCACGTGGCTGCAGGACACGCTCGCCCGCGTCACCGACTACTGGCGGGCGGTGCTCGGCGCCGCGATCCTGCTGATCGTCCTCGCGTTCCCGATGGGGATCGGCGGCGCACTGCAGACGATGCTGCAGGCGTTGCGGACACGCTGGCGCCGACGGAGCGGAACGTGACCGCCGCGCCGACGGTGCTCGCGGTCGACGGGCTCGTGAAGTCGTTCGACGGCGTCGACGCGGTCCTTGGCGTGTCGTTCACCGTCGGCGCCGGCGAGCTGGTCGCGCTGATCGGTCCCAACGGCGCCGGCAAGACGACGTGCTTCAACCTCGTCAACGGCCAGCTCGCGCCCGACGAGGGCACGGTGACGCTCTCCGGCGAGCGGATCGACGGCCTGCCGCCGCGGGCGATTGCGCGCATGGGTGTGGGCCGCACGTTCCAGGTCGCCGCGACGTTCGCGTCGATGACGGTGCGCGAGAACGTCCAGCTCGCACTCCTCGCCCATCGCCGCGCGCAGTACGGCATCGCCGCCCGTGCGACGGACCTGCTCGCCGTCGAAGCCGACGCGCTGCTCCTGCGCGTGCGGATGACAAAATTCGCCGATCAAGGATGCGCGACGCTGGCCTACGGCGACGCCAAGCGCGTCGAGCTGGCGCTGGCCCTTGCCGGCACGCCGCGGCTGCTGCTGATGGACGAGCCGACGGCCGGGATGTCGCCGAACTCGCGCAACCGGCTGATGCAGCTCGCCGCCACGGTAGCCCGCGAAAACGGAATCGCCGTGCTGTTCACCGAGCACGACATGGACGTGGTGTTCGGCCATGCCGACCGCGTCATCGTCCTCGATCGCGGTCGCGTGATCGCCGAGGGCACGCCGGCGGCGATCCGCGCGAACGCGCGGGTGCAGGCGGTCTATCTGGGCGACGACGAATCGGCGTAACGCGGGATCGTCGTCATCGTGCCAGCCGCGCAAATCCGTCGGTGAGGTCGGCGAAGAGGTCGGCCGGGTCCTCGAGCCCGATGTGGAACCGCAGGCACGGTCCGCCCGCGTCCCAGCGCGTCGCCGTCCGCGCGCGCTCGGGAAACGTCGGGATGACGAGGCTCTCGAATCCGCCCCAGCTCCAGCCCATCTTGAAGAGGCGCATGCCGTCGAGCATCGCGGCGATCTTTTCCCGCCCGACCGGATGCAGCACGGCGCCGAAGAGGCCGCTGGCGCCGGTGAAGTCGCGCTTCCACAATTCGTGACCGCGCGCGCCGGGCAGCGCCGGGAACAGCACTTCCTTCACCTCGGGCCGCGCCGCGAGCCACTGCGCGATCTCGAGCGCGCTCGCCTGATGCCGCGCGAGCCGCAGCGGCAGCGTGCGCAAGCCGCGCAGGCCGAGGAAGCAATCGTCGGCCGACGCGGTGACGCCGAGGTCGGTCCAGTACCGATGCAGCGCGGGGAACGTCGCCGCGTTGGCAACGATCATTCCCAGCAAGACGTCGGAGTGGCCCCCGATGTACTTCGTCGCCGCATGCACCGAGACGTCGACGCCGCGCGCGAACGCCGGGAAGCCGAACGGCGTCGCCCAGGTATTGTCGAGCACCACGACCGCGCCGCGGGCATGGGCGACGGCTGCGATCGCCGGGATGTCCTGCACCTCGAACGTCAGCGAGCCCGGTGATTCGGTGAAGACGAGCTTGGTGTTCGGCCGGAACGCCTGCGCGATTGCCGCGCCGGCGAGCGGGTCGTAGTAGCTCACCTCGACGCCGCAGCGTCTGAGGTGGTTGTTGCAGAACCGCCGCGTCGGGCCGTAAACCACGTCGGTGACGAGCACGTGGTCGCCGGCGGAGAGCAACGCCAGCAGCGGAAGCGTCGTCGCCGTCAGTCCCGAGGGCACGGCGAGTGCCGCGTGCCCGCCCTCGACCTGCGCCACCGCCGCCTGCAGGTCGGTGACCGTCGGCAAGCCATGAAGCCCGTACGAGATACCGTCGTATTCGCCGCGTGCCGCCTGCTCGAGCTCGGCGACCGTCCGGAACAGGATCGTCGACGCGCGGAACACCGGCGTGTTGACGGCGCCGAGGAAGCGTTCCGGGTCGCGGCCGAGATGGCCGGCCTGCGTCGCCGGCTTGTACTTGTCGTTGCCGTCGGTCACGTGGTGACCTGCGCGGCG
>JBDTVU010000247.1:0-3509 GCA_040007035.1 Betaproteobacteria bacterium | reverse complement strand
CGCCGCGCAGGTCACCACGTGACCGACGGCAACGACAAGTACAAGCCGGCGACGCTGGCCGGCCATCTCGGCCGCGACCCCGAACGCTTCCTCGGCGCGGTCAATACGCCGGTGTTCCGCGCGTCGACGATCCTGTTCCGGACAGTCGCCGAGCTCGAGCAGGCCGCGCGTGGCGAGTACGACGGTCTCTCGTACGGGCTGCACGGCGTGCCGACGGTCACCGATCTGCAGACGGCGGTGGCGCAGGTCGAGGGCGGCCACGCCGCGCTCGCAGTGCCGTCGGGACTTACGGCGACGACGCTGCCGCTGCTGGCGCTGCTCGAAGCCGGCGACCACGTGCTTGTCACCGACGCCGTCTACGGCCCGACGCGACGGTTCTGCAACAACCACCTGACGCGCTACGGCATCGAGGTCAGCTACTACGACCCGCTCGCGGGCGCAGTGATCGAGCAGGCGTTCCGGCCGAACACGAAGCTCGTCTTTGCCGAGTCGCCGGGCTCGCTGACCTTCGAGGTGCAGGACATCCCGGCGATCGCTGCCGTCGCCCATGCTCGCGGCGCGGTCGTGGTGCTCGACAATACCTGGGCGACGCCGTTCGGCTTCCCGGCGTTCGCGCGCGGCGTCGACGTCTCGGTGCATGCGGCGACGAAGTACATCGGGGGCCACTCCGACGTCTTGCTGGGAATGATCGTTGCCAACGCGGCGACGTTCCCCGCGCTGCATCGGTACTGGACCGACCTCGGCGTCACCGCGTCGGCCGACGATTGCTTCCTCGGCCTGCGCGGCTTGCGCACGCTGCCGCTGCGGCTCGCGCGGCATCAGGCGAGCGCGCTCGAGATCGCGCAGTGGCTCGCGGCGCGGCCCGAGGTGAAGGAAGTGCTGTTCCCGGCGCTGCCCGGCGCGCGCGGTCACGAATTGTGGAAGCGCGACTTCACCGGCGCCAGCGGCCTCTTCGGCGCCGTGCTGCATCCGGTCGGGCGGGAAAAGATCGCCGCGATGCTCGACGGCATGCGCCTCTTCAAGATGGGCTGGAGCTGGGGCGGATTCGAGAGCCTCGTCATCCCGACGTTTCCCGAGCGCGCGCGGACGGCGACGCGCTGGGACGCGGGCGGACCGTGCCTGCGGTTCCACATCGGGCTCGAGGACCCGGCCGACCTCTTCGCCGACCTCACCGACGGATTTGCGCGGCTGGCACGATGACGACGATCCCGCGTTACGCCGATTCGTCGTCGCCCAGATAGACCGCCTGCACCCGCGCGTTCGCGCGGATCGCCGCCGGCGTGCCCTCGGCGATCACGCGACCGCGATCGAGGACGATGACGCGGTCGGCATGGCCGAACACCACGTCCATGTCGTGCTCGGTGAACAGCACGGCGATTCCGTTTTCGCGGGCTACCGTGGCGGCGAGCTGCATCAGCCGGTTGCGCGAGTTCGGCGACATCCCGGCCGTCGGCTCGTCCATCAGCAGCAGCCGCGGCGTGCCGGCAAGGGCCAGCGCCAGCTCGACGCGCTTGGCGTCGCCGTAGGCCAGCGTCGCGCATCCTTGATCGGCGAATTTTGTCATCCGCACGCGCAGGAGCAGCGCGTCGGCTTCGACGGCGAGCAGGTCCGTCGCACGGGCGGCGATGCCGTACTGCGCGCGGCGATGGGCGAGGAGTGCGAGCTGGACGTTCTCGCGCACCGTCATCGACGCGAACGTCGCGGCGACCTGGAACGTGCGGCCCACACCCATGCGCGCAATCGCCCGCGGCGGCAGGCCGTCGATCCGCTCGCCGGAGAGCGTCACCGTGCCCTCGTCGGGCGCGAGCTGGCCGTTGACGAGGTTGAAGCACGTCGTCTTGCCGGCGCCGTTGGGACCGATCAGCGCGACCAGCTCGCCGGCGCCGACGGTGAACGACACGCCAAGGACCGCGTCGACGCCGTCGAACGACTTCACGAGCCCGTCGACCGCGAGCACCGTCGGCGCGGCGGTCACGTTCCGCTCCGTCGGCGCCAGCGTGTCCGCAACGCCTGCAGCATCGTCTGCAGTGCGCCGCCGATCCCCATCGGGAACGCGAGGACGATCAGCAGGATCGCGGCGCCGAGCACCGCCCGCCAGTAGTCGGTGACGCGGGCGAGCGTGTCCTGCAGCCACGTGAACGCCGCGGCGCCGAGCAGCGGGCCGGCGAGCGCGTTGAGCCCGCCCAGCAGCACCATCACCAGCGCATCGACCGAGCGCGGAATCGCCAGCGTGTCCGGTGAAATGCTGCCCTTGGAAAATGCGTAGAGGCCGCCGGCAAGACCGGCAAAGGCGCCGGCCAGTGCGAACGCCGTCCATTGGACGCCGCGGACGTCGACGCCGATCGCTTCGGCGCGCAGCGGCGAGTCGCGGCCGGCGCGCAATGCGTAGCCGAACGGTGCGGCGGCGAGCCACGCGATTGCGACGAGCGCCGGCACGACCAGCGCAAGCACGAACCAGTAGTACGCCTGCTTGCCCGCGAGCGCCTCGACCGGCCAGATGCCGACGAGACCGTTCGAGCCGCCGGTGACGCTGTCCCACTGGAACGCGACCGACCACACGATCTGCGCGAACGCGAGCGTCAGCATCGCGAGATAGACGCCGGAAAGCCGCACGCAGAACCAGCCGAACACGATCGCGCCGGCGAGTGCCGCGAGTGGAGCCATCGCGAGCGCGCCCGCCATCGGCCAACCGAGCTTCACCGCGAGCGCCGCCGCGTAGGCGCCAAGCCCGAAGTACGCTGCGTGGCCGAACGATGCGAGGCCGCCGGTGCCCATCAGGAACTGCAGGCTGGCGGCGAAAAGTGCCAGCACGAGGATGTCGGTGGCGAGCACCAATCGGTACTCGTCGCCGGTGAACGGCAGCAGCGCCGCGACGGCGAGCGCGACGGCGGCGCCCTGCGCGCTGCGCCGCCCGGGCGGGATCACGCGGGTGCGAAACTCGGCAATCGGCGTGGTCGGTGGGGCGGCAGGCGCGGTTCCGAGCAGGCCGTACGGCTTCACCGCCAGCACGATCGCCATCACGACGAATTCGGCGACGAGCGTCAGCTTCGGGAACGCGATCGCCACGCCACCGGCGTCGACGGTGCCGAGCGCGACGCACAACGCCCGTATCAGCCCGATCAGCAGTGCGGCGAGGAACGCGCCGGGGATCGAGCCCAGCCCGCCGACGACGGTGACGACGAACGCCTCGGCGATCACTGCGAGGTCCATGCCGAGATTCGCCGGCTCGCGCGGAAGCTGCAGCGCGCCGGCGAGGCCGGCGAGGAACGCGCCGAGTGCGAACACCGCGGTGAACAGCCGCCGCTCGTCGATGCCGAGCGCGCCGACGAGCACGCGGTTCTCGGTCGCGGCGCGGACGACAACGCCGAAGCGGGTCCGCGCGAGCAGCCACCACAGCGCGCCGAACACCGCCGGACCGACAGCGAGCAGCAGCAGGTCCCACGTCGGGATCGCACGGCCGAACACGTCGACGGCGCCGGCAAGACCCGGTGCGCGCGGGCCGAGCAGGT
>JBDTVU010000246.1:0-3509 GCA_040007035.1 Betaproteobacteria bacterium | reverse complement strand
AGCTCTACAACTGGCGCGACGACGTGCGGCCGCGCGTGGTCGGCAAGTTCGACGAGAAGGGCGAATGGATGCGCCCGCACGGCGACTGGCTGCTGCCGGCGCTGTCCGAACTGACGCCGGCGATGATCGCCCGCGTGATCGCCCAGCGCATCGAGCGGCTCGGCCTGCATCCGCGCCAGTCGGAGAAGCTCAAGGCCCGCGTCGACTGGATCAACGCCAAGGAGGCGGCGCTGGCGAAGCCGAAGATCCTGCTCGAGCGGATTCCGTACTTCTGCTCGGGGTGCCCGCACAACACGTCGACCAACGTCCCCGAGGGCAGCCGCGCGACGGCCGGCATCGGCTGCCACGTGATGGCGATCTGGATGGACCGGAGCACCAACACCTTCACCCACATGGGCGGCGAGGGCGTGCCGTGGATCGGCCAGGCGCCATTCACGAAAGAAAAGCACATTTTCACCAACCTCGGCGACGGCACCTACTATCACAGCGGGCTGCTCGCGATCCGCGCCGCCGTCGCCGCCGGCGTCAACATCACCTACAAGATCCTCTACAACGACGCCGTCGCGATGACGGGCGGCCAGCCGGTCGACGGGCCGCTCTCACCCGGCGACATCGCGCGGCAGGTCGCCGCGGAAGGGGTGACCAGGATCGTCGTCGTCACCGACGAGCCGGACAAGTATCCGGCCGGCTACTACGCCGCCGGCATCGCGGTCCACCACCGCGACGACCTCGACCTCGTCCAGCGGCAGCTGCGCGACACCGCCGGTTGCACGATCCTGCTCTACGACCAGGTGTGCGCGGCCGAAAAGCGCCGGCGGCGCAAGCGCGGCAAGCTCGTCGATCCCGCGCGCCGTGTGTTCATCAACGAGCTGGTCTGCGAAGGCTGCGGCGACTGCGGCATCAAATCCAATTGCGTGTCGGTGGCGCCGGTGGAGACCGAGTTCGGCCGCAAGCGCACGATCGACCAGTCGTCGTGCAACAAGGACTACTCGTGCGTCAACGGCTTCTGCCCGAGCTTCGTCTTCGTCGACGGCGGCAGCCTGAGGAAGCCGAAGAAGGCCGACGCGAGCGAGTTGCCGGTGTTGCCGGATCCGGTCCTCCCCGGCACGACGGATCCGTACGGCATCGTCGTCACCGGCATCGGCGGCACCGGCGTGATCACCATCGGCGCGCTGCTCGGAATGGCCGCGCACCTCGAGGGGAAGGGCTGCGGGGTGCTCGACATGACCGGGATGGCGCAGAAGAACGGCGCGGTCGTCTCGCACATCCGGATCGCCGACACGCCCGAGGCGCTGCACGCCACGCGGATCGCCGCCGGCGACGCCAAGCTGGTGCTCGCCTGCGACATCCTCACCGGCGTCGGCTACGAGCAGCTCGCCAAGATGCAGAAGGGCGTCACCAAGGCGCTCGTCAACACGGCGCTGGTGATGCCGGCCGGGTTCACCCGCGACCCCGACCTCGTGTTTCCGCGCGGTTCGATGGAGCGCGAGATCGAGGACGCCGTGATGCCCGGCGACGCCGAGTTCCTCGACGCGACGAAGCTCGCCATGGGCCTCATGGGCGACTCGATCGCGACCAACCTGTTCATGGTCGGCTTCGCGTACCAGCGCGGCCTGCTGCCCGTCGGCGAGGCGGCGATCCTGCGCGCGATCGAGTTGAACGCCACTGCGATCGAGTCGAACAAGCAGAGCTTCCGCTGGGGGCGGCTCGCCGCGATCGATCCGGCGAAGGTGTCCGCACTCGCGATTCCGGCGGCGAAACCCGAGTCGCAGCGGATGTCCGGCTCGCTCGACGAAATGGTTGCGCGCCGCGCGGAGTTCCTCACCGGCTATCAGGACGCAGCGTACGCGAAGCGTTACACCGACTTCGTCGCCCGCGTCCGCGCCACCGAGGGCGCGAGGGTGTCCGGCGCCGCGACGCTGACCGAGGCCGTCGCCCGCTACTACTTCAAGCTGCTCGCGGTGAAGGACGAGTACGAGGTCGCGCGGCTGTACGCCGAGAGCGATTTCGCCGCCCGCGTCGCGGCGCAGTTCGAGGGCGACTACAAGCTCGCGTTCAGCGTCGCCCCCCCCATTCTCGCCAAGCCCGACCCGGTGACCGGCGTCCCGCGCAAGCGGACGTACGGGTCGTGGATGATGGGCGCGTTCGGCGTGCTGGCGAAGCTGCGGCGGTTCCGCGGCACCGCGTTCGACGTGTTCGGCAGGACGGCCGAGCGCAAGACGGAGCGCGCGCTTCCCGGCGAGTACGAGACGCTCGTCGCCGAGTTGCTCGCCGCACTGACGCCGCACAACCACGCGCTCGCCGTCGAACTGGCGCAGATCCCCGAGCACATCCGCGGCTACGGCCACGTCAAGGAGCGCCACCTGAAAGCGGCGAAGGCGAAGGAAGCGGAGCTCCTCGCCGCGTTCCGCGCCGCGCGGCCGGCACCCGCGCCTGCCGCCGTGCGCGTCGCGGCGTAGAATCGACGTCTGTTCTCGACGGAGGCGCGGCCCGCGGGCCGCGCTTTTTTTCGGCATGAACCACGATCGCTACGCCGCCGCCCGCGCGTGGTTCGCCGCGCAGGGCTGGACCGCGTTCCCGTTTCAGGAGGACGTGTGGGCCGCCTACGGGCGCGGCGCGTCGGGACTCGTCCACGCGCCGACCGGGATGGGCAAGACATTCGCCGCCGCCGTGCCGCCACTCGCCTTCGGCCCCGCCGGCGATGCAGACAAGCCGCCGCCGCTCACGCTGCTCTGGATCACCCCCTTGCGCGCGCTCGCCGCCGACACCGGCCTCGCGTTGCAGCGCGCCGCCGCCGCGCTGCAGCCGCACTGGACCGTCGACGTGCGCACCGGCGACACCGGCACCGCCGCGCGTGCGCGCCAACAGAAGCGGTTGCCGAGCGCGCTCGTCACCACGCCGGAGAGCCTGACGTTGCTGCTCGCCCGCGCCGATTGGCGCGAGCGCTTCGCGCAT
Organism: Betaproteobacteria bacterium; assembly: GCA_040007035.1. GTDB lineage: Bacteria > Pseudomonadota > Gammaproteobacteria > Burkholderiales > Casimicrobiaceae > CAIWHR01. The sequence continues at coordinate 554 of JBDTVU010000246.1, read as the reverse complement.
CTCGACGCTGTCGTCGTCGACGAGTGGCACGAACTGCTGTCGACGAAGCGCGGCGTCCAGGTCGAGCTGGCGCTGGCGCGGTTGCGCAGCGACCGTCCGTCGCTGCGGACGTGGGGGCTGTCGGCCACGCTGGCGAATCTCGACACCGCGCTCGCATGCCTCGTCGGCCCGGCGCGGGCGGCGCAGGGGGTCGTCGTCCGCGGCCTCGACGCGAAGGAAATCGTCATCGACAGCCTGCGGCCGGCGACGATCGAGCGCTTTCCGTGGACCGGCCACATCGGCTTGAAGCTCCTGCCGCAGGTCGTCCGCGCGATCGACCGCGCGAAAACCACGCTCGTCTTCACCAACGTCCGCTCGCAGACCGAGATCTGGTATCAGGCGATCCTCGGCGCGCGGCCCGACTGGGCAGGCACGATCGCGCTCCATCACGGCTCGCTCGAGCGCGAGGTCCGCGACTGGGTCGAGGACGGCCTCCGCCACGAACGGCTGCGCGCCGTCGTCTGCACGTCGAGCCTCGACCTCGGCGTCGACTTCGCGCCGGTCGACCAGGTGCT
>JBDTVU010000245.1:0-3511 GCA_040007035.1 Betaproteobacteria bacterium | reverse complement strand
CACGACGCGGTGCTGGCTGACCTGGTCGCGAATGGTGTCCTGGATGCTCATGGGGTGGCTCCGTCGTGCGGGGAGCGGTGATTTTACACGACCCGGGTCGACCCTTTGCCGCAGCGGCCTCCGCTCCCACCGTCGCGCCGCTCGCACCCCGCTCCGCGGGGGCCCTGCTCGCCGGCCCGCGCCGCTACTCCTTCACCGCGCCCGTCAATCCGGAGACGTAGTACTCGACGAAGAACGAATACAGCACGGCGACCGGCAGCGAGCCGAGCAGCGCGCCAGCCATCAGCGATCCCCAGTGATAGACGTCGCCCTCGACCAACTCGGTGACGACGGCGACCGGCACCGTCTTCACCTCCGACGACGAGATGAACGTCAGCGCGTAGATGAACTCGTTCCACGACAGCGTGAAGGCGAAGATGCCGGCCGAGATCAGCCCCGGCACGGCGAGCGGCAGCACGATCTTGACCAGGATCTGCAGCCGCGACGCGCCGTCGATCAGCGCGCACTCCTCGAGCTCGAACGGGATCGACTTGAAGTAGCCCATCAAGAGCCAGGTGCAGAACGGGACCAGGAACGTCGGATAGGTGAGGATCAGCGCGAGCCGGGTGTCGAACAACTGGAGCTGGTAGATGATCGCCGCCAGCGGGATGAACAGAATCGACGGCGGCACCAGGTAGGCGAGGAAGATGCTCATCCCGACGTAGCGCGAGCCGCGGAAGCGAAGGCGCTCGATCGCGTAGGCGGCGAGCACGCTGGCGACCAGCGACAGGAACGTCGCGACGACCGACACCAGGATCGTGTTCCACAACCACTCCGGGTACGCGGTGTCGAACAGCAGCTTCTTCACGTGGGCGAGCGTCGGGTTCTTCACCCAGAACGGGTTGCCCTCGCGTGAGAGCAGTTCCTCGTTCGGCTTGAACGCCGTGATCACCATCCAGTAGAACGGGAACAGCAGCACGAACAGGAACGCGCCAAGCGGCGCGTAGACGGTGACCACCCGCCGCGGCAGCGAGACGAGATAGTTCATCCCCTGCGAGTCGACGGTGTCGGGCGTGGCGTTGACGTCGCTCATCCGGCGCTCACTTGTCGCTGCCGCCCTGCTGCCAGGCACGGCGCTGCAGCCCGAAATAGGACACGAGGATCGCCGCGAGCAGGAACGGCACCATCGCCGTCGCGATCGCCGCGCCCTCGCCGAGGCTGCCGCCGGGGATCGCCCGCTGGAACGAAAGCGTGGCCATCAGGTGCGTCGAGTTCAGCGGCCCTCCTCGCGTCAGCACGTAGATCAGCTGGAAGTCAGTGAACGTGAACAGCACCGAAAACGTCATCACCACGGCGATGATCGGCGTCAGCAGCGGCAGCGTCACGTAGCGGAACTGCTGCCAGTCGGACGCGCCGTCGAGGCTCGCCGCCTCGTAGTACGACGGCGAGATCGTCTGCAGCCCGGCGAGCAGGCAGATCGCGACGAACGGAACCCCGCGCCAGATGTTGGCGGCGATCGTCGAAAACCGTGCCATCCACGGCTCGCCGAGGAAGTCGATGTAGCGGTGGATCACGCCGAACTTCACCAGCGTCCAGCTGATGATCGAGAACTGCGCGTCGTAGATCCACCAGAACGCGATCGCCGACAGCGCGGTGGGCACGATGAACGGCAGCAGCACGATGGCGCGAAAGAAGCTCTTCATCGGCAGGTGCTTGTTGAGCAGCAGCGCGAGCCACAGCCCCAGCCCGAACTTGATGACGCTCGCGATCGTCGTGTAGAAGATCGTGTTGAACAGCGCGAGCCGGGTGACGTCGTCGCCCCAGAGGAACTGGTAATTCTCGAGGCCGATCCACTCGCCGACGCGCCCGATCTTGGTGTCGGTGAAACCGAGCCACGTGCCGAGGCCGAGCGGGTAGGTCAGGAACAGCAGCAGCAGTGCCGCCGCGGGCAGCATGAAGGCGATCCCCAGCAGTTGCCGGTTATCGAGCGCGCGGGAAAGGGCGGTGGAGCGAGTGGCCATCAGGCGCTGCACAGGAACGGGTTTGACTTCGGAGGATCACTGCACAAAAACGGGTCTGGCTTCGGCGGACCACCGCGCACGCGCGCGCAGGCCACAGCATTGCATCAATGGCACCCCACAAAGCACGGATTGAACGTCGCCGCCAGGCGACGCTCGAATCCGCGCAGATATTACGTCGCCGCGGCAAGCCGTGAGGCCAAGCCGCGGAACAAGACCGCGGCGACGGAATATCAAACCTTGTAGTAGCGTTCCGCCCGCTTCTGCGCCCGCTCCGCCGCTTCCTTCGGCGTCTTCGCGCCCGACGCCGCCTCGGCGATCATGTTGACAACGATGAAGTCCGCCAGCGCGCCGGCCGACGCGTAGCCCATCTTCCCGGAGTAGCCGGAGGGCAGCATGTTGACCATCGAGTTTCGGTACGGCGTGTGCTTGGGGTCGACGGTCCAGATCGGGTTCTTCTCGTAGTACTTGAGCGCCGGCGTGACGTAGCCGATCGCCGCCTGCATCCACGGGTCGACTTGCTCGGCCTCCATCATGAAGCGCAGGAACTCCTTCGCCGCCTTCGGGTACTTCGTGTACTTGAAGATCATCTGGTTGAAGAAGAGCTGGAACTCGGTCGCCCGGCCGATCGGCCCGATCGGCATGTTGGCGTGGTTGATGTCGGCCGCCATCTCCTTGACTTTCGGGTCGGTCGACGTCTTCGCCGCGTAATAGATCGAGATGCCGTTGTTGGTCAGCGAGATCTGGCCGTCGAGGAACGCCTTGTTGTTGTTCGGGTCGAGCCACGACAGCGTTCCCGGCACGAACGTCGAGTAGAGCTCCTTCGCGTACTCCAGCGCCTTGATCGTCTCCGGGCTGTCGATCACCACCTTGTTGTCCTTGTCGACGACCTTGCCGCCGAACGCCCACAGCAGCGCATAGCACCACGTGTTGCCGTCGCCGGTGGCATTGCCGAGCGCGAACCCGGGCGGCGTGCCCTTCTCCTTCAGCGCCTTGCACAGCTTGAGGAAGCCGTCGGTGTCCTTCGGGAAGCTGTCGAACCCGGCCGCCTTGACGTGGCTCTCGCGGTAGACCATGCACACGCCGGCCACGCCGAGCGGGACGCCGATCCACTTCTTGCCGTCGGGCCGCAGGTACGGGTCGCAGACCGGGTAGAAGCCGCCGTACTTCGCGCCGAGGTACGTGCACACGTCGGTGACGTCGAGCAGTTTCTCCGGATAGAGGTTGGCGTCGTCGTTGGTCGACAGGATGATGTCGGGCCCGGCACCGGTGTTGGCCGCAACCGCCGCCTTCGGGCGCACGTCCTCCCAGCCCTCGGCGTCGACGCGGACCTCGATCCCGTACTTCGCGCTGAACTTCTTCACGTTGGCGAGGTACATGTCCTCGTCGCCCTGGACGAAGCGCTTCCACCGCAGCACGCGCAGCTTCGCGCCCTTCTCCGGCGTGTTGCTCCACTGCGCGTTGGCGTCCTTGACCCACATGAACGGGCCGGCCGCCGCGCCCGCGGCCACCGC
>JBDTVU010000244.1:0-3537 GCA_040007035.1 Betaproteobacteria bacterium | reverse complement strand
TGACGCCGTCCGCTGCGTGCGGAATCTCGGGCGCGCGCGGCAGCGGCATCGCCTGTACCAGCGTTTCGTCGAACGCCAGATAGCCGCGCGCCGCCAGCGCGTCGCCGAGCCCCGCCGGATGCGAGAACGGCGTCATCCGGAACAGCGTCGGCAGCGCGTGCTGCGCGAACACCCGTTGGCAGTGGACGATCTTTTCGGCGAGCGGCAGCGTCGAGCCGAAATGGGCGTTGACGCTGCGCGCGCGCTTCGCCTTGCCCGCCGACAGCCGTAGCAGCCAGCCGTCGTAGAAGAGCTGTCGCTGCGTCTGCAGCGCGTTGAGCCCGGCCTCCTCGATCCGCTCGAACGTAATCCCGCCGATCGCGGCGGCGCGTTCGTCGCGCGACGCGCTCATCCGGCGAACCTCTGCCACACGGCGAACACCAGCAGCGTGTAGCCGGCGGCGAGGATGTCGTCGGCCATCACGCCGAAGCCGTTCTTCAGCGCCGCGTCGAGCTGCCGGATCGGCGGCGGCTTGACGATGTCGAAGAAGCGGAACAGCAGGAAGGCGAACGCGACGCGCACGCCATCCAGACCGACGAAGTACAGCACCAGCAGGAACGCGACGACCTCGTCCCAGACGATCGCACCGTGGTCGGGCACGCCGAGGTCGCGGCCGGTGACCGCCGACGCCCACACCCCGAGCGCGAAGCAGACGACGATCGCGACGAGGAAGCCGGTGTCGCCGACGCCCGCCCGGAAGCCCATCGCCAGCGGGATCGCGACCAGTGTACCGAACGTTCCCGGCGCCGCCGGCGCGAGGCCGGCGCCGAAGCCCAGCGCGACGAAATGGGCGGGATGCGCGACGAGGAATCGCCACGACGGCGCGGTTTCGCTCATCGGCCGCTCCCGCCGAAGTGGTCGTACGCGCGCGGCAGCACGGGCAGCGGTGCGCCGTGGCCGTCGCGGACGACGAGCCCGGGCTCCGCGGTGATGGCGCCGATCCGCGTCAACGGCAGGTCGAGCGCGTGCGCAATCGCGGAGATCCGCGGCCGCAGCGGCGGCGGCGCGGTGAAGCACAGCTCGTAGTCGTCGCCGCCAGCGAGGAGGCACTCCTGCGCCAGCACCCGGTCGGCGCCGGCGAGCTTCGCTGTCATCACGGCGGAGCGCGGGATCGCGGCGAGATCGATCGTCGCACCGGCGCGCGAACGTTCGAGGATGTGGCCGAGGTCGCCGGTCAGCCCATCGGAGATGTCGAGCGCCGCACTCGCCACGCCGCGCAACGCCTCGCCGAGCGCGATGCGCGGCGTCGGCGTGTCGAGCCGCGCACGGCACGCGGCACGCGCGGACTCGTCGAGAGTCGTGCGTCCCGCCATCGCGGCCACGGCGAGCGCCGCGTCGCCGAGCGTGCCGGACACGTAGACGTCGTCGCCGGGCGCGGCCCCCGAGCGCTGCAGCGCCCGGCCCGACGGCACTTCGCCCAGGATCGTCACGCAGAGGTTGAGCGGGCCGCGCGTCGTATCGCCGCCGACGAGGTCGACGCCGAAGCGGTCGGCGACGGCGAAGAATCCGTGCGCGAACGCGGCAAGCCACGCCGGATCGTTGTCCGGCAGCGCGCCGGCGAGGAGCGCCCATTTCGGCGTCGCGCCCATCGCCGCCATGTCGGACAGATTGACGGCCAGCGTCTTGCGACCGAGCTTCTCCGGATCGGCGTCGGCGAGGAAATGGCGGCCGGAGACCAGCATGTCGACCGAGGCGACGAGCTCGCAGCCGGGTGTGGGCGCCAGCAGCGCCGCATCGTCGCCGACGCCGAGGTGAACCGACGCCGCACGCGGCGGCCGCGTGAAGAAGCGATCGATCAGCTCGAACTCGTTCACGAGCCGGTTCCCGAAACGCGCGGCGCCGGCATCACTTCAGCGAATCGCCGATCTCGCGCTGCCAGCGCGCGAGCAGCCGCCGGCGCATCTCGGGCGCGCCGTACTTCGCCGGGTCGACGTCCAGCATCTTCGCGCCGGCGTAGCGCGCGGCCTCGGCGCGGATGGCCGCCGCCTTGTTCGCCGGCAGCAGCAGGTTCCGCGTCCGGTTGGCGAGCTCCTGCGCGTCCTTCGTCAGCGCCCAGTCGTAGAACGCACGCGCCGCGTCCGGATTCGGCCCGCCGGCGACGATCGCCATCCCGCCCAGCGCGTCGCCGGTGCCCTCGCAGGGAATCGCGATGTCGACGGTGAAGCCGGCGAGCTGCTGGGTGACGAATTCGTGGACGAACGACACGCCGACGCCGACCTCGCCCCGCGCGACGGACGGACCCTGCGCGGTGCCCGACTGCGTGTACCGGACGACGTTCGGCTGCAGCCGCTTGAGGTAATCGAACGCGCCATCCTCGCCGTACAGCGCAACGAGCGTGGCGACGATCGTGTAGCCGGTGCCGCTCGTCACCGCGTTGGCCAGCTCGACTTCCTTCCGGTATTCCGGCTTGACGAGGTCGGACCAGCACCGGGGCGCCGGCAGGTTGTTCTTCGCCAGCACCGCCGGATTGCTGCCGAAGCCGATGACGATCCGGTAGATCGCGACGACGCGGTCGCCGGTAGTGTCGGCCTGGCGGCGCGCCCACGGATGAAGGTCGGAGAGCCGCGGCGAGCGGTACGGTGCGAACAGGCCCTCTGCAGCGGCCTGCAGGAACGGCTCGATCGTGCCGCCGTACCAGACGTCGGCCTTCGGGTTCTCGCGCTCGGCGCGAAGCTGCGCGTAATACTCGCCGGTCGGCTTGCGCGTGATCGACGCCGGAATGCCGGTGTCGCGGGTGAACGTCTGCGCGGCGAGCTCGCAGGCGTCAGGATCGTGGCTGCAGTAGACGACCAGCGGGCCGGAGAGCGCCGGCGCGCTCGACCCCAGCGCCGCGGCCGCGAGCGCCGCCGCGAGAGCGATCCGGCGCGCGAGGCTTGCCATCGGCGGGTTCAGGCGACGTCGCCCGCCGCCTGCCGCGCGGCGTCGACTTCGGCGGCGCGCAGCGTCGCCGCGAGCTTGTCGAGGACGCCGTTGACGTACTTGTGGCCGTCGGTGCCGCCGTACGACTTCGCCAGCTCGATCGCTTCGTTGATGACGACGCGGAACGGGATCTCGACGCGGTTTGCCAGCTCCCACGCGCCGATGGCGAGGATCGCCCGCTCGATCGGCGACAGCGCGGCCGCGCGGCGGTCGAGGAGCGGGGCGAACGATTCGACCAGCGTATCGTAATCGGCGGTCACGCCGGCCCACAGCGCGTCGAAGTACGCGGGATCGGCCTTGGCGAAGCCGGTGGCCTCGGTGAGCTGCGCACGGATCGCCGCAGGCGCGTTGCCCGAAAGCTGCCGCTGGTAGAGTCCCTGCAGCACGAACTCGCGGGCGCGGCGGCGCGGGCTAGCGCGCATCGCAGCCTCCGCGGACGTGCGGGTCAGTTCTCATCGATCGCGTCCAGCAGGTTGGCGAGTTCGAGGGCCGCCTGTGCCGCCTCGAAGCCCTTCTGATCCGCCCGGGCGAGCGCCTGTACATCGGTCTCCGTCGTCAGGATGCCGTTGCCGATCGGGA
>JBDTVU010000243.1:0-3567 GCA_040007035.1 Betaproteobacteria bacterium | reverse complement strand
AAACTGCGCGACGAGGCGCGGTATCCGGACCTGGACACGCTGACGCGCCAGATCCACACCGACGTCGAACGTGCCCGCGAATTCTTCGACCATGCCGGCGCAACGCGCTGACGCCGTGGCCTGCGGGTAAACACAAGCCGAAACGACAACCGAATGCCCGACGATCCGAAACCCGATTACAAGAAGACGCTGAACCTGCCGGAAACGCCGTTCCCGATGCGGGGCGACCTGGCGAAGCGCGAGCCCGGCTGGGTCACCGACGCGCAGCAGCGCGGCGTCTACGAAGCGATCCGCAAAGCATCGACCGGTCGCCAGCGCTTCGTGCTGCACGACGGCCCGCCGTACGCGAACAACGACATCCACATCGGCACGGCGATGAACAAGATCCTGAAGGACATCGTCGTCAAGAGCCGCACGATGGCCGGCTTCGACGCGCCGTACGTTCCGGGCTGGGATTGCCACGGCATGCCGATCGAGGTGCAGATCGAGAAGACGCACGGCAAGCACCTGCCGACCGCCGAGACGCAGCGGCTTTGTCGCGCGTACGCGACCGAGCAGATCGCCCGCCAGAAGAAGGACTTCCGCCGGCTCGGCGTGCTGGGCGAGTGGGACCATCCGTACACGACGATGGCGTACAAGGCGGAAGCCGACGAGATCCGTACGCTGGGCCGGATCATGGAGAAGGGTTACCTCTACCGCGGCCTCAAGCCCGTCAACTGGTGCTTCGACTGCGGCAGTGCGCTGGCCGAGGCCGAGGTCGAGTACGAAGACCGGCAGGACATCGCGATCGACGTCGGCTTCCCGCTGACCGACGACGCGGAGCGGGCGAAGCTCGCCCGCGCGTTCGGCCTCGACCGCGTGCCGGACGGCCCGATCGGCACCGTGATCTGGACGACGACGCCGTGGACGATCCCATCGAACCAGGCGCTGAACGCACACCCGGATTTCACGTATGCGCTGGTCGCAACGCCGCGCGGCCACCTGGTGCTCGCCGAAGACCTCGTCGCCTCTTCGCTTCTGCGGTTCAAGCTCGAAGGCAAGGTGATCGCGACGGCGACGGGTGTTGCGCTCGAGAACATCGCGTTCCGCCATCCGTTCTACGACCGCGCGGCGCCGGTCTACCTCGGCGACTACGTGACGCTGGAGCAGGGCACCGGCATGGTCCACAGCTCGCCCGCGTACGGCATCGACGACTTCCTGTCGTGCCGCCGCTACGGGATGAAGGACGAGGCGATGCTGAACCCGGTGCAGGGCGACGGCACGTTCGCCGCCGACCTGTTGTTCTTCGGCGGACAGAAGATCTGGGACGCGAACCCGAAGATCGTCGAGAAGATCCGCGAGGCCGGCCAGTTGCTGCACGCGGAGAAGTTCACCCACAGCTACATGCACTGCTGGCGGCACAAGACGCCGATCATCTACCGGGCGACCACGCAGTGGTTCGCCGGCATGGACGACGTGCCGGGCTTTCGTGGAGTCAAGCCTTCCGAGCCGCTGCGCGCGACGGCGCTGCGCGGCATCGAAGCCACGCGCTTCTACCCGAGCTGGGGCAAGTCGCGGCTCTACGCGATGATCGCCAACCGCCCGGACTGGACGCTGTCGCGGCAGCGGACCTGGGGCGTGCCGCTGCCGTTCTTCGTCGAAAAGGTGACCGACGAGCTGCATCCGGACACGCCGGCGCTGCTCGAGCTCGCCGCGTCGAAGGTCGAGCAGGGCGGCATCGAGACGTGGTTCGAGGCGACGCACGAGGATTTCGGCGTCGACCCGGCGAAGTACCGCAAGCTGACCGACACGCTCGACGTCTGGTTCGACTCCGGCTCGACGCACCAGACGGTGCTGGGCGGGCCCGAGGGCGCGGCGACCGGCGCCGGCTCGCACGCCCGCGACACCGGGTTTCCGGCCGACCTCTATCTCGAAGGCTCCGACCAGCATCGCGGCTGGTTCCATTCGTCGCTGCTCGTGTCGTGCATGAGAAACGGCATGCCGCCGTACAAGGCGCTGCTCACGCACGGTTTCGTCGTCGACGGCGAAGGCCGCAAGATGTCGAAGTCCAAAGGCAATGTCGTCGCGCCGCAGAAAGTCTTCGACACCCTCGGCGCGGAGATCCTGCGGCTGTGGGCCGGCGCCACCGACTACTCCGGCGACGTGTCGATCGGCGACGAGATCCTGAAGCGCGTCGTCGAGAGTTACCGGCGCATCCGCAACACGCTGCGGTTCCTGCTCGCCAACACCAGTGACTTCGATCCGGCGAAGGATGCGGTGCCGGTGACGGCGATGCTCGAGCTCGACCGCTACGCGCTGGCGCACGCGCGTGAATTCGTCGAGGCGTGCCGCGCCGACTACGACCGCTACGAGTTCCACCTCGTCGTCCAGCGGCTGCAGACGTATTGTTCCGAGGATCTGGGCGGCTTCTATCTCGACGTGCTGAAGGACCGGCTCTACACCGCGGCGAAGGCGAGCCCGGCACGTCGTTCCGCGCAGACGGCGCTTCACCACATCCGCGACGCGCTGCTGGGGCTGATGGCGCCGATCCTGTCGTTCACCGCGGAGGAGGCGTGGCGGATCGTCCATCCGGAGGATCCGACGATCTTCGTCCGAACCTGGGGTGACTCGTTGCCGACCGTGCCCGACGCAGCGGCGCTGACGGCGAAGTGGCCGCGCATTCTCGCGGTGCGCGCCGCCGTGCTGAAGGAACTCGAAGCGCTGCGCCAGGAAGGCCGCATCGGCTCGTCGCTGCAGGCGGAAGTGACGATCTCGGCGGGGGACGACGACTACGCGGCGCTGGCCACGCTCGGCGACGACCTGCGCTTCGTGCTGATCACGTCGGCGGCGCGCCTCGAGCGCGCGGAGCGCGGCGGCACGCTCGCCATCGCCGTCAATCCGAGTGCCGGCGAGAAGTGCGAGCGGTGCTGGCACTGGCGCGCCGACGTCGGCGCCGACCCCGGCCATCCGGCGCTATGCGGCCGCTGCGTGGCCAATCTGCACGGCGCGGGCGAGCCGCGCGCGTACGCCTGAACGCCGACATCGCGATGACCGCTGCCGCATCCCGCCCGCCGATCGCCGTCCGCAGCGGACTCGTGTGGCTGTGGCTCGCCGCGTTGGTGATCGTCGCCGACCAGGCGACGAAGGCGGCGATCGTCGCGGCGTTCCGCGACGGCGGCGAGCGTGTCGTCACCGCTTTCTTCAGCCTGATCCTGACCTACAACGCCGGCGCGGCGTTCAGCTTCCTCGCCGGCGCCGACGGTTGGCAGCGCTGGTTCTTCGCCGCCATCGCCGTCGTCGCGACGGTCCTGATCGTCTGGCTGCTGCGCAAGGGCGGCAGCGCGATCTATTGCGCGGGCCTGGCACTGATCCTCGGCGGCGCGATCGGCAACCTCTTCGACCGGCTCGTCATCGGCAAGGTCGTCGACTTCCTGCTGTTCCACTACGCGCAGTGGGCGTGGCCGGCGTTCAACGTCGCCGACAGCGCGATCACCGTCGGTGCCGGCCTCCTCATCGTCGACAGCTTCCGCGCGCGGCCCGCTGCGCCGAAGGAATCGTGATGGACGTCGTGCTCGCCAACCCGCGCGG
>JBDTVU010000242.1:0-3637 GCA_040007035.1 Betaproteobacteria bacterium | reverse complement strand
ATCCACCTGCGCGGCTATGCGCAGAAGAACCCGAAGCAGGAGTACAAGCGCGAGGCGTTCGAGCTGTTTTCCGACATGCTCGACAGGATCAAGCAGGAGGTCGTCAAGATCGTCCTCACCGTCCAGGTGCGCTCGCAGGAGGACGTGCAGGCGGTCGAGGAGGCGCCGCCGGTCACCAACGTCAAGTACCAGCACGCCGACTACGACGAGGCGCTCGGCGCCGAGACGGCCGACGGCGCGGCCGCGGCGATCCCGGCGCCCGCCCCGTTCGTTCGCGCCGGCGACAAGGTCGGGCGCAACGATCCGTGTCCGTGCGGTTCGGGCAAGAAATATAAGCATTGCCACGGGCGACTGGCGTAGGGGCTTCTGCCGCGTTCGCTGTCCGGCTGCCCCAACCGCGTGCGGTGCATCCGTCCGTGCCGCGTCCGCCGCGCCAAATGAAGCGTCGCCCCGTGAGGCTTCGGACGACGCTTATTTCGCGCAGCGGCACGCGATGATAGTCTTCGTGGTGCGAGCGTCACCGCGCATCTGACGCCATACATCCGACAGCCGGCAATGCCTGTCCGCTACGTCCCTCCTGCTCCCGCCGACCTCCTCTCGGTCCCCGGCGTGTCGCTCGGCACCGCCGCGGCAAAAATCAAGAACTGGCAGCGCGACGACGTGCTGCTCGCCGTGTTCGACGCCGGCACCACGGCGGCCGGCATATTCACGCAGAACCGCTTCTGCGCCGCCCCGGTCACCGTCTGCCGCCGTCACCTCGCCTCGGGTAGGCTGCGCGCGCTGATCGTCAACGCCGGCAACGCCAACGCCGGCACCGGTGCCCGCGGGCTGGCCGATGCCGAGACGACTTGCGCCGCCGTCGCGTCGATGGTGGGTTGCACGGTGCAGGAAGTGCTGCCGTTCTCGACCGGCGTCATCATGGAACCGCTGCCGGTGGCGAAGCTCGTCGCCGCGCTTCCCGCCGCCAAGGCCGCGCTCGCCCCCGACCACTGGTTCGCGGCGGTGACGGCGATCATGACGACCGACACCGTCCCGAAGGGCGCGTCACGGCGGATCGAGGTCGACGGCGTTCCGGTGACGATCACCGGCATCGCCAAGGGCTCCGGGATGCTCCACCCGGACATGGCGACGATGCTGTCTTTCGTCGCCACCGACGCGCCGATCGCCGCCGACGTCCTCGCCGGGCTGACCCGCGAGATCGCCGACGTGTCGTTCAACTGCGCGACCGTCGATGGCGACACGTCGACCAACGACAGCTTCGTGATCGCCGCGACCGGCCGCGCACCCATGGCGCCGATCGTGCGTGCCGACGACCCGCGGCTCGTCCCGGTCCGCGCCGCGCTGACCGAAGTCGCGACCGCGCTCGCGCAGGCGATCGTCCGCGACGGCGAGGGCGCGACGAAGTTCATCTCGATCCGCGTCGACGGCGGCCGCGACGTCCTCGAATGCCGCCGGATCGCGTTCCGCATCGCCCATTCGCCGCTGGTGAAGACGGCGTTCTTCGCGTCGGACCCCAACCTCGGCCGGATCGTCTGCGCGATCGGCAATGCGGCGGCCCCCGATCTCGATCCGGCGCGGGTGTCATTCTGGCTCGACGACGTGCTCGTCGTCGACAACGGCGGTCGCGCCGAGTCGTACCGCGAGGAGGACGGCCAGCGGGTGATGAAGCAGGACGAGATCGGCGTTCGCGTCGCGCTGGGGCGCGGCGCGTCAGCGGCAACCGTGTGGACGTGCGACTTCTCGCACGGCTACGTCAGCATCAACGCCGACTACCGGAGCTGACGTGCTGCCGCTCGCCGATTTCGGCAAGCTCCTCGCCCGGGCCGAGGCGGTGCTCGCACGGCTGGAAGCGGTGCTGCCGCCGGCGCCGCCTGCGCCCGACTGGCGCGCCACCGCGTTCCGATGGCGCAAGCGGGCCGGGCGCGGCCACCTGCAGACGGTGCTCCATCCGCACTCGATCCGGCTCGACGACCTCGTCGCGATCGACGAGCAGAAGCGCGCGATCGACCTCAACACGCGCCAGTTCGTCGCCGGGCTGCCGGCGAATAACGTGCTGCTCACCGGCTCGCGCGGCACCGGCAAGTCGTCGCTGGTGAAGGCGATGCTGGCGAAGTATGCGGGCCGCGGGCTGCGGCTGATCGAGGTCGAAAAGGGCGACTTGGTCGACCTGCCCGACATCGCCGACGAAGTCGCCGGGCGGCACGAGCGGTTCATCGTGTTCTGCGACGACCTGACGTTCGACGCCGGCGAGCCGGGCTACAAGGCGCTGAAGGTGATGCTCGACGGCACCGTCGCCGCTGCCGGCTCGAACGTGCTGATCTACGCCACGTCCAACCGGCGCCACCTGCTGCCGGAGTACATGAGCGAGAACCTCGAGACGAAGCACCTGGGCGACGAGGTGCATCCCGGCGAGTCGGTCGAGGAAAAGATCTCGCTGTCCGAACGCTTCGGCCTGTGGATCTCGTTCTACCCGTTCACGCAGGACGACTACCTCGCCGCGGTGGCGGGATGGCTCGAGTCGTTCGGCGTCGGGCGTCCGAAATCGGCGCGCGAGGCGGAGGCGCGCAAGCGCGATGCGCTGCAGTTTGCGTTGCAGCGCGGCTCGCGCAGCGGGCGCGTCGGGTGGCAGTTCGCGAAGAGCCATGCCGGCGCCGCCGCGCTGAAGAAGAAGCGCGGCGAGTGAGCGTGGGCGCGCGTGCCGCCGGCGACCTCGTGCGCGTCGCCGCCGCGGTCGTCCTGCGCGCCGACGGCCGCGTGCTCCTCGCGCAGCGCCCGCCGGGCAAGGCGTACGCCGGCTACTGGGAGTTTCCGGGAGGCAAGCTCGAGCCCGGCGAAACCCCGCGCCGCGCCCTCGACCGCGAGTTGCGCGAGGAACTGGGGCTCGTCGTGCGCCGCGCCGCGCCGTGGCTGATCCAGCGCTACGTCTATCCGCACGCGCACGTCGAGCTTCATTTCTTCCGCGTCTTGGCGTGGGACGGCGAGCCTGTGGGCCACGACGGCCAGGCGTTCGCGTGGCAGGCGCCGGGCGCCTTTACCGTCGCGCCGCTCCTGCCCGCCAACACGCGCGTGCTGCAGGCGCTGGTGCTGCCGTCTGTCTGCGGCATCACGATGGCCGGCGATCTGGGCGAGCCGGCGTTCCTCGCTGCCGCCGAACGCGCACTCGCCGGCGGACTGCGGCTGATCCAGGTGCGCGAAAAGGACTGGCCCGATGCGCGACGGCGAGCGCTGGTCGATGCGCTGCTCGCGCGCGCACTGCCGTTCGATGCGCGCGTGCTGCTCAATGGCGATGCGGAGCGTGCGCGCGCGTGGGGCTGCCACGGCGTGCACTGGACCGCCGCTGCGCTCGCGGCCGCTGCCGAACGGCCGGCGGGACTCCTCTGTTCCGCGTCCTGCCACACCGGCGCCGAGCTCGCGCGGGCCTGTGCGCTTGGGCTCGATTTCGTGGTGCTGGGGCCGGTGCTGCCGACGCCGACGCATCCGGACGCGCGACCGCTCGGATGGGACGGCTTCGCCGCACTCGTCGCGGGGACCACGCTGCCGGTATTCGCGCTGGGCGGCCTGGCACGCGGCGACCTCGACGTCGCGATCGCGAATGGCGCGCACGGCATCGCGCTGCGCCGCGGTGCATGGGCCTAGC
>JBDTVU010000241.1:0-3639 GCA_040007035.1 Betaproteobacteria bacterium | reverse complement strand
CACTAGCATCGCCGGCCGATCCGCCTGTATTGCGCCGCACCAAACCGCGTGCCGCTCTGCGCATGACAGCGCATTGTGCAGTGCGGTACCCAAGCGTTTGCGACCGTTTCACATTCGCGTCATGATGCGCCGCTGGCCTGTCGGGCTGTTCCGGCACGGCATGCGCGCCCATGACCCCCTTTCTCGCCATCGACTCGCTCACCGTCGCGTACGGCACGACGCGCGTGCTCGATGCGGTGAGCCTCGACGTCGCCCGCGGCGAGATGGTCGCGCTGCTCGGCAGCTCCGGCTGCGGCAAGACCACGTTGCTGCGCTCGATCGCCGGCTTCGTGCTGCCGCAGTCGGGGACGATCCGCGTCGACGGCCGCGACATCGCCGGCCTGCCGCCGGAAAAGCGCGGCACGGCGATGATGTTCCAGTCATACGCGCTGTGGCCGCACATGACGGTGGCCGCGAACATCGGCTACGGCCTTCGGATGCGCGGCTGGAAGGCCGACGCGATCGCGAAGCGCGTCGACGAGATGCTCGCGCTGCTGCAGCTCGAGGGTTTCGGGCCGCGACCGGTGACGCAGCTCTCCGGCGGGCAGCGGCAGCGCGTCGCCCTCGGCCGCGCGCTGGCGGTAAGTCCGTCGCTGCTCCTGCTCGACGAGCCGATGTCGAACCTCGACTACAAGGTGCGGCTCGAGTTGCGGCACGAGCTCCGCGCGCTGCAGCAGCGGATCGGCATCACCGCCGTCTACGTGACGCACGACCGCGAGGAGGCGCTGACGCTTGCCGACCGCATCGCCGTCATCGACGCCGGCCGCATCGTCCAGTGCGCGGCGCCGGAGGAGGTGTTCCATCGGCCGACGTCCGCGTTCGTCGCCGGCTTCATGGGCGCCGACAACGGACTCGACCTCGTCGAACGCGACGACGGCGTGCTGGTGGCTGCGGGCGCCGGGCGGCCGGTCCGCGCGCACTTCCGCGGCGACGCCGCGCATCTGGTCGCCGAGTCCGCTGCCACCGGCGATGCGCTGGTGCTGCCCGGCGTGGTCGCGCAGTCGTTCTACATCGGTCAAGGCTATCGCTACCGTGTCCGGACCGCAGGCGCCGACGTCTGGGTGCACGCGGCCGAACGGGTGGCGGAAGGCACGTCCGCGCGCGTCGCCGTGCCGCGCGCGGCGCTGATGGTGTTCCCCCGCAATTCAAACGTACGGACCCAGGAGGCCCCATGAGATTCCGTCCCGTCCTCGCCGCGCTCGCGGCGGTTGTGCTTGCCGCCGCGCTGCCCGCGGCTGCGCAGGTCACGCTCAACGTCGTCACCGCCGGCGACCAGAACATGGTCGACTACGTCACCAACTATCTCGGGCCGAAGTTCGAGGCGGCCAACCCCGGCGTCAAAGTGCGCGCTGTCGGCACCGGCCCGGGCGACTCCGGCTCGCAGAAGATCTACGAGAAGCTGTCGGCGCAGCAGAAGGCCAACACCGCGGCCTGGGACATCGACGTCGCCGTGGTCCACCAGCGCGGCGCGGCGACGATGGTCAACGAAAAGCTGCTGATGGCGTACCGCAATGACGTCGCGGCGGGCAAGCTGGTGTCGCGCGACACCGCGAAGAACGCGCTCGGCGCCAACGTCGACGGCTACGTGCTGCCGATGTTCCACAGCCAGATCGCGTTCGCCTACAACCCGGACCTGGTCAAGGTGCCGCCGAAATCGTATGCGGAACTTGCCGACTGGGTGAAGAAGAACCCGAAGCAGTTCGGCTACAACGGCGTCAAGGGCGGGATGTCGGGCGTCGGCTTCGTGATGGGCTGGGTGTCGGCGAACTCCGGGCTCGGCGACAAGCTGGAGAAGGGGCCGTACGCCGCCGCCGACAAGGCGACGATCGAGAAGTCGCTGGCGGGCCTGAAGGACTTCAATCAGAACGTCGTGATGACGCCGGGCAACGCCGGCACGCTCGACATGCTGAACCGCGGCGAGATCACGATGGGTCCGGTGTGGGTCGACATGTTCTACACGTGGCAGGCCGACGGCAAGATGAGCCCGAAGATCAAGCTGGCGCTGCCGTCGCCGGGCCTGCCCGGGCAGCCGATGTACTACGTGATCCCGGCGAAGGCAGCCAACGCGGCGCTGGCGAAGAAATTCATCGATCTCGCCGAGAGCCCCGACGTGCAGGCCGACGGCATCGTCCGCCAGTTCAACTGGTATCCGGGCATCGATCCACAATACGTGCAGTCGAAGATGACGCCGGCGGCGTGGAACAAGCTGTTCACCGACATCCCGCCCGCCGACCTCGCGAAGTACGGCCGGCCGTTCCCGCTGTCCGAGTACTTCACCGACATCGTCGAAGGGTACGAGCGCGTAGTTCTGAAGTGACCGTTTGCGCGGTCGCCGCATGACGACGCTTTCCCCCGCCGCCGCGGCGCTGCGCCGCGACCGGCGGGTGGGGCTCGCGCTGATCGCGCCGGCGGCGGCGATCGTCGTCGCGTTCTTCATCGGCCCGCTCGGGATCTCGTTCGCGCTGGCGTTCCGGGGCAAGGACGGCGGGTTCACGCTCGAGCATTTCGCCAAATCGTTCGACCTCTACACGACCGACCTGCTGTTCACGCTCGGCATCGTGCTGCTGTCGTCGGCGCTGATCGCGCTCGTCGCCGTGGCCATCGCCGGCTACCTGACGCTGGGCGAGAACCCGCGCGCGGTGGCCGCGCTGCGCTGGCTGTATCGCTGGCCACTGTTCATCCCGTTCGTCGTCGCCGGCCAGGTGATGCGGACGTTCCTCGCCAAGAACGGGATGCTGAACCACGTGCTGATCGGCAGCGGTCTGATCGATCCGCTGTCGGCGCAGAGCCTGCTCGACTGGCGCGGCATCGTCATCGCGTTCGTCTGGAAGCAGGCGCCGTTCGTCACGCTGCTCGTCGCCGGCGCGATGGCGTCGCTCGACCGGCAGTACATCGAGGCGGCGCGCAACCTCGGCGCGCCGCGCTGGCGGGTGCTGACCGGCATCGTTCTGCCGCAGGTCCGCGGCAGCGTGCTGGTCGGCGTCGTGCTGTCATTCGTGACGATGCTGTCGGTGCTGTCGGTGCCGCTGATGATCAACCCGAATTCGCCGACGATGATCACCGTCGACGTCGCGTACCGGATCAACACCCACTCCGACTATGCGGTTGCCAACGCGCTGTGCCTGCTGTCGCTGCTGGTCGCCGCGGCGGGTGCGGGGTTCTACCTGCGGCACGCGGTGAAAGGCGTGGAAGGAACCACGTCATGACGTCGACGCTGCCGCGGCGCTGGTCCGGAATGCTGCTCACCGCGGTGCTGGTGGCGCTCGTCGCCTTCGCGATCTTCGGGCCGCTCGCCAACCTGTTCCTGTGGGCGTTCGCGGAGAAGTGGTATTTCCCGCACAAGCTGCCGCAGGAATTCGGGTTCTCGTTCTGGGTCCGGGTGTTCAACCCGCGCGGCAATGCGCTGGCTTCGCTCGGCACCAGCGTCTGGATCGCGATCCTGACCGTCGTCATCAGTCTCGCCGTCGCGGTGCCCGCCGGCTTTGCGCTGGCCCGCTTGCGCCTGCCGTGGCGCGGCGCACTCCTGCTGCTGTTCCTGCTGCCGCAAGCGGTGCCGAACCTGCCGATCTACGTCAACATCGCCCGCGTGTTCTACGAGAT
>JBDTVU010000240.1:0-3648 GCA_040007035.1 Betaproteobacteria bacterium | reverse complement strand
CCGGCCGATTTCACGCTCGGGCCGGGCCGGGCCGTCGACGCCGCGCGCATCCGCGATGCGGAAGTCAGCCCGTATTGCTTCGACCTGCCTGAACGGACTCTGCTGTGCGTGTCAACGCCCGACATCGCCGGCAGCACGTTTTTCTATCAGGCGCAGCGCCGGCTCGCGCAGACCGTCGTCAGGGTCCCGGTCGATGGGCTGCCCGATGCGACGGCGTCGCCGACGCTGATCTTCTCGATCGGCCGCTGCGGCTCGACGCTGCTCTACCGCGCGTTCGAGGCGGCCGGCATCAGAATCGTGTCGGAGCCCGACTTCTTCACCCAGGCGGCGATCAAAGGCGTCCGCACGCCCGACGATCCGTTCCTGCGGACCGCGGTCGGGCGGGCGATGCAACTCCTGCCGTACTCGGCGGTCAAGTTGCGGCTCGAGTGCAACGCGGCGCCGCTGCTGATCGCGGGCGCGTTTCCGGCGCCAAGGATCCTGTTCATCCTTCGCGATCCGGTCGACTGGGCGCGCTCGCATTACCGGCAGTCGCGCAACACGATCGGCGCCGACCGCTGGGCGACGATCCTCAAGGGCAGCCTGTTCGCGCTGGCACAACTCGTCGACCGCCACGACGTGAAGATCGGCTATTACGAGGACTTCCGCTCGCTCGCGTCCGGACCGATCGACGAGCTGATCGCGTGGACGGGCACCGCGGCGAGCCTCCCCGATGCGGCGCGGCGTGACGTCGCGCAGAAGAATTCGCACGAGGGCGGCGCCGTCGCGACCAACGCGGTCGACGACGTTGCCGAAGACCCTGCGTTCCGCGACACCTTCGCCCGCGAGTGGGCGCGGGTGCGGCCGGTCGACCTGATCGCACGCCTGAAGCTGCGCGGGCTCTGACCGTCGGGATCTTCTACGCCGGTGGCCGGCACGGCGACGGCAGCGCCCTGCTGCGTCGCGTTGATAGTTCATGGAGCCGCACCCCCGCGTCTTGCGAACGAGATCGTGTCCCGCGGTCCGAGCAGGGTATCGAGGACGGCGGGGCGAGGTCCCGTTCACGCACGCCGGCCCTCGCAACGCTTCATCACCGCCCAGGAGAGATTGCCATGCCCGGCCACGCTTCCGCCCGTTCACTCCGCGCATTGACGCTGGCCCTCGCCGCGACGTTTTCACTCACCGCCGGCATTGCGGCCGCCGGCAACGAGGCGAAAGGCACGATCGCCTACAAAGCGCGCACGACGGCGCTGAAGTACGCCTGGCTGGTCAAGGGACCGGACTCGATGGATCCGAAGACGACGATACGGATGCTGATCCTGTCTGCCGACGACATCGGCGCCAAGCTTGCGGCCTGCAAGACGATGTCCTGCGCCGGTGGCGAAGTGACCGAGGGGATGACGGTGGACTTCGGCGCCGGGCCCCGGCTCAACTACTGGGTCGCCGTCAACGGCCAGAAGGTCCAGTACTCCGGCACCGCCAGGCCCGAGGTGTTCGCGGCGAAGGCGAACGACGCGGGCCGTCTCGCTGGCAAGCTCGCGATCGACGACGCTGCGGCCGGCGGGCCGAAGTTCGACGCCGAATTCGATGTCACCGTGCTGAAGACGCTCACAGCGGCGCGCTGACCGTCCGCGTCAGGCCGCCGTCGCCGCGCGCTCCGCGGCGCGCGGCAGCGTCACCGTGACCACGACGCCGTGCCCATCGGCGCGGTTGTCGGCGCGCGCGCGGCCGCCGTGGAATTCGGCGATCAGCCGCGCGATGTACAGGCCGAGGCCGAGGTGCGGCACGTCGCCCCCAGTCTCGCGCCGCACCGACACCATCGAGTCGAACAGCCGGCCCTGCAGTCCCTCCGGCAGCGGCGGCCCGTCGTTTTCGACCGCGATCCGCAACTCGTCGCCGGCCTGATCGAGCCTGACGACGATCGGCGTACCCGCGGCGGCGAACTCGACCGCGTTGGCGACGAGCTTGTCGAGCATCTGCGCGACGAGGTCCGGCGCCGCGTCGGCGGGGTGCTCGCCCGATGCGGTGTCGAGCACGATCGTGGATGCGGGGTACGCGATCCGGTAACCGTCGACGCATCCGGCGACGAGCTTCGCGAGATCGATGCGCTCGCGCTCGACGTCGGCCAGGCTCTGCTCGAGCCGCGTCGCCTCGGTCATCCGGGTCAGGATCGCCGCGAGCCGGTTGATCCCGCCCTGCGCCCGCTCGATGTAGACGCGGGCGTCGTCAGGCAGTGGTTGCAGCATCAGGTTGTCGAGCGACGAGCGGACGACGGCGATCGGCGTGCGCAGCTCGTGCGACAGACGGCTCGCCATGTTCTGCTGGTACGACGCGAACTGGGCGAGGCGCGCCAGCACTGCCGAGAAGCTGCGCGACAAGTCGCCGATTTCGTCGCCGGCGCCGGAGCCTGCGAGCGCGCCGGTCATGTGGCCGCGGTCGTCGATCGCGCGTTCGGCGTCGTCGCGCAGCCGGCGGATCCGCGCGGTGAGCCGCGATGCGAAGAGCGTCAGCGCGACCGAGCCGACGAGCAGCGTCCCCAGCACGATGTTGAACAGCCGCTCGAACGCGCGGTTGCGCTCGGCCAGCACCGCGTTCGCGGTCTCCTCGGCGACGACGGCGCCGCGGACCTCGTCGCCGACCCAGATCGGCTGCGCGGCGGCGACGACCGTCGCCCGGCCGTCGGTCGTGGGCCGGCGGTCGGTGGTCAGGATGCCGGCGAGCGCGCCCCGCAGCAGGCGCGCGTCGCCGGGCGCGCCGCCGGCATCGTCGTCGCCGAAGTCCTCGGTCGGCTGCTGCAGCACGAGCGCGTAGAGCGGATGCAGCAGGACCCGCTCGAGCCGGCTTCCGGCGTCGGCGTCGGTCGGCAGCGGCTGCTTCAGCGCTCCGGCGCGCGCGAGCACATTGAGGTTGCGGTCGACGACGGTGATCCGCGCCGTCGTCCGCGACAGCCCCTGCAGGATCTGGCCGATCTCGGCGATGGCGCCCGGATGCGGGACCGGCGGATTCGCCTCGGGCATCCCGGGCCGGATGTCGAACAGTCGAGCGCGGTCGTGCAGCGCCGTGGCGATCGCCTGCGCGGTGCCGGCGAGCGCGCGCTCCTGCGCCGCGCCGAGGAAGCGTTCCAGCTCGCGCACGTATTCGTAGCCGAGCCACGGGATCGCGAGGAACACCGTGAGCACCAGCAACAACTGCGCGCGGATGCCGAGCGCGACACGGAAGCGGCTCATCGCGCGCTCAGGCGTCCCCGGGGTTCCACCGATAGCCCATGCCGTAGACAGTCTCGATCCGGTCGAACTCGGCGTCGTGCACGGCGAACTTCTTGCGGATCCGCTTGATGTGCGACGTGATCGTGCCGTCGTCGACGACGATGCGGGCGTCGCGCATCAGCGCGTCGCGGTCCTTGACGTGGCCGGGAAATTTCGCCATCGCGTGCACCATCCAGAACTCGGTAAGCGTCAGCTCGACCCGCCGGCCTTCCCAGAATGCCGTCAGCCGCTTGAGGTCGAGCGTCAGCTTGTCGCGCGCGAGCACGTCCTCCGACGACGCCGGCGCTGCCAGCAAGTCGGCCCGCCGGAACAGCGCCGCGATGCGCGCGGTGAGGTGAGGCAGGCTCACGTCCTTGGTCAGGTAATCGTCGGCGCCGATGCGCAGTCCCGCGACGATGTCGAA
>JBDTVU010000239.1:0-3673 GCA_040007035.1 Betaproteobacteria bacterium | reverse complement strand
TGCGCCGCCGCGCTCTCCGCGATCAGCGCGTGCAGCAGCGCCACCCGGTGCGGCGCCACCTCGCCGCGCAGCACGGCCGCCTGCACCGCGCAACCGGGCTCGCGGTCGTGCCGGCAGTCGCGGAACCGGCAGTTCCCGACGAGGGGCCGCAACTCGATGAACGCGTGCTCGATCGCCGCCGGCGAAAGATGGGCGAGCCCGAACGCCTTCATGCCGGGCGAATCGACGACCCAGTCGCCGCCGTGCGCGCCGGGCAGCGGATACAGCGTCGAGTGCGTCGTCGTGTGACGGCCGGTGGCCAGCGCCACCGAAATCTCGGCGGTCTTCGCGGCAGCGTCCGGCGCAACCGCGTTGAGGATCGTCGACTTGCCCATCCCGGACTGGCCGATCAGCACGCTGCGCTGGCCGGCGAGCCAGGGAACGATCGGCGCGACGTCGCGCGTCGCGGAAAGCGCCACCACGGCGTAACCGAGTGACGCGTACGGGGCGAGCCGGTCGAGCAGCGCGTCGAATCCCGGCTGGTCCGATTTGTTGGCCGCGAGCACGAACCGGCAGTCGTGCGCCTCGGCGGCGAGGATCCAGCGGGTGACGAGCTCCTCGTCGATCGTCAGGTCCGGCGCGACGACGCCGACGACCTGGGTGACGTTGGCGGCGATCAGCTTCTCGCGAAAGCCGTCGGAGCGGTAGAAGAGCGTCGTCCGCGGGGCGACCTCCTCGATCGCGCCGCCACCGGCCATGCGTGCGACGCGGACACGGTCGCCGCAGGCGAGCGTCGCTGAACGTCCCTTCAGCACGCATTCGATCGTCTCGCCGGCATCCAGACGGACGACGAAATGGCGGCGGTGGCTCGCAACGACGAGACCGTCGAGGAGGTCGCCGGGTACCGCGGCGACGGGTGGGTGGTGGCGCGCGGCGCGGCTCACGCGATGCTACTCACACGAGGCCACTCACGCAATGAGCGCTTCAACCTGCGCCGCGCAGATGCAGTCGTTCAGCGTGACGCCGCCGGCGTCGTGCGTCGAGTACGCGACGACGCAGCGGTTGTAGTGGACGCCGAGGTCGGGGTGGTGGTCCTGCCGGTGCGCGATCCACGCCAGCGCGTTCACGAACGCGATCGTCTCGTGGTAGTTGGCGAAGCGGAACGTCTTCTCGATCCGGCCGTCCGCGTGCAGCCAGCCGGGCAGCGCGGCCAGCTCGGCGTCGAGCGCGGCCGGGTCGAGGCACGGCACGCCGTGACGGCAGCGCATCCCGACAAGTTGCGACATGCGCGAGGTTTCCCCCGGCGGATCGGCGCGGCTCACGGCTTGAACTTGTAGTACTGCAGGTTCAGGTAGGCGGCGACGTGCTCCTCCTCCTCGGGGAAGTAGCGCGTCGGGAGCTGCGAGTTGCAAGCCGCGACCTGTGCGCGGAGCTGCGCGAGCGTGTTCACGCGGCGGTCGGTGCGCGTATAGATCTTCGTGCCGTCGCCGCCGAACTGCCGGGCGTGGCAGGCCACGCAGTCCTTGTCGTGCATCGCCTTGCCCGCCTTCGCGTCGCCTGCGGCTTGCGCGGGCGCGGCGAAGGTGGCGATCAGCGCCGCCAGTGCAGCGAGCGTCGGGTGTGACATGCGCATCTGAGCCTCCGTCGGTCAGGTCGGCGCGGCCGCGAGGCGCGCGATCCGCGCGGCGGCCGGCGGGTGAGAGTCGTAGAACGCCGAGTGAAGCGGATCCGGCGTCAGCGTCGACGCATTGTCCTCGTACAACTTGACCAGCGCATGGACCAGCGCTGCTGCCGACGCCTGCTCGGCGGCGAATGCGTCGGCCTCGAACTCGTGGCGGCGCGAATACATCGACGACAGCGGGCCGAACACGAACGTGAACACCGGCAGCGCGAGGAAGAAGAGGATCAGCGCCACGCCCGGGCGCTCCGGCGCCGACGTGACGCCCAGCCCCTCGTAGAACCACGGTGACGCCGCCAGCCACGCCAGCAGCGCGAGGAACGCCAGCGACGCGACGGCCATCCACGCCATCCGCTTCATCACGTGGCGGCGCTTGTAGTGGCCGAGCTCGTGCGCCAGCACCGCCTCGATCTCCTCCGGCACGAGGCGGTCGAGCAGCGTGTCGAAGAACACGATCCGGCGAGCGGGACCGAAGCCGGTGAAGAACGCGTTGCCGTGGCTCGACCGGCGCGAGCCGTCCATCACGTAGAGGCCACGGACGACGAATCCGCAGCGCGCGAGCAGCGCCTCGATCCGCTCGCGGGCGGCGCCCGCCGGCAGCGGCGAGAACTTGTTGAACAGCGGTGCGATCACCGTCGGGTAGAGAGCCAGCACGAGGAACTGAAACACGATCCACGCCGCCCACGCCCACAGCCACCACAGCGGGCCGGCCACGCGCATCAGCCACAGCACCAGCGCCGCCAGCGGCAGTCCGAGCGCGGCGCCGACCAGCGTGCCCTTGACGAGGTCGGCGAGCCACAGGCCGAGCGTGGTCTTGTTGAAGCCGAAGCGCGCCTCGATGACGAACGTCTGCCAGTACGAGAACGGCAGGCCGACGATCCCGCTGACGACGGCGACGACGACGATCAGCAGCAGGTCCTGCACGAGCGGTCCGGCTGCGAACCCGCCGGTCCAGGCCACCAGCGCCGCGAGCCCGCCGCCCAGCGTCAGCGCGAGCAGCACCGCCGTTTCGACCAGCATCTCGGCGACGCCGAAGCGCGTGCGCGCAACCGTGTAGTCGGCGGCCCTCTGGTGTGCCGGCAGCGCGATGCGATCGGCGAACGCGGCGGGAACCGCGGCGCGGTGCAAGGCGACGTGCACGGCCTGGCGCCGCGCGAGCCACAGCCTGAGCGCCAGCGTGACGGCGAGCGCGGCGAGAAACACATTGGTGAAGGTCGATGCGGTCATGCGGTCGCGGAGTGGCGCCCGGGCGCGGGGCGGGCCGGGGCGATGTGCGAGAATGGGCGGCCCATTCTACGTGAATTCGACATGCCCCAAGACGCCGGCTGCCTGATCTGGATCGACATGGAAATGACCGGGTTGAAGCCCGACACCGACCGGATCATCGAGGTTGCGCTCGTCGTCACCGACGGCGATCTCAACACCGTCGCCGAGGCGCCGGTGTGGGTCGTGCGGCAGACCGACGACGTGCTCGCCGGGATGGACGCGTGGAACCAGGGCACGCACGGCCGTTCGGGCCTGATCGACAAGGTGAAGGCGTCGGCGAGCGACGAAGCCTCCGTCGAGGCCGCCGCGCTCGCGTTCCTGGCCCTGCACGTGCCGGCGAAGGCGTCGCCGATGTGCGGCAACTCGATCTGCCAGGACCGCCGCTTCCTCGCCCGCTGGATGCCGGAGCTCGAGGACTGGTTCCACTACCGGAACCTCGACGTGTCGACGCTGAAGGAACTGTGCCGCCGCTGGAAGCCCGAACTGATGAAGGGCATCCCGAAGGAAGGCAAGCACGAGGCGCTTGCCGACGTCTACGAGTCGATCGCCGAGCTGCGCTACTACCGCGAGCAGTTCATCCGGCCGTAGTGTTGTGCTGAACTAGCAGGCCCCGGGCACGGCCGCCTTGCAGCCGGCGGCACCGGCGGTGCGCCGCAGCTCTGCCGTGCTGCGTGCGACGACGATGAAATCCTCGACCGCACGCCGGAAATCGTCGAGGCCGACGCCGCCGTAGTTGCTGTGCGTCGCGCC
>JBDTVU010000238.1:0-3701 GCA_040007035.1 Betaproteobacteria bacterium | reverse complement strand
CTGATCGACAACGTCGACGTGATCCCGAAGATCGGCGAGGACTGACCGCCGACATCGTCCCGTCGCCGGCGGCCGTTGCGCTGCGCTGCCGGCCCGACCCACTCACCACGGCGCCTCCATGATCCGACTTTCCACCCTGCTGGCAGCGCTCGTCGCCGCGCTCGCCCCGCTCGCCGCGCCGGCGCAAACTGCGGCGTATCCGTCGAAGCCGATCCGGCTGATCGTGCCGTTCCCGCCGGGCGCGGGCACCGACACCGTCGCCCGCTTCGTCGCGCAGAAGCTCGGCGAAGCGATGAAGGCGACGATCGTCGTCGACAACCGCACCGGTGCCGGCGGCGCGATCGGCGCGGTCGAGGCGGCAAAGGCCGACCCCGACGGCTACACGCTGCTGTTCGTCGCCGGCCCGTTCACGACGGTTGCCGCGGCGTCGAAGACGGCCGGCTACGACCCGATCGCGCAATTCACGCCGGTCGCGCCGATCGCCGCGGGGCCGCTGGCGTTCGTCGTCAACCCGAACGTGCCGGCGACGACGATGCGAGAGTTCATCGCCTACGCGAGGCAGAATCCGGGCAAGCTCAACTACGGCTCGGCCGGCGCCGGCAGTATCAACCACCTGGCGCTCGAGCTGATGAAGGCGCGCACCGGCGTCGACATCGTCCACGTGCCGTATCGCGGAATCGCCGACGCGACGAAGGATCTGCTCGCAGGCGAAATCCAGGCGATCACCGCGTCGATTCCGGCGACGCTGCCGCAACTCGCCGAGAAGCGGGTGCGGGTGCTCGCCGTCACCGGCACGCGGCGTGCGCCGCTGCTGCCCGACGTGCCGTCGTGGCAGGAAGCGGGCGTCACCAACGCCAACGTCGTCAACTACTGGGGGATCGTCGCGCCGGCCGGCACGCCGCGCGACGTCGTCCTCCTGCTCAACGCCGAAACGCAGGCGGTGCTTGCGCAACCGGACGTGAAGTCGCGGCTGGAGCGCGAAGGCGCCGAGCTGATCCCGGGCCCGCCCGAGCCGCTCGGCAGCCTGATCCAGGCCGATCTGGATAGCTGGCGAAAGCTGATCGCCGACGCGAAGCTCAAGCTGGACTGATCGGCCGACCGCGCTTGCGCGTCGGCCGCAGCACCAGCACGTAGCCGGCGATCGCCAGCGCGACGCCGGCTACGGCGAGCGGAGTCCAGCGGTAGCCTTCGAGCAACGTCGACAGCAGCATCGCGACGACAGGGGTTGCCACGCCCACGTACGACGCGGGGCCGGCGCCGAGCCGCTGGATCAGCGTGAGGTACGCGCCGAACGCCGCGATGCTGCCGAACACCGCGAGGTAGAGCAGCGATCCGACGTACGCCGGCCGCAGGTCGACGGACCAGGCGACGCCCTGCGTCGACGCCACCGCCGCCGCAACCGCGGCGCCATAGGCCATTCCCCACGCGGTGCCGGAAAAGATCGGGATGCCGGCGTTCTGGTTGCGCACCGCGAGCATGTTGCCGCCGCAGGCGAGCACCGTCGCGCCAAGACCGTAGGCGATCCCCGCTGCGGTCGTGCCGCCTGAACGCGCGGCGACGAGCTCCGGCAGGAAGATCAGCGCGACGCCGCCCACGCCCACCGTCGCCCCGGCCAGCGTGCGCATCGTCAGCGGCGTACCGAAGAACAGACGCGCGCCCACGGGGTTGAAGAACACGATCGTCGAGAACAGCACGGCGACCAACCCCGACGTGACGTGCTGCTCGGCGCGGTACACGGCGATGTAGTTGAGCCCGAAGAGGAACGTCGCCTGGGCCGCGATCCAGCCGTGGGTGCGGGCGGGAAACCGGAGCGAACGACCGGTGGCGCGGCACCAGGCGCCGAGCAGCAGCGCCGCCAGCGCGAACCGGTACGCGACCGACGCCTCGGGTGCGACGGCGCCGAGCTGGAACGTGATCGCATACCACGTCGAGCCCCAGATCAGCGTCGCGGCGAGAAAAAGCGCGGAATTGCTCATTGCAGATCGGACATTCTCCGGCGCCCCGTGCCGGCTCCGCCGGAGCGGCGCCGTCCGCCGGTCGTCCGCTGCCGGCGTATCGTACGTCGCCGCCGACGATGATACCCGCAGCCGGACCTGCGACCGGTGCGCCGCCCCGCGGGCGCCGTGCGCCCGGTAGTGCGTTGATCCAGGTCATCCCGGCCCGGCTTCGATGGCCCCGACCGGACACCGCGGCGGGGGCCGAGGTACCATTTGCGCTCGTTACCGACCGTTCAGGCCGCCTCGCCGGAATGCGGACGCCGTCCCGGCCGCGGCCGGGCGCCCTTGGGGATTTCGCATGTCGAACGATCATCACGCCGATTACGCTGCCTGGCTCGCGGCCGCCGCCAAGGCGCTCCGCGGCGCGCCGGTCGACAGCCTCACCTGGCACACGCCGGAAGGCATCCCGGTCAAGCCGCTGTACACGGCCGCGGACACGAAGGACCTGCCGCACGCGGACACGCTGCCCGGGTTCGCCCCGTTCGTTCGCGGCCCGCAGCCGACGATGTACGCGCAGCGGCCGTGGACGATCCGCCAGTACGCGGGATTCTCCACCGCCGAGGAGTCGAACGCGTTCTACCGCCGCAATCTCGACGGCGGCGGCCAGGGCGTGTCGGTCGCGTTCGACCTCGCGACGCATCGCGGCTACGACTCCGACCATCCTCGCGTCGTCGGCGACGTCGGCAAGGCAGGGGTGGCCATCGACTCGGTCGAGGACATGAAGATCCTGTTCGACGGCATCCCGCTCGACCGGGTGTCGGTGTCGATGACGATGAACGGCGCCGTGCTGCCGGTGCTCGCCGGCTACATCGTCGCCGCCGAGGAGCAGGGCGTGGCGCAGGCGGCGCTGACCGGGACCATCCAGAACGACATCCTCAAGGAGTTCATGGTCCGCAACACCTACATCTACCCGCCCGCGCCGTCGATGCGGATCATCGCCGACATCATCGGCTACACCGCGCGGCACATGCCGAAGTTCAACTCGATCTCGATCTCCGGCTACCACATGCAGGAGGCGGGCGCCACGCAGGCGCTCGAGCTCGCGCTGACGCTGGCCGACGGCAAGGAATACGTGCGCACGGCGCTGGCCACGGGGATGAACGTCGACGATTTCGCCGGCCGGCTGTCGTTCTTCTTCGGCATCGGGATGAACTTCTATCTCGAGGTGGCCAAGCTCCGCGCGGCGCGTCTGTTGTGGTGGCGGATCATGAAGGAATTCGGGCCGAAGAAGCCGAAGTCGATGATGCTGCGCACGCACTGCCAGACGTCGGGCTGGTCGCTGACCGAGCAGGACCCGTACAACAACGTCGTCCGCACGACGATCGAGGCGATGGCGGCGGTGTTCGGCGGCACCCAGTCGCTGCACACCAACTCGTTCGACGAGGCGATCGCGCTGCCGACCGATTTCTCCGCCCGCATCGCCCGCAACACGCAACTGTTGATCCAGGAGGAGACGCACATCTGCAACGTGATCGATCCCTGGGCGGGGTCGTACCTGATGGAGAAGCTGACGCAGGACATGGCCGACGCCGCGTGGGCGATCATCGAGGAAGTCGAGGCGATGGGCGGGATGACCAAGGCCGTCGAGAGCGGCTGGGCGAAGCTCAGGATCGAGCAGTGCGCGGCGCAGAAGCAGGCGCGAATCGACCGCGGCGAAGACGTGATCGTCGGCGTCAACAAGTACCGGCTCGCGACCGAGGACCC
>JBDTVU010000237.1:0-3770 GCA_040007035.1 Betaproteobacteria bacterium | reverse complement strand
CCGAGGTGCAGCGCCTTGCGGTTCGATTCGAGCAGCGCCTCCTTGCCCTTGTACTGCTCGGCGAAGAGCTTCTCGATCACCGCCGGGTCGAGGTCGAGCAGCGCCGCCAGCGCCCCGAGGTAGATGATGTTCTTGAACAACTGACGCTGGCGGGCGTCGGAGTACGCGGCGTTGCAGATCGCCGTCAGCGGCATCGCCAGCGTCGTGATGTCGTTGCGGAAGCGGCCGTGCGGCATCGGCTTCGTCGAGTCGTAGAACAGGTAGCCGCCGGCGTCGATCTCGGCGACGTCCTTCTCCCACGTCTGCGGGTTCATCGCCACCATCAGGTCGACGCCGCCGCGGCGGCCCCGCCAGCCGGCTTCGGTGACGCGCACCTCGTACCACGTCGGCAGGCCCTGGATGTTCGACGGGAAAATGTTGCGCGCCGAGACGGGCACGCCCATCCGCAGGATCGCTTTCGCGAACAGGCCATTGGCGGACGCCGAGCCGGAGCCGTTGACGTTGGCGAACTTGACGACGAAGTCGTTGACGACGACCGGCGCGGACCTGGGCGTAGCGGCCATCGTCGTCACTCCGCCGCCATCGCGGCCGGCACCGGCGCATGGTGCGCGCGGCAGCGGTCGTCCGCCTGTGCCATCTCGAGCAGGAATTTCTGCATGTCCCAGGCGCCGGTCGGGCAGCGCTCGGCGCACAGCCCGCAGTGCAGGCACACGTCCTCGTCCTTCGCCATCACCCTGCCGGTCTTGAGCGCCCCGGAAACATAGACGTCCTGCGTGACGTCGTCGGCGGGAACGCGCAGGCTGGCGCGGAGCTCCGTCTCCTCGGCGTTGGCGGTGAACGTGATGCAGTCCATCGGGCAGATGTCGACGCAGGCATCGCACTCGATGCACAGCTTGTCGTAGAACACCGTCTGCACGTCGCAGTTGAGGCAGCGCTGTGCCTCGGCGAACGCGAGCTTCAGGTCGAAGCCCAGCTCCACCTCGACCTTGATGCTCTTCAGCGCCAGCGCCGTGTCCTTCAGCGGCACCCGGAACCGGCGGTCCGGCGCCACCGCGTTGTCGTAGCTCCACTCGTGGATGCCCATCTTCTGCGACATCAGGTTGGTCGTCGGCGGCGGCCGTTTTCCGAGGTCGTCGCCGCGGCAATGGAGGTCGATCGAGATCGCGGCGTCGTGGCCGTGGGCGACCGCCCAGATGATGTTCTTCGGGCCGAACGCCGCGTCGCCGCCGAAGAACACGCCCGGCCGCGTCGACGCCATCGTCACCTTGTCGACGACCGGCATTCCCCATTCGTCGAACGCGAGGCCGAGGTCGCGCTCCATCCACGGGAACGCGTTCTCCTGCCCGATCGCGACAAGCACGTCGTCGCAGGGGACGTGGACGTCGGGTTCGCCGGTCGGGTTGAGCTTCCGCCGCCCCTTGGCGTCGTATTCCGGCGCCACTTTCTCGAACGTGACGCCGGAGAGCTTGCCGCGGTCGTGGGTGATCGCCTTCGGCACCAGGAAATTGTGGATCGGGATCCCCTCGTGCGCGGCGTCCTCCTTCTCCCACGGCGACGCCTTCATCTCGTCGTAGCCCGAGCGCACGATGACCTGGACGTTCTCGCCGCCCAGCCGCCGCGCGCTGCGGCAGCAGTCCATCGCGGTGTTGCCGCCGCCCAGCACGACGACGCGCTTGCCGATCTTCGTGGTGTGGCCGAAGGAAACGCTGGCGAGCCAGTCGATGCCGATGTGGATGTTCGCTGCGGCTTCGGTGCGTCCCGGCACGTCGATGTCGCGGCCGCGCGGCGCGCCGCTGCCGACGAACACCGCGTCCCAGCCTTCCGCGAGCAGCGCCTTCAGGCTGTCGATCCGCTGGCCGGCACGGAAATCGACGCCGAGGTCCAGCACGTAGCCGACCTCCTCGTCGATGACGCTCTCGGGCAGCCGGAACTTCGGGATCTGCGTGCGCATCATCCCGCCGGCCTTCGCGTCGCCGTCGAACACGACGAGTTCATAGCCGAGCGGCGCGAGGTCGCGCGCGACGGTCAGCGACGCCGGACCCGCGCCGACGAGCGCGATCCGCTTGCCGTTCTTCTTCGTCGCCGGCGGCGGCAGCCGGTCGCGAATGTCTTCCTTGTAGTCGGCGGCGACGCGCTTCAGCCGGCAGATCGCCACGGGCTCAGGCTTGCCCTTGCGGTCGCTGCCCTCCTCGACCCGACCGCGGCGGCATGCCGGCTCGCAGGGACGGTCGCAGGTGCGGCCGAGGATCCCGGGAAAGACGTTCGACTTCCAGTTGACGAGATACGCGTCGCCGTAGCGGCCGGCGGCGATCAGGCGGATGTACTCGGGAACGGGCGTGTGGGCCGGGCAGGCCCACTGACAATCGACGACCTTGTGGAAATAGTCGGGGTGCGCGATATCCGTCGGCTTCAAACGCGATTCTCCTGTGGCGGCGACAGGCCTCGTTGTTCGTGCCGGCGCGCTCCCGCAAACAGCTTTCGCGCCGGGGCCTGTATGCGCAGCCGCGAATCCTACGCCTGCCCGCCGCACAGGAAAAGGCTTATCGCAATCAGGGATTTGCGCAGGCGGCGAGCGTGTGGCGGCGCCGCCGGATGCTGCGGCGCGGAAACGCTGCGCTGCCCCCGCCCCACGCTGGCGCATTCGGCCGTCCATTGGAACCATTCGTCGCGCATGTCGAGCGCGACCGCGTTGGTCGTCCGCAGCAGCTCGAACTGGCTGCACGTGATCGGCGTCGGCGTGCCCCTGTTCGGCTGCGAGCGCGCGGTCCTGGGCAGCCTGTCCATCGTCTTTTCCGAGGACCGGTTTCCGCAACGGCGCTCGGATCGGATCATTGCGCAGCTCAGGCAGGCCGTCGAAGCGGTGCATGACGGCCTCGCCCGCTACGCCGCGAGCCCTCAGCCCGGGACGGCCGCCCGCAAGCCAAGGCGCCCGCGCTCAGTGAAAGCAAAACGCGGCTAACATCTCGCCATGTCGTCCGATACCCCCATGCCGGTGCCTTTTAGGCTCCTCCCCCGCCTCGATGTCGACGCGGCGCTTGCCGCTTGGCTGCGCGTGCCCGTTACGCGCAGGGAAACGGCGTTCGCGCGGGCAAGCCGACGATTCCGGTCCACCGATCCGTGCACGCCGCATCTGCTCTTACGATGATCCCAACCACCGCAGTCACCCAGGAGGGGGCAGTCATGAACCATCTGTCGTTCACCGTTCGCGGTCGCGCCATGCAAGGTTTCGGCGCCGCTATCGTGGCGCTCTCGCTTTCCGCGTCGGCGTTTGCCGGCGACACGGTGGCCGGGCGCAAGGTCGAGCTGATCGTCAAGGACGACTCCGGCCTTGCGCCGGAGACGACCAAGCGCATCGCGCAGGAGCTGGTGGTGCAGGAAAAGGTGAGCGTGCTGGCGGGTTTCGGCCTGACGCCGCTGGCGCTGGCCGCGGCGCCGGTGGCGACCGAGGCGATGAAGGGGATGAAGTGGGTAAGCCCGCGGGGACCGATGTCGATCGACCCGGCGACGCGGCAGCCGATCCAGAACGTCTACCTGCGCGAAGTGAAGATGGTCAACGGCAAGCCGTGGAACATCGAGTTCGAGACGTTCGAGAACGTCAAGGATCCGGGGAATTACTCAGAAGTCGCCAAGTTGGGCGACAGATTCTGGGCCGTGGCACAGAGCGATGGAGGTCGCCAACTGTCGTCCAAGCTACCGACTCCTGAGTAGAATCCCTCCGAAGCGCACTGCCGCGCGCCTCCCCCGGAGGGGGCATGCGGCGACCTCGGGGC
>JBDTVU010000236.1:0-3771 GCA_040007035.1 Betaproteobacteria bacterium | reverse complement strand
GACCATGCTGCTGATGATCGACAACTACGACAGCTTCACCTGGAATCTCGTCCAGTACCTGGGCGAGCTGGGCGCCGACGTCCACGTCCATCGCAACGACGCGATCACGCTCGACCAGGTCGCCGCCTGGGAGCCGGAATGCATCGTCATCTCGCCCGGGCCGTGCACGCCGAACGAGGCGGGCATCTCGGTGCCGCTGATCCAGCGCTTCGCCGGACGGATCCCCATTCTCGGCGTCTGCCTCGGCCACCAGGCGATCGGGCAGGCGTTCGGCGGGCGCATCGTCCGCGCGCAGCGGGTGATGCACGGCAAGCTGTCGCCGGTGACGCACGACGGCCGCGGTGCGTTCACCGGGGTGCCGAGCCCGCTGACGGTGACGCGCTACCACTCGCTCGCGATCGAGCAGCCGACGATGCCCGGCTGTCTCGAGATCACCGCGACCGCCGACGACGGTGAGGTGATGGGCGTGCGCCACCGCGAGTTCGCCGTCGAGGGCGTGCAGTTCCATCCGGAGGCGATCCTCACGGAGCACGGCCACGCGCTGCTCCGGAACTTTCTCGAGGGAAGGCGCTGACCGCGGCCGGTCGTGCAATTCGCCTCCACCGATCACCTCCACCATCGAATCAGGGAGCCCGCCATGCCCATTACCGTCCAGGAAGCGCTGCAGCGCACGATCGAGCACCGCGAAATCTTTCCCGACGAGATGCTTTCGATCATGCGCCGGATCATGAGCGGCGAGGTGACGCCGGTGATGATCGCGGCGCTCACCGTCGGCCTGCGCGTGAAGAAGGAGACCGTCGGCGAGATCGCCGCCGCCGCGGAGGTGATGCGCGAGTTCGCGACCCGGGTCGAGGTGCCCGACCGCGACCACCTGCTCGACATCGTCGGCACCGGCGGCGATTCGGCGCACACGTTCAACATCTCGACGGCGTCGATGTTCGTCGCCGCCGCTGCGGGCGCGCGCTTGGCCAAGCACGGTGGCCGCTCGGTGTCGTCGAAGTCCGGCAGCGCCGACGTGCTGGAGGCGCTGGGTGCCAACATCCTGCTGAAGCCGGAGCAGGTGGCGCAGTGCATCGACGAGACCGGAATCGGCTTCATGTTCGCGCCGTCGCACCACAGCGCGATGAAGCACGCGGCGCCGGTGCGCAAAGAGCTCGGCGTGCGCACGATCTTCAACATCCTCGGGCCGCTGACCAACCCCGCCGGCGCGCCGAACCAGCTTCTCGGCGTGTTCCACCCGGATCTCGTCGGCATTCTGGTTCGCGTGCTGCAGCGGCTGGGCAGCAAGCACGTGGTCGTCGTCTACGGCAAGGACGGGATGGACGAGGTTTCGCTCGGCGCGGCGACGATGGTCGGCGAGCTGAAGGACGGCGAGGTGCGCGAGTACGAAATTCATCCCGAGGATTTCGGGCTCGGCATGGTCAGCAACCGCGGCCTCAAGGTCGCCGACGCGGTCGAGTCGAAGGCGATGCTGCTGGAGGCACTCGGCAACGTCGAGGGCACGCCGCGCGAGATCGTCATCCTCAATGCCGGAACGGCGCTGTACGCCGCCGACGTCGCCGCGTCGATCGCCGAGGGCATCGACCGAGCGCGGGCGGCGATCGCTTCGGGCGCAGCGCGGAAGAAGCTCGACGCGTTCGTCGCGACGACGCAGAAACTGGGCGCCGTGGCGTGAGCGGCGGCGTCGACCGCGGCGACATCCTCGCCCGGATTCTGGCGACCAAGGTCGACGAGGTCGCGGCGGCGAAGCGCGTGCGGCCGCCGGCCGAGGTCGAGGCCGCCGCGCGGGCGCTGGGCGGCGTCCGCGACTTCGTCGGCGCGCTGAGGACAAGGATCGCCGCGGGCCGGCCCGCGGTGATCGCCGAGATCAAGAAGGCGAGTCCGAGCAAGGGCGTGCTGCGGCCGATCTTTGATCCGCCGGCGATCGCCGCGCGCTACGAGGCGGGCGGCGCCGCGTGCCTGTCCGTTCTGACCGACCGTCCGTACTTTCAGGGCGCGCCCGAGTACCTGACCGCGGCGCGTGCGGCATGTGCGCTGCCGGCATTGCGCAAGGATTTCATCGTCGACGAGTACCAGGTTGCGCAGGCGCGCGCGTGGGGCGCCGACGCGATCCTGCTGATCGTCGCCGCGCTGTCCGATGCGCGGCTCGTCGCACTCGAAGCCTGCGCCGAATCCTTCGGGCTCGCCGTGCTGGTCGAGGTCCACGATGCCGCCGAGCTCGATCGCGCGCTCGCGCTCCGGACCCCGCTCGTCGGCATCAACAACCGCAATCTGCGCACGTTCGGCGTGGCGCTCGAGACGACGCTCGGCCTGCTGCCGCGGATTCCTTCCGACCGCCTCGTGGTGACCGAGAGCGGGATCCTGACGCCGGCCGACGTCGCGCGGATGCGCGGCCATGGCGTCCACGCATTCCTCGTCGGCGAGGCGCTCATGCGCGCCGCCGATCCCGGCGCCGCGCTCGCGAAGCTGTTCGCCTGAGCGAGCGGGTCGCGCTGACGCGCGACCGCCAGTGCTATGATGCGCTGCCGTTCCGACGCGGCGGCGGCCGCAACTGCCCGCCGCGCCCATCGCGTTCCGGCACCCGTCAATCGCCTCGCATCCGGGGGAGCATCGCCGTGCCGGCCATCGTCGCCGACAACGTCAGCAAGCACTGGACGACCGCCGAGGGCAAGGTATGCGCGGTCGACGGGCTGTCATTTGCCTTCGACGAGGGCACGCTCAACGTGCTGCTCGGGCCGTCCGGCTGCGGCAAGTCGACGACGCTGCGGCTGATCGCCGGCCTCGACCAGGCCGACATCGGCCGCATCCTCATCGGCGGCCGCGATGTCACCGGCCTGCCGCCGTCGCAGCGCAACATCTCGATGGTGTTCCAGAGCTACGCGCTGTTCCCGCACCTGTCGGTCGCCGAGAACATCGTGTTCGGGCTGCGCGTGCGCAAGGTCGCGCCGGCGGATCTCGCGTCGCGGTTGGCGCGCACCGCCGGGCTGCTCGGCCTCACCCCGCTCCTCGAGCGCAAGCCGTCGCAGCTCTCCGGCGGCCAGCAGCAGCGCGTCGCGCTCGGCCGCGCGATCATCAACGAGGCGCCGGTCTGCCTGATGGACGAGCCGCTGTCGAACCTCGATGCGCAACTTCGGCAGGACATGCGCGCCGAGATCCGCAACCTGCAGCGCGAGCTCGGGATCACGATGGTCTACGTCACCCACGACCAGGTCGAGGCAATGACGATGGCCGACCGCGTCGTGCTGCTGAACCAGGGCCGGATCGAGCAGACCGCCACGCCGGTCGACCTCTACGAGTCGCCGGCCAACACGTTCGTCGCGCGCTTCATCGGCACGCCGCCGATGAACCTGCTGCCGCTGGAGGCGGGCGCCGGCGGCGCCGTCGTCGCCGGTACCGCGGGGCCCGCCGTCGCGCCGGCCGACTGCGCCGGGATGATGCTCGGCGTGCGTCCCGAGCACATCACGCTCAACTTCGAGCGCGGCGCGCGCGCCGCCGTCGATAGCATCGAATACCTCGGTGCCGATTCGCTCGTCGTCTGCCGGCTGGGCGCGACGACGGTCGCGGTCCGCGTGCCGGGCAGCGTCGGTCTCGCCCACGGCGACGCGGCGTGGCTCGCATGGGCGCCGTCGGCGCAGCACCTGTTCGAGCGCGACGGCCGGCGCCGCGCGGAACAAGTCAGGCAGGAACCCGCAACGATGTACGCGTAGCGTCGCCCGTTTTCGTTTTGCCAGAGGAGAAAGCCATGATCGTCAAGTTCATCACCCGCGCCTG
>JBDTVU010000235.1:0-3777 GCA_040007035.1 Betaproteobacteria bacterium | reverse complement strand
TCGATCTCGAACTCCGCGCGATCGCCCAGCATCGCGCGCAATCGCGGCAGGATCCGCTCGGGTGTCTTTTCCGCCTCCGGATCGGCGTCCCATCCCAACTGGAAGTCGACCCGCCAGACGTCGTCGGCCTGCCGGTGCAGCAGCGCCGACTGGTTGGGGTGGAACGGCGGATCGAACCAGAACCAGCGCTCGGACGGGAAGTCCGTCGTCATGTGGATGTCGGCGATCAGGAAACGGTCGCGGAAGATCTGCCCCTCGCTCTCCAGCCCCATCATCGTGCGCACCGGGCTGCGCGCGCCGTCGGCGGCGATCAGCCAGTCGCAGTCGAGCTTGTACTCGCCGTCCGGCGTCGCGATGCGCAACCCGACGCCGTCGGCGCGCGGCGTCACGCCGACGACCCGGTTCTGCCAGCGCAACTCGGCGGCCGGCAGCCCGTCCAGCCGGTCGACGAGGTACTCCTCGAGGTAGTACTGCTGGAGGTTGACGAACGCCGGACGGCGGTGGCCTGGCTCCGGCAGCAGGTCGAACCGATAGACCGGCGCGTCGCGGAAAAACACGCGGCCGACGTTCCATTCGACGCCCTTCTGCGCGATACGCTCGCCGCAGCCCAGCCGGTCGAGGATCTCCAGCGCGCGCTTCGCGTAGCAGATCGCGCGCGAGCCGACGCTGACGGTGTTGTCGTCGTCGAGGACGACCACCGGTATCCCGCGCTGCGCGAGGTCGATCGCCGCCGCGAGGCCGACCGGGCCGGCGCCGGCGATGACGACCGGACGGCGTTTCGACGGACCGGTTTCGTCGGACGACTTGCGGTAGGCGTAGACGGGGTTGGCGTATGTCTTCATCGAAGTTCGGGCCGGCGGCGCGAGGCAAAAGCGCCACTGTCGCGCATAACGTTACGGCGCTCCTTGCCGAAGATCAACGTACGCCCGCGACGAACATCCGCCATCGCGATGTTCAACCCTCACGCCGGCCCGGGTATTGGTCCAAAGAGAAGGGCCGCCGCCCGAAATGGCGCGCGGCCCTCCTGGGGTCGCTCGGCCGAACGGCCGCGCGTCAGCCGCCGTACTTCTTTATCAGCGCCCGCGCATCCTCGAGCAGCGCGGCGCCATTGGCGCCCTTCGCGCCGACCTCGCCGATCCACTCCTTGTCGACGCTTTCGGTCGCCTTCTTCCAGCGGTCGTACTCGGCCGGCGACAGCGTGTCGAACACGCCGCCCGCGTCGGCGGCAAGCTTCCTGCCGCCCACGGTGGTGCCGTCGAACACCTTGCCGATCTCCTTCGACCATTCGAGCCCCGTGTTCGCGTCGAGCACTTTCTTCAGCTCGGGCGGCAGACCGTCGTACTTCGCCTGGTTCATCGCGATGACGAAGATCGAGTTCGACATCTTGGGCACGCCGGGTGCGGTGTCGAGGTGGTATTTGGTGACTTCCTGCAGCTTCAGCGCGGGCGCGACCTCCCACGGCACCATCGCGCCGTCGATCACGCCTTTCGCCAGCGCCTCCGTCACCTGCGGCACCGGCATCTG
Organism: Betaproteobacteria bacterium; assembly: GCA_040007035.1. Lineage (GTDB taxonomy): Bacteria > Pseudomonadota > Gammaproteobacteria > Burkholderiales > Casimicrobiaceae > CAIWHR01. The sequence goes on along the minus strand of JBDTVU010000235.1, from coordinate 2,253 downwards.
CACCGGCGCGGCCCCGATGGCGGTGAGAAACTTGGTGCCGATCCGCGTCGGCGCGCGCACCTTGAGGCCCTTCAACTCGTCCATGTTCGTCACCCGCTTGTTCGAAAAGTGCAGCAGCGAGCCGTCGTGCACGTGCAACGCCAGCACCCGGACGCCGCGGAATTCGTCCATCGCGTTCTTCTGCACGTAGTCCCAGAACGCCGGGCTGCCGCTTTCGGCGTTCTTCGCCATGAATGGCAACTCGAACACTTCTGCCTTCGAGAAGCGGCCCGCCTGGTACGTCGGCAACGTCCACACGATGTCGGCGACGCCGTCGCGCGCCTGGTCGAACAGCTGCGGCGGCGTGCCGCCCAACTGCATCGCCGGGTAAATCTGGCACTTCAACCGTCCGCCCGATTCCTTGCCGATCTTCTCGCACCACGGTTCGAACACCTGCGCCTGGATGGTTCCCTTCGGCGGCAGGAAATGGTGGATCTTCAGCGTGACTTCCTGCGCGGCGGCACTGCCCGCGCCGAACGCGAACGCGGCCACCAACGCCGTGCCCAACCCCGTCCGTTTGAATGCCTTCATGTTGACTCCTCGTGTGGGAAGACCTACTGCTTGAATGCGTGCACCAGATAGAGCGAGATGACCGGGAAGAATACCAGCAGAACGATGCGGACGAAATCCGACACCAGGAACGGCACCACGCCCTTGAACGTGTCCGTCAGCGGGATGTCCTTCGCCAGCCGGTTGATGATGTAGACGTTGAGCCCGACCGGCGGGTGGACGAGGCCGATCTCGACCACCATCAGCGCGAGTATGCCGAACCAGATCGACTTGTCGCCGGCCGACATCCCCCAGTAGTCGAGCGCCATCACCATCGGGTAGAAGATCGGGATCGTCAGCAGGATCATCGCCAGCGCGTCCATCACGCAGCCGAGGAAGATGTAGATGACGAGGATCATGAGCATCACCAAGAGCGGGGAGAGGCCGCTCGCCTTCACCCAGTTCGCGAGTTCGGCCGGCATCTGCGACAGCGCCAGCGTGGTATTCATCATGTCGGCGCCGAGCAGCACCAGGAAGATCATCGCCGTGTGCTGCGCGGTGCCGAGCGCGCTGTCGATCAGTCCCTTCGTGCGCATTCCGCCGGTGACGATCGCCAGAACGCCGCAGGCCGCGGCGCCGATCGCGGCCGCCTCGGTCGGGTTGGCCCAGCCGCCGTAGATGCCGACGATGACGACCAGGAACACCAGCAGCACCGGGACCACCGCCAGCAGGCTCGTCAGCTTCTCGCTCCAGGCAACCTCCGGGCCGGCGGGGCCGGCGTCCGGCTTCAGCGTGACGACGATCTTCACCACCAGCATGTAGCCCAGCATCGCGATGATCCCGGGCACCACGGCGGCCATGAACAGCTTGCCGATCGACTCCTGGGTCAGGATCGCGTAGATGACGAGCGGCACCGACGGCGGGATCATGATGCCCAGCGTGCCGCCGGCGGCCAGCGCACCGGTGGCAAGCGACCCCGAATAGCCGAAGCGGCGCAACTCGGGCAGCGCCACCTGCCCCATCGTCGCGGCGGTTGCCACGGACGAGCCGCAGATCGCGCCGAAGCCTGCGCAGGCGCCGATCGCCGCCATCGCCACGCCGCCCTTGAAGTGGCCCATGAACGCACCGACGAAGCGGAACAGCGCCTTGGAGAGCCCGCCGTGAGTGGCGAACTGGCCCATCAGCAGAAAGAGCGGAATGACGACGAGATCGTAATTCGAGAGCCGCGCATACGCGAGGTTCTTCAGCGAGGCGAGCAGCGCGTTGAAATTGCCGCCGGTGAGATACGCGTAGCCGCCGAAGCCGACGATGAACATCGAGATGCCGATCGGCACCCGGATCACCATCAGCGCCAGCATTGCGCCGAACACCACGAAACCGACTTCGATGCCGCTCACCCGCGCCCCGGCGTCAGCCCTGCCGCGCGCGATGCACCGCGAGCAGCAGGTGGACGAAGAGGTAGAAGCCGGCGGCGCCGAGCAGCACGAAGCCGGGCACCATCAGCGCCTGCGCGATCCACACCGGCACGCCGAGGATCGCCGACGTTTCGCCGACCTCCATCACCGACAGCGCGCCGGCAGCGGTCCGCCACGCGAGCAGCGCGCCGAACAGGCCCACCAGCAACGAAGCGAGCGCGTCCAGCCGCGCGATTCTGCGCGGCGGGAGGTTGTGGGTGAAGAAGTCGACCTTCACGTCGCCGTTGACCATGTGGCAGTAGGCGAAGAA
>JBDTVU010000234.1:0-3779 GCA_040007035.1 Betaproteobacteria bacterium | reverse complement strand
CCGACAGATTTACAGTCTGTTCCCTTTGACCGCTCGGGAACCCCTCCGACGAAACGTGCAAGTTTAGCAATTTGCGCGCCCATCTGTCAAACCGATGAAATTCCTCGGAAATCCCGAAGGCAACGGGGCCGCAGCAGGCCGGCCGCCGCGCCCGTCTCCCTCGTTCGCCGACGCCGCGGCACCCGGCGCCGATCGGCTCCCGGCGCCGCCCACCGGTCCCGGTTCCTTGGTTAAACTCGGCCGATGGCATGGGATTACATCGTCGTCGGCGCCGGCTCGGCCGGTTGCGTGCTCGCCGATCGGCTGACCGCGGACGGCCGGCACTCGGTGCTGCTGCTCGAGGCCGGCCCGCCCGACACGTACCCGTGGATCCACGTCCCGATCGGGTACGCGAAGACGATGTTCAATCCCCGCGTCAACTGGTGCTTCAAGACCGAGCCGGAGCCGCAGATGCACGGCCGCGAGGTCTACTGGCCGTCCGGCAAGACGCTGGGCGGGTCGAGCGCGATCAACGGTCTCATCTACATCCGCGGCCATCCCGCCGACTACGACGGCTGGGCGGCGCAGGGGAACCCTGGCTGGGGCTACGCCGACGTGCTGCCGTACTTCCGCAAGCTCGAGCACAACGTCCGCGGCGATAGCGAGTGGCACGGTGCGGACGGACCGATGTGGGCATCCGACATCCGCGCGAAGCACGAACTCGTCGAGGCGTGGATCGCGGCCGCGGCCGAACTCGGCATCCCCGGTAACCCGGACTTCAACGGCGCGACGCAGGAAGGCGCGGGCTACTACCAGCTCACCACCCGCAACGGCTTTCGCTGCTCGACCGCAACTGCGTACCTGCGCCCGGCCCGCCGGCGACCCAACCTGCGCGTCGAGACCGGGGCGCAGGCGATGCGGCTCGCGTTCGACGGCCGCCGCGCCACCGGCGTCGTCTATCGGCGCCGCGGCCGCGACGTCACCGCCGTCGCGACGCGTGAAGTGATCCTCGCCGCGGGTGCATTGCAGTCGCCGCAGTTGCTGCAGCTGTCCGGCGTGGGGCCGGGCGCGCTGCTGCAGCAATTCGGGATTCCGGTCGTGCACGAGCTTCCGGGCGTCGGCGAGAACCTGCAGGACCATCTGCAGGCGCGGGTGATGTTCCGCTGCACGAAGCCGATCACGACCAACGACGTGCTGAAGTCGTGGTGGCGGACGATGACGATGGGCGCCCGCTACGTGCTGACGCGTACCGGCCCGATGGCGATCGGCATCAACCAGGGCGGCATGTTCGCGCGCACCGATCCCGCGCTTCCCCGGCCCGACGTCCAGTTCCATCTCGCAACGCTGTCGGCGGACATGGCCGGCGCGCCGGTCCACACGTTCTCCGGCTTCACGATGTCGGTGTGCCAGCTTCAGCCGCACTCGCGCGGACATGTGCGGCTCAAGTCGCCGGACCCGCTCGCTGCGCCGGCGATGCAGCCGAACTACCTGTCGGAGCCGCACGATGCGGCGACGGTCGTCGCCGGCCTCAAGCTCGCGCGCCGGCTTGCGGCGACCGGCGCGCTGTCGCCCTACGTCGCCGGCGAATACCTGCCCGGCAGAGCAGCGACGACCGACGACGACCTCCTCGAGTTCACGCGCAACAAGGGCGCGACGATCTTCCACCCGGTCGGCACGTGCAAGATGGGACCGGCCGCCGACGCTCTGGCCGTCGTCGATCCGGAATTGCGCGTCCACGGAATCGACGGCCTGCGCGTCGTCGATGGAAGCGTGATGCCGACGATCGTCTCCGGCAACACCAACGCGCCGATCATCATGATCGCGGAGAAGGCCTCCGACCTGATCCTTCGCAACGCCGCGCGCTAGAGCGACATCGCGATCGGCGAATCCGTCGTCACGTCCCCGACACAAGGAAACGACCATGTCCTGCTGTCACGCCGATTTCGCCGCCGCCCCCGGCAGCGACAAGGGATTCACCGTCGGCATGCCGACGTTCACGTTCGGCGCCGGCGTGCTCGGCGAGGCCGGCGACAACGCGCGCGAGCTGGGCCTCGCCCGCGTTGCACTGTTCACCGACGCGCGGATCCGCGCGAGCGCGCATTTCGCGGCGGTCGCGGCGTCGCTCGAAGCGGCCGGCGTCGACGCCGAGGTCTACGACGCGGTCGTCATCGAGCCGACCGACGCGTCGCTGCAGGACGCCGCTCGCTTCGCCGCCGAAGGAAAATTCGACGGCTACGTGTCGGTCGGCGGCGGCTCGGTGATGGACACCTGCAAGGCGGCGAACCTGTACGCGTCGCATCCGGCGGAGTTCATGACCTACGTCAACGCGCCGATCGGCGCCGGGCAGAAGGTGCCGGGGCCGGTGAAGCCGCACATCGCCTGCCCGACGACGTCCGGCACCGGGTCGGAGACCACCGGCATCGCGATCTTCAATCTTTCGTCCATCAACGCCAAGACCGGCATCATTTCGCGGCGCCTGATTCCGACCATCGCGCTGATCGATCCGGACGTCGCCGCGTCGCTGCCGAAGAATGCCGTCGCCGCGACCGGATTCGACTGCATGAGCCACGCGCTCGAATCACTGACGGCGCGCGCGTATCCGCGCCGGCTGAATCCGGCCAAGGGAGCCGGCCGCCCGGTGTCGCAGGGCGCCAATCCGTTCTCCGACATGCTGGCGACCGAGGCGCTGAAGAGCGTCGGCAGGTTCCTCGTCCGCGCCGTCAACGACGCGGGCGACACCGAAGCGCGCACCGAGATGATGTACGCGGCGATGCTCGCCGGCATCGCGTTCAACGCCGCGGGTTGCCATCTGCCGCATGGCCTGTCGTATGCGGTGTCGGGATTGACGAAGAACTGGCACGTCGACGGCTATCCCGCAGGCAAGTCGCTGGTCCCGCACGGGATGGCCGTCGTGCTCAACAACCCGTCCGTCTGGCGCTACACCGCGCCGTGCTGTCCCGAGCGGCACCTGCATGGCGCGAACTGCCTCGGCGCCGACACCCAAGGCGCGGCGAACGCCGATGCAGGCGAGGTGCTCGCGGGACGGGTGATCGAGCTGATGCGGGCGACGGCGATGCCGAACGGCCTCGCCGCGCTCGGCTTCGACGCGACGCACCTCGACGCACTGGCCGCCGGCGCCGAGCCGCAGTACCGCGTGATTCGCAACGCGCCGAAGGACGTCTCGCGCGAGGACCTGTCCGCGCTGTTCCGCGCGGCGCTCAGCTACTGGTAGCCGTCGGCGCGGCCTCCGCCGCTGCGGGTACCTCGCCGCGGCCGACCCGGCGCGCCGTCAGCACGACGGCAAACGTGCTGCCTTTCCCCAGTTCGCTGACGACGTCGATCTCGGCGTCGTGGCGCAGCAGCACGTGCTTGACGATCGCGAGGCCGAGACCGGTGCCGCCCGTCGCGCGCGAGCGACTGCGGTCGACCCGATAGAACCGCTCGGTGAGCCGCGGGATGTGCTCCGGGGCGATGCCGATGCCGGTGTCGGCGACGCTGAACCGCCCGCGGCCGTCCTCGTCGATCCGCCAGCCCAGCGTGATCGTGCCGCCGGCCGGTGTGTAGCGGACCGCGTTGCTGACGAGGTTGCCGAACGCGCTCGCGAGCTCGTCACGCGCACCGACGATGGTCGCCGCGCTGTCCTCGCCAGGCCCGACGTCGAGCGCGATCGTGTGCCGCCCGTCAGAGAGCGCCCTGGCTTCGGCCGTGAGTTCCTGAAGGAGCGGCACGATCGCGAACGCCGTCTCGACCGGCGCGTTCTGCTCGCTCTCGAGCGCCGACAGCGTGAGCAGGTCGTCGAC
>JBDTVU010000233.1:0-3880 GCA_040007035.1 Betaproteobacteria bacterium | reverse complement strand
GATGACCTTCGAGACGCCGATGCTGTTCGCGATCGGCTTCCTGTTCCTGTTCACGCTGGGCGGCTTCACCGGGCTGGTGCTGGCGATCACGCCGGTCGACATCCAGCTTCAGGACACCTACTACGTCGTCGCCCACTTCCATTACGTGATGGTCGCCGGAAGCCTGTTCGCGTTCTTCGGCGGCACCTACTACTGGATCCCGAAGTGGACCGGCACGATGTACGACGAGAAGCTCGGCCAGCTGCACTTCTGGTCGTCGATGCTGTCGTTCAACCTCACCTTCTTCCCGATGCACTTCCTCGGCCTCGCCGGGATGCCGCGGCGGATTCCCGACTACGCGCAGCAGTTCGCCGACTGGAACATGGCGGCGTCGATCGGCGCGTTCTGGTTCGGCGCCTCGCAGCTCATCTTCCTGTACGCCGTGCTGAAGTGCGTCCGCGGCAACGGCGCGAAGGCGCCGGCGAAACCGTGGGACGGCGGCGACACGCTGGAGTGGACGCTGCCCTCGCCGGCGCCGTACCACACGTTCGAAACGCCGCCGGCCATCAAGTGACGACGGCGGCGCGGGTGCCCGTGATGAACACAGAGGTCGAGCCGAAGGGCGACGAGGCCGCGCGCCGCAAGGCGGCGAACCTGAAGACGGCGCTCATCCTGCTGTCGATCGCCGTCGTCTTCTTCGTCGGCATCATCGCGTCGAAATTCATGGGCAGCCCGACGACGTCGATCAGCATCATCGGCGCCGCGGTGCTGCTCTACCTCGTCGTGGCGATCGGCCGCAACCTGCGCAAGTGACGCCGCGCCCATGACCGCCGCCCGCCATCCGGACAACCGCACGCTGCTGCTGAAGCTCGGCGTCGTCGTGATCGCGATGTTCGGCTTCGGCTACGCGCTGGTGCCGTTCTACGAGAAGATCTGCGAGGTGACGGGGCTGCGGGACATCGACAAGGCCGATGCCGTCGTCAACACGCAGGTCGACGCGTCGCGGGTCGTCCGCATCGAATTCGACACGAACGTGCACGACATGCCGTGGAAATTCCGTGCGCTACAGGCGACGAGCGACATCCACCCCGGCGCGATCACGCAGGTGATGTTCGAGGTCGTCAACACGAGCGACCATCCGGTCACCGGGCAGGCGATTCCGAGCTACGGCCCGCGTGAAGCGTCGCGCTACTTCCGCAAGCTCGACTGTTTCTGCTTCGCGCGGCAGACGCTCGCCGCCGGCGAGCGGCGCCAGATGCCGGTCGTGTTCGTCGTCGATCCGCAGGTTCCGAAGGACCTGTCGACGATCACGCTTTCCTATACGTTCTTCAAGGTCGAGGGCAATGCGGGCTGACGCCGCCGGGGTCGCCGGCAAACACGATTCGCGCGCAACGCGCGGGGTCCGCGGCGCCGGCGTCGCCGCGGACATCACGAGCGAAACGAGGAGTCACCGATGAGCACCGCCGCCGCAGCCGGCAAGCCGTACTACTACGTCCCCCAACCGTCGCATTGGCCCATCCTCGGGTCGTTCGCCCTGCTGCTGATGGGAACCGGCGCGGCGTTCTGGTTCAACAGCTACGCGGCCGGACCCTGGTTGGTCGCGGCCGGGTTCACCGTGCTGGTCTTCATGCTGTTCGGATGGTTCGGCACGGTGATCCGCGAGTCTGAAGGCCGGCTGTACAACCGCAAGGTCGACCTGTCGTTCCGGTGGAGCATGAGCTGGTTCATCTTCAGCGAAGTGATGTTCTTTGCCGCGTTCTTCGGCGCGCTGTTCTATGTGCGGAACATCTCGGTTCCCGACCTCGGCAGCGCGCTGACGGGCCGCGTGCTGTGGCCCGAGTACGCGGCGCAATGGCCGACCGTCGGGCCGTACATCAAGCAGCAGTTCTCCCCGATGGGCGCCATCGGAATCCCGCTGCTCAACACGATCATTCTGGTGACGTCGGGTGGCACGCTGACGCTCGCGCATCACGCTCTGAAGACGGGTCACCGCGGCGCGCTGAAGTTCTGGCTGTTCGTGACGATCGCCCTCGGCTTCACGTTCCTGGGGTTCCAGGCGTACGAGTACACGCACGCGTACAGCGAGCTCAACCTGAAGCTGTCGACGGGGGTGTACGGCTCCACGTTCTTCATGCTGACCGGATTCCACGGCGCGCATGTGACGATCGGAGCGATCATGCTCACGGTCATGCTCTTCCGTGCGTTCCGCGGGCACTTCGACGCCGAGCACCATTTCGGCTTCGAGGCGGCGGCGTGGTACTGGCATTTCGTCGACGTCGTCTGGCTGCTGCTGTTCGTGCTCGTCTACTGGATGTAGCCGCCTGCGCGCAGCCGCGTCGCTCGCCGCGCGACCGACACATTGGCGCGGGCACTGCCGCGACCGGCGCGGTATGCGGTCTTTCGCGGCTGCCAGCGCGCGCCGCCCGTTGTCAAAGACCCGTCGGCGCGATCCAGCCCATCCACCACGATAAGACGAGAAACGCGATCAGCGACATCGACAGCAGCACCCGGATGCCGAGCGCCATGACGACACGGTTGCCACGCCCCTGGTCGCGATACAGAAAGACGAGTGCCGTGAACAGCGCGGCGACGACCGCGACGAGCGCGACGATGACGACGATTCTCATGGTGAATGCGGTTGCCGGCCGAGTGTAGCATCGGGCCAATGCCGATGCCGATCGATGCGCCGACGGGAGTCGATGCCCGCGCCCCGCGCAGGCCCCGCTGGCTGCCGACGATCGCCGCGATGATCACGGTGGCCCTGTGCGTGACGGCGGGCAACTGGCAGCACCGCCGGATGCTGGAGAAGGAGGCGCTGCGTGCCGCGATCGCCGCCGCGGCGGCTGCGCCCGCAGCACCGATGCCGGCGTCCGTGTCCGACTGGCGCGACTGGCGGTTCCGCCGCGTCACGGCCATCGGCACGTTCGACGCGGGCCACCAGATTCTCATCGACAATGTCGTGCGCGCCGGACGCGCCGGCTTCAGCGTCGTGACGCCCTTCGTGCTCGACGACGGCCGGCGCGTCCTCGTCGACCGCGGCTGGACGGCGGGGACGGGTAGCCGCGCCGTGCTGCCGTCGCCCGCGGTGCCGCAGAGCACACTGACGCTTGCGGGCCGGATCGACATCCCCTCGCAGCACTATCTCGAGCTCGGCGCCGCCGCCGCACCTTCCGGCACGTTATGGCAGCACCTCGACCCCGAGCGATTCTCGCAGTCGACGGGGATGGCGGTCCTTCCGGTCGTGCTGCGGCTACTGGACACGGGCGGCGACGGATTGGTGCCCGATGACGCGCTGCCCGACACCGGCGTCGAGCGCCATGCGAGCTACATGGTGCAGTGGTACGCGTTCGCCGCGCTGGCCGCGGGGTTCTGGGCGTGGTTCGCCGTCCGGCCGTGGCTCGCCACGCGCCGGCAGTGAGCGACGAACCTTCCTCCGTTGCCGCGCGTCGCGCGTCCGACGCGCATACGCGACGCCGGCTGCTGCTGATCGCCGCGATCGCCGTCGCGCCGGTCCTGCTGTCGTACCTCGCGTACTACGCGTTTCCGCGCGAAGCGCGCGTCAACTACGGCGTGTTGCTGCCGACGGTTCCGATGCCGTCGTTGACCGGTTCGGGGCTCGCGGGGGAGCCGTTCAGCAGCGAGTCGCTGCGCGGTCGATGGGTCATGCTGTGGACCGGATCGGGCCGCTGCGGCGCAGCGTGCACCGATGCGCTGTACGCGTCGCGCCAGGCGCGCACGATCCAGAATGCCGAGCGCGAGCGCATCGTTCGCGTATGGGCAGTCGCCGACGACGCGGCGCCGTCGCCGGTTCTGTTGGCCGATCATCCCGACCTCACCGTCGCGCGCGTGCCGGCCGCCTCGATCGCCACGCTGCCGGATGGCGCCGACCGCATCTACCTCG
>JBDTVU010000232.1:0-3960 GCA_040007035.1 Betaproteobacteria bacterium | reverse complement strand
GTTAGCGGTTCGCGTCGACGGGCCCGGTTCGCGAGCGCCCGATGAAAACGCCCCGCGGCCGATCGGGCCCGCGGGGCGTCCTGTCCTGAATCGCACCGGCCCCGTCGATGCGGGGCGGCCGGCGCGACGGTGGAGCGGCTACTCCTTGATGTCCACCCCGTAGAACGTGTGGCGGCCGAACGGGGAGAGCTTGTAGTCGATCACTTCCTTGCGCACCGGCTTCAACTGCACGGCGTGCGCCATGGTGAGCCACGGAGCCTGTTCCTTGAAGATCACCTGCGCCTTCATGTAGAGGTCGGCCCGCTGCTTCTGGTCGACCAGCGTCTTCGCTTTCTGCACCAGGTCCTCGAACGGTTGGTAGCACCACTTCGAGACGTTGCTGCCGTTGGTCTTGGCGGCGTCGCATCCGAGCAGCGTGTTGAGGAAGTTGTCGGGGTCGCCGTTGTCGCCGGTCCAGCCCAGCATTCCCATCTGGTGCTCGCCGTTCTGCATGCGCTTCCGGTACTCGCCCCACTCGAAGCTCTTGATCTCGGCGGTGACGCCGATCTTGGCGAGGTCGGATTGCATCAGTTCCGCAATGCGCCGCGCGTTGGGGTTGTACGGCCGCTGCACCGGCATGGCCCAGAGGTCGGTGGTGAAACCGTTCGGGTAGCCCGCCTCGGCCAGCAGCTTCTTCGCGGCGGCCGGATCGTACGGGTCGTCTTTGACCGCGTTGTTGTACGACCACATCGTCGGTGGGATCGGATTCTTGGCGACCACACCCGCCGACAGATAGACCGCATCGATGATGGCCTTGCGGTTGATCGCCATGTTGACGGCCTTGCGCACGCGCACGTCGTCGAACGGCTTCTTGGTGACGTTGTAGGCGAGATAGCCGACGTTGAGCCCGGGTTGCTCCAGCACCTGGATGTTCGGGTCCTTGCGGATGGAATCGAGATCGGCCGGATTCGGGTACGGCATCACGTGGCATTCGCCCCTCTGCAGCTTGGCCCAGCGGACCGAGGCGTCGGGCGTGATCGAGAAGATGAGGTCGTCGATCTTCGCCTTGCCGCCCCAGTACTGCGGGAACGCTTTGTAGCGGATGACCGCGTCCTTGATGTAGCGCACCAGATAGAACGGCCCGGTGCCGATCGGCTCCTGATCGACCTTGTCGGGCGTGCCGGCCTTCAGCATCGCGTCGGCGTACTCCTTCGACTGCACGCCGGCGTACTCCATCGCGAGGTCGGACAGGAACGGCGCCTCGGGCTTTTCGAGCGTGATGCGGACCGTGTAGTCGTTCACGCGCTCAACCGACTTCAGCAGCTTCGGCAGGCCCATGTCGTTGAAGTACGAGTGGTTGGAGCTGGTGACCTTGAAGTACGGGTTCGATTCCTTCCACTGCCGCTCGATTGCGAAGATCATGTCGTCGGCATTGAAATCGCGCGTCGGCTTCCAGTCGCGGTGGTTGTGCCACTTGACGCCCTTGCGCAGGTAGAACGTGTAGACCTTGCCGTCGGGGGAGATGTCCCACTTTTCGGCCAGCCCCGGCACGACGGTCGTGCCGCCGCGCTCGAAGTCGACGATCCGGCTGTAGAGCTGGCTGTTGGCGTCGAACGAGGTGCCCGTGGTGTTGACGCCCGGATAAAAGTTTTCCGGGCTGCCTTCGGAGCAGAACACCAGCGTCTTGGCGGCGAGGCCGGTGGCGGCCAGCAGCGCGGGAAGCGCCAGCGCGGCGATCAGCGCGCGCCGCGCGCCGGGGAACCGGCGCGTGGCCGGGTCGAGCTTGGTCATTTGAATGACTCCTGTCAGAGAGGTTACGGGACACGCGGCACGGGATCGCCCGCATCCGGGTGATCGGGTTCCAGAAAGCGCTCCCCAAGGTGACATGATACCTGCCGGCCGTCGAGGGGGCGCAAGACCGGGCGCTCGGCACGGCAGCGCTCGGTCACGTGGGGACAGCGGGTGGAGAACACGCAGCCTGTCGGCGGATTCAGCGGCGACGGGAGCTCGCCCCTGAGCACGATGCGTTCCCGGCGGTCGGCGGGCGAAATGCCCGGGGTCGACGCCAGAAGTGCCCGGGTGTAGGGGTGCAGCGGACGGGTGAAGATCTGCTCCTTGCGTCCCTGTTCCATCGCCAGGCCGAGGTACATCACCATCACGTCGTGCGCGATGTGGCGGACGACGCCCAGATCGTGCGAAATGAACAGGTAGGCGAGGCCGAGCTCGCGCTGCAGGTCGGCGAGCAGGTTCAGCACCTGCGCCTGCACCGAGACGTCCAGCGCCGAGACCGGCTCGTCGGCGACCACCAGCGCCGGGTTCAGCATCAGCGCCCGTGCGATCGCGATCCGCTGGCGCTGCCCGCCCGAGAACATGTGCGGATAGCGGACGTAGTGCTCGGGCCGCAGCCCGACCTTGGCCAGCATCCCCTGCGCCCGTTCGGCGCGCTCGGCAGGTCCGAGCTCGGTGTTGATCTCGAGCGGCGCTTCCAGGATCGCGCCGATCCTCTTGCGCGGATTCAGCGACCCGTACGGGTTCTGGAACACCATCTGCACGGTCTTGCGCAGCGCCTGCCGCTGTGGCGACGTCGCCCCGACCGCGTCGGTGCCGCCGAGGCGCAGCACGCCCGCGCTCGGCGCTTCGATCAACGACACCACGCGCGCCAGCGTCGATTTTCCGCAGCCGGATTCGCCGACCACCGCCAGCGTGCGGCCGGGCGCGATCGCGAACGAGACGCCGCCGACCGCGTGCAGCTTCGCGGCTTCGTGGAACGGGCCGCGGCGAACTTCGTAGACGCGGGTGACGTCCGTCGCGTCGACGACGGGCGCGCTCACCGGAGTGCCGCCGTGCGGCGCACTTCGTTGTTCCCGCTCGCGATTGTCGGGTGGGCTCATGCCGGCGCTTCCACGATCAGCCCGTCACGCGCGATCGCCGCTTCGCGCGCTGGGTCGCCCAGCGGGTAGTGGCAGCGGATCCGTCCCTCCGCCCACGGCCGCAACTCGGGCCGCGACTGGCACGCGTTCCGGGTCGCGTAGCGGCAGCGGGGTGCGAAGAGGCAGCCCTGCGGCCGGTCGTAGAGTCCCGGCACGACGCCCGGGATGGTGGCAAGGCGCGCGACCCCGGTGCTGCGCTCGGGCATCGCCGCGAGCAGCGCCGCGGTGTACGGATGCTCGGGCGCCGCAAACAGCGCGTCGGCGGCGCGCTCCTCGACTACCTGGCCCGCGTACATCACCGCCACGCGCCGCGCCATCTCGGCCACCACGCCCATGTTGTGCGTGACCAGGATCAGCGCCATGCCGCGCTCGTTCTGCAGTCCGCGGAGGAGGTCGAGAATCTGCGCCTGGATCGTCACGTCCAGCGCGGTGGTCGGCTCGTCGGCGATCAGGAGGCGCGGATTGCAGGCAATGGCCATCGCGATCATCACCCGTTGGTTCATGCCGCCGGAAAGCTGGTGCGGAAAGTCGCCGAGGCGGCTGGACGCGGCCGGGATGCCGACCTGCTCGAGCAACTCGGTTGCGCGGTCGCGCGCCGCCTTCCGGTCGAGTCCCATGTGAAGGCGCAGCGTCTCGCAGAGTTGGAAGCCGACGGTGAAGCAGGGGTTGAGGCTGGTCGTCGGATCCTGGAAGATCATCGCGACGTCCTTGCCGACGAGCTTTCGACGCTCGCCGTCGGACAGCGCCTGCAGATCGCGACCCGCGAATGCGAGGCGCTTCGCCCGCACCCGGCCCGGGTACGGGATCAACCCCATCAGCGCCAGCATCGTCACGCTCTTGCCGGAGCCCGACTCGCCGACGATGCCGAGCACCTCGCCCTCGTCGAGCGACAGGCTGACGCCCTCCACCGCGCGCATGACGGCGCCCTGCGACGGAAAGTCGACGTGGAGGTCTTCGATCTCGAGCAGAGGCATGGCGGGAGCGGCTATCGCTTGAGCTTCGGGTCGAACGCGTCGCGCAGCCCGTCGCCCAGCAGGTTGAACGCAAGCAC
>JBDTVU010000231.1:0-3968 GCA_040007035.1 Betaproteobacteria bacterium | reverse complement strand
TTCTGCGCCCGCGAACGGATCGACGTCGCCCACACTGTCGACGAGCTCGAGGCGGCGACACCGTTCCGAAAGAAGTGACGACGCGATGGCCCCGGCCGCGGGCCCGGCCGAGCCGATCATGCACGCCGTCGACCTCCGTTGCGCCGCGCACGCGCTTGCGCCGACGCGGGATGACGGCCGCCCCATGCTAGACTTTTTCGCAGCAGCGCGTCCGGATCCGGGTTCGAACCCGCGCCCGGACGCGACGCCGACGGTCAACGCCGGCCCCTCCCTCCTCCTCGCACCACCGCTGCTGATGAACGACACCGTGCTCCTGACCCGCGACGGTCCCGTCGCGACGCTGACGCTGAATCGCCCCGACGCGCTCAACGCGCTCGACTACGCGATGGTCGAGGGGCTGGCGGCATGCACGGCCGAAGTCGCCGCCGACGCCTCGCTGCGCGTCGTCGTGCTGCGTGGCGCCGGCAAGCACTTCATGGCCGGCGGCGACATCCGTACGTTCGCCGGCGAGCTGGAGCACCCGCCGGCCGTGCGCCAGGCCGGGTTCCAGCGGTTGGTCGAGCGGACGCACGTGGCGATCGAGCACCTGCACCGGATGCCCCATCCCGTCGTCGGACGCGTGCACGGGGCGGTCGCCGGTTTCGGACTGTCGCTGATGAACGCCTGCGACCTCGTGGTCGCCGGCGACGACACTTATTTCGCGTCGGCGTACCGCCACATCGCGCTGACGCCCGACGGTGGCGGATCGTGGTCGCTGCCGCGGCTCGCCGGCCTGCGCAGGGCGATGGAGATCCTGCTGCTGAGCGAACGATTCGACGCCGCCGAGGCGCTGCGGCTCGGGATCGTCAATCGCGTCGTTCCCGCGGCTGGTCTCGACGCTGCCACCGATGCGATCGTAAAATCGCTCGTTGCGGCGCCGGTCCTCGCGTTGCGCAATGCGAAACGCCTCGTCCGCGATTCGCTCGGGCGCACGCTGTCGGAGCAGCTTCAGGCCGAGGCCGTCAGCTTCGGCCAGTGCGCGGCGACCGCCGACTTCGCCGAGGGCATCACCGCGTTCCTCGAGAAACGGCCGCCGCGATTCGGTCAGGATTGAGCATTGCGCCGGCGCGCCGGCGGTGCCGGGTGCCCGGAACGGACAGGAGAACCTTCATGGCATCGCTCAAGGGCCGCACGCTGCTGATCACCGGCGGGTCGCGCGGCATCGGTCTCGCGATCGCCGTGCGCGCCGCGCGCGACGGCGCCAACGTCGCCATCGCCGCCAAGACCACCGAGGCCAATCCGAGGTTGCCCGGGACGATCTACTCGGCCGCCGCCGACATCGAGCGTGCCGGCGCGCTGGTGGGCGCGAAGGCGCTGCCGATCGCCTGCGACATCCGCGACGAGACTGCCGTTCATGCCGCGGTCGACGCGACGGTCAAAGCGTTCGGCGGCATCGACATCCTCGTCAACAACGCGAGCGCGATCAGCCTCACCGGCACGCTGGCGACACCGATGAAGCGCTTCGACCTGATGTTCGGCGTCAATGTCCGCGGCACGTTCCTCTGCTCCCAAGCGTGCCTGCCGCACCTGAAGGCCTCCGCCGCCGCGGGACGCAATCCCCACATCCTGACACTGTCGCCGCCGCTGAACCTCGACCCGAAATGGTTTCGCGACTACACCGCCTACACGATGGCGAAGTACGGGATGAGCATGTGCGTGCTCGGGATGGCGGAGGAATTTCGCGCCGACGACATCGCCGTCAACGCGCTGTGGCCGAGGTCGGTGATCGCGACGGCGGCGGTGGCGATGATCCCGGGTGCCAGCGACCACCTCGACATGATGCGTACGCCGGAGATCATGGCCGACGCCGCGCACGCGATCCTCACCCGCGACGCGCGGACGACGACCGGCAATTTCTTCCTCGACGAGGATGTGCTCGCCGCGACGGGCATCACCGACCTCGACCGCTACGCCGTCAAGCCCGGCTCGCCGCTCCTGCCCGACCTCTTTCTCGGCTGAGACCCGCCTCGCCGGCGGCGCCGGACGCGAGCTCAGCGGTTGCCGATATCGTCGTCGACGACCTTCGGCACAGGGGCGCGCGGCGCTTCATTGCCCTTTGACTCGTTGCCTCGCGAGTCGTCGCCCCGCGACACGTTGCCCGGCGATACGTTGCCTCGCGAGTCGTCGCCCCGAGACTCGGTGCCCCGCGGTTCGTTGGCCCGCGCCACGTTGCCTCGCGAGTCGTCACCCCGAGACTCGGTGCCCCGCGGTTCGTTGGCCCGCGCCACGTTGCCTCGCGAGTCGTCGCCGCGTGACTCGTTGCCTGCGGATTCGTTGCCCGGCATGTCGTCGGCGCGCGGGCCGCGGGGATTGCGATAACGACCCTGATGCTTGCCCTGTCCGCCGCCCGGCCCCTTGGGTCCGCCGGGGCCGCGATGCTTGCCGCCGGGCCCCCCGTGCGGTCGCGGCGCCCCCTGACCTTTCGGCTTCGGGCCCGTCGTGCCGGGCAGGCCTTCCGGCACGGCGCCGGGGATCGTCAACGTCGTCATCACGTACGGTGACGACGATCCGGCCCCGCGAGCGCCACCGCCGGCGCCGGCGTTCGGCTTGCCGTGCCGCGGCCGTCCTCCGGGCCCACCGCCTTGCCCCGGCCCTCTTCCCTGCCTCGGGCCACCCTTGCCGTAGGTGCGGCCCTGGCCGCCCTTGCCGGGACCCTTGCCGAAGAAGCTGCCGACGGAGCGGTTTGCGTGCGTCGGCTGGCCGAGCGCGCTGTTGCCGGGCTCGATGACGTTCGGATCGTGCTCGGGTTCGTGGCCGGACATTTCGTCGCCATGAACCGGAACGTCGTCCGGCGCTCCGGTGCCGCGGGCGTGACCGGGCGGGCCGCCGCGCGAAGGATGTGCCTCGCCGGGTCGCCGCGGTCCCTTGCCGCGCGGGCGCTGGCCCTGCGGCCGACCGCCTTGGCCCTCGGGTCGTCCGCCCTGCCCCTCGGACCGTCCACCCTGGCCTTGCCGGACGGGCGCCGGACCGGTCGTCCTGAGGCCCGCCGCGGTGAGCACTGCGCCGACTTCATCCGGCAACAGTTCCAGCGTCTGGCCCCGCTTGACGCGCGACGGCATAGCAACGGTGCCGTAACGCGTGCGGATCAGCCGGCTGACGGTGAGGCCGATTGCCTCGAACAGCCGGCGCACCTCGCGGTTGCGGCC
Source organism: Betaproteobacteria bacterium (assembly GCA_040007035.1). Lineage (GTDB taxonomy): Bacteria > Pseudomonadota > Gammaproteobacteria > Burkholderiales > Casimicrobiaceae > CAIWHR01. The sequence continues at coordinate 783 of JBDTVU010000231.1, read as the reverse complement.
TTCCTTCAGCACCACGTGATACCAGTGGTTGGTGCCCTCTCCGCCGCCATCCTCGAGCCGGTCGACCTTCGCCGGACCGTCCTCGAGCTCGACCCCGGCCTGCAACTGCTGCTGCTGCTCGGGCGTCAGCGTGCCCATCGTGCGCACCGCGTACTCGCGCTCGACCTCGTAGCGCGGATGCATCATCCGGTTCGCGAGCTCGCCCGAATTGGTGAACAGCAGCAGGCCCTCGGTGTTGAAGTCGAGACGACCGATCGCGATCCACTTGCCGTTGCCGATGTTCGGCAGCTGCGCGAACACCGTCGGCCGGCCCTCCGGATCGTCGCGGGTGACGATCTCGCCGGCGGGCTTGTGGTACATCAGCACCCGCGCGCGCGGCTCGGCGAAGCGGACCTTCACCAGCTCGCCGTTGATCCGCACTTCGTCGCCGGGGCCAACCTTCTGCCCGACGTCGGCCGGCTCGCGGTTCACCGTGATGCGGCCGGCGAGGATCATCTCCTCCATCGCCCGGCGCGAGCCGAAGCCGCACGACGCCAGCACCTTGTGCAGGCGTTGCGGCTCGGTGAAGACTTCGTCAGTGGATGACTTGTGGCGCGGCGGCGCCAGGCTCTCGGTGATCTGTTGCAGTGCCAGGCTCGGCTGCTGCACCGGGCCCGTCGGCGGACGGTGCCAGGATCGGGCTCGCGAGCGCGAGTTGCGCTTCTGCGGCTTTGGTAGGGGCATCGGGAATCTCCAGCAGGTGGGAAGCGTCGAGCTCGGCCAATGGGGGCAGCTCGGACAACG
>JBDTVU010000230.1:0-4016 GCA_040007035.1 Betaproteobacteria bacterium | reverse complement strand
CGAATGCACGAGCAGCCCGTCGCAGACCTCGATCGCGATCTTGGCCAGGTATTCGTGCGAGCGGTGCATCGGGTTGCGCGTCTGGAACGCCGCGATCGTCTTCCAGCCGAGCGAGGTGAACAGCGCGCGCGTCTCGGCCGGCGTCATGAACAGCGCGCCGTACTGCTCGGCGAAGCCGCCGGTGGACAGCACCTTGATCGGCCCGGCAAGGTTCACCGGCGGCTGCCCGAGCACCATCTTGACGCCCGGATGCTCGGGGTCGGTGGTGCGGAAGATCGTCGCGCACTCGTGCGCCTTGTTGATCGCGTACTTCTCGGTGACCAGCATCGTCGCCAGCGGCTGCCCGTCGTCGGGATCGACCAGCGCGATCTCGTGCCCGGTCCGGATCGAGTCGACGAAGGGCTGGTCGGCGGACAGCGTGATCGGGATCGGCCAGAACAGTCCGCTCGCCGTCTTCATGCCGTCGCACACGCCCTGCCAGTCGGCGTGCGTCATGAAGCCTTCGAGCGGCGTGAAGCCGCCGATGCCGAGCATGACGATGTCGCCCTTCTCGCGCGAGCTGACGGTGAGTCGCGGTAGCGTCGCGGCGCGTTTGCGCTCCGCCTCCAGCGCCTTGCCGGTGAGGAGCAGCGGCCGCAGATCGCGGCCGCCATGCGGGTCAACCAGGGCCATGACGACGTCCTCCGGAGTGTCGCGTCGGCGGGCGGAATCCGGCGCTGCGATCGTTCCGCGATGCCGATATTTCGACGGGCGCTATGCTTATAACCATAGGAGTTCGGGGCGAAAAAATACTTGATCCACGGCAAGCCTAGGCGACGGCCTGGTAGTAGAGGTTCTGCGGGTGATTGGCTTGCGCGAAGAAGAACCAGCGCTCGGCGAGCAGCCCGAGGTATTGCACGACGAATGCCGCCAGCAGCACGCTCGCCGCGGCGCCCGACCAGCCGGCGGCGAGCAGCGGCAGCGGGACTGCGAACACGGTCAGCAGGAACACCCACTTGACGGACCGCAGCACGGTGCGCGAGCGGCCGTGGAAGAACTCGCGGGTGTTGAACGAGCCGCCGAGGAACCCGGCTGCCGTCTGCACGATGCGCGGGTGCTTGACGCCGATCGCCGTCTGCAGCGTGGACTTCGGCTTCAGACGCCCGTTGCGGATCAGCGACGCGACGCGGCTCGCCGCACCCAGCAGCGTGATCACGAACGCCCAGCCGGCGAGGAACCGGGTCAGCTCCGGCGCCGCCCACGCCGAGAACGCGGTGGCCAGCGTGAAGCCGGAAGCGCCGCCCAGCAGCGTGTAGTTGATCACCGTCAGCGGACTCGCCCATTCGCGCAGGAACGGCAGGCACGCATAGATCATCGCCGTGCACAGGAACAGCGCAAACGCGAGCAGCGTGCCGACGACGCCCAAGGCGACGGTGGCGTCGATCGCGATGCCGGACGGCAGCACCGCCAGCACCGGCTTCCATGCGACAAGGTGTGCGACGCCGAAGGCCAGCACAATGCCCATCATCGCCGGCAGCACGATCACCTCGCGCGACAGCCACGACGTGCGCCATTTCGCCGCAGACCGCCACGCCCGCTCCGGCCGCCCGAGGTGGAAGAACGACGCGATCAGCCCGCCGACGAGGAACAGCAGCGCGACGAGCGCGCCGTGCGCATAGAACCAATGGCCGTCCGGCGCCGGCAGCAGCCCGCCGAGCGAGTAGAGCTGCACGGTGAACAGCGCCAGGAACAGTCCCTGGCCGACGCCGATCAGCGTGGTGAGGAGGAGCACGGAGATATCGGGACGCATATTCGTTGCCCGTCTACCAGGACATTACGTCGTCGAGCGACGGCTCGGACTTGGCCGGCTTCGGCAGCAGGCCGTCGATCTTGAGCGGGTTGTCGGCGCGGACGAGTTCGTCCTCGTGGATGTGCATCGGCGTCTTGCGCCGCGGCAGGTAGTGGTTTGCCGGGTGCGTCCCCCACTCGGGCATCAGCGGGTAGCCGGCGTTGTCGCGGATCGCCCGCGACACCTCCGACTCGGAATCATGGATGTCGCCGAACAGGCGCGCGGTGGTGGGGCAGGCCATCACGCACGCCGGCTTGCGCTCGGCTTCCGGAAGCGCGGTGTCGTAGATCCGGTCGACGCAGAGAGTGCACTTGGTCATCACCTTGCGCGCGGGATCGATTTCGCGCGCGCCGTACGGGCAGGCCCACGAGCAGTACTTGCAGCCGATGCACTTGTCGTAGTCGACGAGCACGATGCCGTCCGACTCGCGCTTGTAGGAAGCGCCCGTCGGGCATACCGGCACGCACGGCGGATCCTCGCAGTGCAGGCACGACTTGGGGAAGTGCACCGTCTGGGTGTTGGGGTACTCGCCCACCTCGAACGTCTGCACGCGGTTGAAGAACGCCCCGGTCGGGTCCTTGCCGTACGGCTCGAGATCGGCGAGCGGCCCCGCCGAGCCGGACGTGTTCCACTGCTTGCAGCTCGTCACGCAGGCGTGGCAACCGACGCAGACGTTGAGGTCGATGACGAGGGCGAGCTGCGTCATCGCAGACACCTGCAGTGGATCGGCTGCATCGTCATCGCCGGCCTCGGATGCCCGCGAAGAACGCCAGTCGTCGCGGCGTCGCGGCGGCGGTGCCGGGCGCGGCCGGCACTTCCGCAAATTGCGGCGATGTGATCGCGGGCTCGCCGGCTGCGGCCGGATAGATGCGCACGCGAACGTCGTACCACGCGGCCTGTCCGGTGACCGGGTCCGAGTTGGAGATGGGTCCCGTGCCGGCGTCGCCCGGAAGCTCGTCCGAGATCAGGTGATTGAGCAGGAACCCGCGCTGCGATTCGTTGGCGTCCGCCGAGAGCCGCCATGCGCCCGGGGCCTTGCCGATCGCGTTCCAGGTCCAGACCGTACCGGGCTCGACCGCCTCCGAGTACTTGCACAGGCAGCGGACACGGCCCCACTGCGACTCGACCCACATCCAGCCGCCGTCGTCGACGCCCGCGGCGCGGGCGACCTTCGGGTTGACGTACAGGTGGTTGTGCGAGTGGATCTGGCGCAGCCACGCGTTCTGCGAATCCCACGAGTGGTACATCGCCATCGGCCGCTGCGTCACCGCGTTGAGCGGATACTTCGCCCGATCCGCCTGCTGCGTCTCCAGCGGCTCGTAGTAGAACGGCAGCGGGTCGAAGTAGGTGGCGAGGCGCTGGCGCAGATGCTCCGGCGGTTGGCGCGAGATGCCCTTGCCCTGCGCCGCGAGGCGGAACTTCTGCAGCACTTCCGAATACAGGTGGATCAGAATCGGCTCGGCGTAACGCTGGATCCGCATCCGCTGCGACCACTCGAGGTAGCCCTTGTTCCAGTTGCGCATGTACTGGTAGGACGGCGGCAGCTTGTACTGGTAGATGCAATTGTTCTGCGCGTACATCTCCCACTGCCTCGGGTTCGGCTCGCCGCGCATGAACTTCTCGCCGTCCTTGCCGCGCCAGCCGGCGAGGAAGCCGATGCCGGAGCCCGGCTCCGTCTCGTAGTTGACGACGAAGTCGGGATAGTCGCGATACTTGCGCGTGCCGTCGGGCCGTGCGAACGCCGGCAGCTTCAACCGGCCCGCGAGCTCGATCAGCACTTCCTGGAACGGCTTGCACTCGCCCGTCGGCGGCACCACCGGGATGCGCACCGAATCGATCGGGCCGTCGAACTCGGAAATCGGCCGGTCGAGCATCGACATCACGTCGTGGCGCTCCAGATACGTCGTGTCCGGCAGCACCAGATCGGCGAACGCCGTCATCTCGGACTGGAACGCGTCGCAGACGACGAGGAACGGAATCTTGTATTCCCCGCTCATTTTCCCATCGGCATGCTTGTCGTTCAGCATCCGGCGGACCTCGCCGGTGTTCATCGTCGAGTTCCACGCCATGTTGGCCATGAAGATCATCAGCGTGTCGATCGGATACGGGTCGCCGCGCCACGCGTTGGTGATGACGTTGTGCATCATCCCGTGGACGGCCAGCGGGTACTCCCACGAGAACGCCTTGT
>JBDTVU010000229.1:0-4052 GCA_040007035.1 Betaproteobacteria bacterium | reverse complement strand
ATCCGACGGCACCGTCGATCGGCGAGCTGCCGACGTCGGAGGGCAACCGGCCGGGATGGACGCGCTGGGCGATTCCGCTGACGCTGGCGGCGATCGTTGCCGCCGCGGCCGTCTACGAATGGCTGCGGCCGGGCCTCGATCCACGGCAGACCGCACCCCAGGAAACCGCGGTCGCGCCCGCGGGCGCCGCAGCGCCCACCGTACCGGCGATGTCGCGCAATGCCGACACGCCGCTGCCCAATCCGATGGCGGCAGGAACGGCGCCTGCGCCCGCCGCAGCGTCATCGACCGTTGCCGAGCCGGCGTCCCGACCAGCGACGGCTCCGGCCGCCGCAGCAACGCCTTCCGTGGCAGTGCCGCCCTCCGCCAAGCCGCAGGCCGCGATCGCGACGCCGGGGAAATCCGCCGCATCGGTCGTGTCGCCCGCCGCGCCGCCGGCCACAGACGCCACGCTGGCGCTCACGTTCCGCGATTACTCGTGGGTCGAGGTGAAGGACCGCAACGGGCAGACGCTGCTGTCGCGGATGAACGCCGGCGGCACCAGCGAATCGATCTCCGGCGCGCCGCCGTTCGAAGTCGTCATCGGCAACGCGAGCGACGTCAGGGTCACGTTCCGCGGCAAGGTCGTCGATCTCGCGCCGCACACGCGGCAGAACATCGCACGGCTCACGCTGCCCTGATCGCGATGGGCGAAGCCTTCCGCACCGCGCGGCGCGTAACGCGCCAGGTCGATGTCGCCGGCATTCCCATCGGCGGCGGCGCGCCGATCGTCGTGCAGTCGATGACGAACACCGACACCGCCGACGTCGCGGCGACCGTCGGCCAGGTGCAGGCCCTTGCCGCCGCCGGCTCGGAGCTCGTCCGCGTCACCGTCGACACCGCTGAAGCCGCCGCCGCGGTGCCGGTGATCCGCGCCGCGCTCGACGCCGCGGGCTGTGGCGTGCCGCTCGTCGGCGACTTCCACTTCAACGGCCACAAGCTGCTCGCCGGGCATCCCGGTTGCGCAATTGCGCTTGCCAAGTACCGCATCAATCCCGGCAACGTCGGCAAGGGATCGAAGCGCGACCCGCAGTTCGCCGCGATGATCGAGACGGCGATCGCGCACGGCAAGCCGGTGCGCATCGGCGTCAACTGGGGCAGCCTCGACGCCGAGCTGCTCGTCCGGATGATGGACGACAACGCCGCGCGCGCCGAGCCGTTGCCCGCCGATGCGGTGATGCGCGAGGCGCTCGTCGTCTCCGCGATCGACAGCGCGCAGCGCGCCGAAGCGCTCGGGCTTCCCGGCAACCGGATCGTGCTGTCGTGCAAGGTATCGGTCGTGCAGGACCTGATCGCCGTCTACCGCGAGCTGGCGTCGCGCTGCGACTACGCGCTGCACCTCGGGCTCACCGAAGCGGGGATGGGCAGCAAGGGCATCGTCGCCTCGACCGCAGCGATGGGCGTGCTGCTGCAGGAAGGCATCGGCGACACCATCCGGGTGTCGCTGACGCCCGAGCCCGGCGGCGACCGGACGAAGGAAGTCGTCGTCGCGCAGGAGCTGCTGCAGACGATGGGGCTGCGCTCGTTCGCGCCGATGGTCACCGCCTGCCCCGGCTGCGGCCGCACGACCAGCACGACGTTCCAGACGCTCGCGGAAAAGATCCAGTCCTACCTGCGCGCGCAGATGCCGCTGTGGCGCGCGCGCTATCCCGGCGTTGAGGACATGCACGTCGCGGTGATGGGCTGCGTCGTCAACGGCCCGGGCGAGTCGAAGCTCGCCAACCTCGGCATTTCGCTGCCCGGCACCGGCGAAACGCCCGTCGCCCCCGTGTTCGTCGACGGGCAGAAGACGGTCACGCTGAAGGGCGAGCGGATCGCGGAGGAGTTCCAGAGGATCGTCGACGACTACGTGCGCGCGACCTACGGCGGCGAACCGCGCGCGGCGCACCTCACGCCGGGACAGAAGTCGATCGCCGTGAAGGTGGTGGCGTGACCGGCCCGACGGTGCAGTTGACGGGTGTGGCGGCCGAGGCGAAGGCCGGCAAGCTGCAAGCCGTCCGCGGAATGAACGACGTGCTGCCCGACGAGGCGGCACAGTGGGAGCTGCTCGAGGACGCCGTCCGCGACGTGTTCCGCCAGTACGGCTACCGCAACCTGCGGGTGCCGATCGTCGAGTCGACGCCGCTGTTCGTGCGCGCGATCGGCGAAGTCACCGACGTCGTCGAGCACGAGATGTACACCTTCGAAGACAAGCTCAACGGCGAGTCGCTGACGCTGCGCCCGGAGGCGACCGCCGGCATCGTCCGCGCGGCGATCGAGCACAACCTCACCTACGAACGGCCGCAGCGGGTGTGGCTCGCAGGCCCGATGTTCCGCCACGAGCGGCCGCAGAAGGGCCGCTACCGCCAGTTCCACCAGTTCAACGCCGAGGCGCTCGGCTTCGCCGGCCCCGATGTCGACGCCGAGCAGATCGCGATGCTCGCGCGGCTGTGGCGCCGGCTCGGGCTCGCCGACGGCATCGTGCTGAAGATCAACTCGATCGGCGACGCCGCCGAGCGGCGCGTCCACCGCGCAGCGCTGACCGCACACTTCGAGCGGCACGCGGCCGCGCTCGACGCCGACGCGCAGCGGCGCCTGCACACGAATCCGCTGCGGATCCTCGACAGCAAGAACCCGGCGCTGCAGGACACCATCGCGGCCGCGCCGAAGCTCCTCGACACGCTCGGCGCCGAGTCGCGCGCGCATTTCGACGACTTGCGCCAACGGCTGGCGGATCTCGGTATCGCCTACGACATCGACGCGCGGCTCGTCCGCGGCCTCGACTATTACAATCGCACCGTCTTCGAGTGGGTGACCGACCGTCTCGGCGCGCAGGGCACCGTCGCCGGCGGCGGCCGCTACGACGGCCTGTTCGAGCAGCTCGGCGGCAAGCCGACGCCCGCCTGCGGCTTTGCGATCGGCGTCGAACGGATGGTGCTGCTGCTGAACGAGGTGGGCCGCAGCGACGTGGCTGTGCCGCTCGCGTACGTGGTCCATGTCGGAGACGCCGCGGGCAAGCTCGCGTGGCGCGTGGGCGAGACGATGCGCGACGCGGGTCACGCGGTCGTCGTCAACGCCGGCGACGGCAGCTTCAAGTCGCAGATGAAGAGGGCCGACGCGTCGGGCGCCCGCTACGCGCTCGTCATCGGCGACGACGAGGCGGCGGCCGGTGCCGTCGGCCTGAAACCGCTGCGCGAATCGGGCGACCAGGTCGCGGTGCCGCTGGCCGGGCTCGCGGCGGCGCTGGCGGCACGCAACGATTGACGACGAACCGGCACGCCGCGGGCGCGCCGATCCAACCAGGGAACCGCAATGGCAGTCTACGATCTCGACGAGCAGGACCAGCTGGAAGACCTCAAGGCGTGGTGGGTGCGCTGGGGCAATCTCACGACCGGCATCGCCATCGCGGTCGCGATCGGCGTCGTCGGCGTCCAAGGCTGGCGCTGGTGGCAGCACAGCCAGGCCGAGCAGGCGTCGGTGCTCTACCGGAGCGTGAGCACCGGCGTTCGCGACAACGACGCGGCCAAGGCGAAGGACGCGATGGCGCAGCTCGCCGACAAGTACGCCGGCACCGGCTACGCGCCGCGCGCCGCGCTGCTCCTAGCCAAGATGTTGTTCGATGCCGGCGACAAGGCCGGCGCGAAGGCGCAGTTTGCGTTCGTGATCGACCGCACCGGCGAGGACGAGCTGAAGCAGATCGCGCGTTACCGCCTGGCCGAGGTCCAGCTCGACGACAAGGCCTACGACGACGCGCTGCGCACCCTCGACGCGAAGCACGACGAGCCGTTCGCCGCGCTCTACGCCGACCTGCGCGGCGACACGCTGTCCGCCGCCGGCCGTACGCTCGAAGCGCGCAGCGCGTATCAGGCAGCGCTGGCGAAGCTGGACGCGAAGTCGCCCTACCGCCCGTACCTGCAGGTGAAGCTGGACGCGCTCGGCGGTCCGGTGGAAAGCGCCGCAGTGCCGGCCGCCTCCGCGCCGGCTGCATCTGCCCCGGCTGCATCTGCCCCGGCTGCATCTGCCCCGGCTGCATC
>JBDTVU010000228.1:0-4060 GCA_040007035.1 Betaproteobacteria bacterium | reverse complement strand
TGCTCGCCAACATCTTCCTGCTGTTCGTCGGCTGCTTCATGGAGACGATCGCGGCGATCACGATCCTGGTCCCCGTGTTCATGCCGATCATCGCCAAGCTTGGCATCGATCCGATCCATTTCGGCCTGATCATGGTGCTGAACCTGATGATCGGCCTGCTGACGCCGCCGGTGGGGATGGTGCTGTTCATCCTGCAGAAGGTGGCGAAGCTGTCGTTCGAGGCGACGGTGAGGGCGGTCATGCCGTGGCTGTGGCCGCTGCTGGCGACGCTTGCGCTCATCACCTACGTGCCGCAGCTCGTGCTGTGGCTGCCGGGCGTCATCTACGGAAAGTGACGGTGGCCACGATCCGCTCGGTCGAGATCCTGCAGGTCGACCTCGCGCCGAAGGTCGTCCGCACCGACGCCATCCAGGCGTTCGTCACGCAGGAGACGCCGATCGTGCGGCTGACCTGCGACGACGGCGCGCAGGGGATCGGCTACACGTACACGATCGGCACCGGCGGCTCGTCGGTGGTGGCGCTGCTGGCCGATCACCTGGCGCCGAAACTGATCGGCCGCGATCCGGACTGCATCGAGGCGATCTGGAAGGACCTGTTCTTCCACACCCACGCGACCGCCGTCGGCGCGATCACCAGCCTCGCGCTCGCGGCGATCGACGCCGCGCTGTGGGACCTGCGCTGCAAGCGGATCGGGTTGCCGCTGTGGAAGGCCGCCGGCGGCGCGCAGCCGAAAGTGCCCGTCTACACGACCGAGGGCGGCTGGCTGCACCTGCCGACGGAGTCGCTCGTCGAGCAGACGGTCGCCGCGAAGGCGCAGGGCTTCCGCGGCGCGAAGCTCAAGGTCGGCCGGCCGCACGTGTCCGAGGACGTCGCACGGCTCTCCGCGGTGCGCGAGGCGGTCGGCGACGCGTTCGAGATCATGGTCGACGCCAACCAGTGCTTCACCGTCGCCGAGGCGATCCGCCGCGCCCACGCGTTCGAGCCGTTCGGCCTCGCCTGGCTCGAGGAGCCGCTGCCGGCGGAGGACCTCGGCGGCCACGTGGAGCTCGCCACGCACACGGCGATCCCGATCGCCGTCGGCGAGTCGATCTACCACCCGGCGCATTTCCGCGAATACCTGGAGCGCGACGCCTGCTCGATCGTCCAGCCCGACGTGGCGCGGATCGGCGGCATCACGCCGTGGCTCAAGGTCGCGCATCTGGCCGAGGCGTTCGACGTCGCCGTCTGCCCGCATTTCCTGATGGAGCTGCACGTGTCGCTGACCGCGGCCGCGCCGAACGCGGCGTGGGTCGAGTACATCCCGCAGCTCGACGACCTCACGTCGTCGCGGCTCGCGATCGCGGAAGGCTTCGCGATCGCACCTGCATCGCCTGGCCTCGGCATCGACTGGGACTGGCCTGCCATCGAACGGCGCGCCGTCGCCCGTCGCCGCGTGCCGTCCTGAACCCGGAGAAATCATGCTCACCCGCGCCTCGCTCGTCATCCGCCTTCACCCGAACGACGACGTCGTCATCGCCCGCTCGCAGCTCGTCGGCGGCACGCAACTGATCGACGAGAAGGTCACCGTCGCCGGGCTCGTGCCGCCCGGCCACAAGATCGCGGCGCGGGCGATCCGTGCCGGCGAGCCGGTCAAGCGCTACAACCAGATCATCGGCTTCGCCAGCCGCGACATCGCCGCCGGCGAGCACGTCCACCTCAACAACCTGGCGATGGGCTCGTTCGACCGCGACTACGCGTTCGGCGCCGACGCGAAGCCGACGCAATACGTGTCGCCGCCGGCGACGTTCATGGGCATCGTCCGCGCCGACGGCCGGGTGGCGACCCGCAACTACGTCGGCATCCTGTCGACGGTGAACTGCTCGGCGACGGTGGCCCGCGGCATCGCCGACCACTTCACGCGCGAGCGGCTCGCGCGCTATCCGAACGTCGACGGCGTCGTCGCGCTGACGCACGGCTCCGGCTGCGGGATGGACACCCACGGCGACGGGATGAAGGTGCTGCGGCACACGCTCGGCGGCTACGCGCGGCACGCGAATTTCGGCGGTGCGCTGGTCGTCGGCCTCGGCTGCGAGGCGAACCAGATCAGCTCGCTGTTCGGTGCCGAGAGCCTGCACGAAGGCCCGCTGCTGCGCACGTTCAGCATCCAGGACACCGGCGGCACGGCGAAGACGATCGCGCGCGGCATCGCGATGGTCGAGGAGATGCTGCCGCAGGCAAACGCGGTCACGCGGCAGCCGGTGCCGGCGTCGCACATCGTCATCGGCCTGCAATGCGGCGGCTCCGACGGCTACTCCGGGATCACCGCGAACCCCGCGCTGGGCGCAGCCGTCGACCTGCTCGTCCGCCACGGCGGCACGGCGATCCTGTCGGAAACGCCGGAGATCTACGGCGCCGAGCACCTGCTGACGCGCCGCGCGGTGTCGCGCGCCGTCGGCGAAAAGTTGATCGCCCGGATCCGGTGGTGGGAGGATTACACGGCGCGCGAAAAAGGCGAGATGAACAACAATCCATCGCCGGGCAACAAGGCTGGCGGGCTGACGACGATCCTCGAGAAGTCGCTCGGGGCGGTCGCCAAGGGCGGCACGACGAACCTCGTCGAGGTCTACGAGTACGCGGAGGCGGTGACGGCGAAGGGCTTCGTCTACATGGACACGCCGGGCTACGACCCGGTGTCCGCCACCGGTCAGGTTGCCGGCGGCGCCAACATGATCGTGTTCACCACCGGCCGCGGCTCGGCCTACGGCTGCGCGCCGTCGCCGTCGCTGAAGCTGTCGACGAACACGCCGTTGTGGGTGAAGCAGGAAGAGGACATCGACCTCAATTGCGGCGAGATCGCCGACGGCACGACGACGATCGACGAAGTCGGCGAGCGCCTGTTCCGGCTGATCCTCGACACCGCGTCCGGCGCGAAGTCGAAGAGCGAGCGCCATGGTTACGGCCAGAGCGAGTTCGTGCCGTGGCAGCTCGGCGCGGTGATGTGAGCGCGACGCGCATGCACGAATGCCGTGCGATCCCGTTCGACGAACGGCGGGGCAGCGCGCCCGCCATCCGAATTCACAAAGCGTGAGGCAGTCTTCCCGATGAGCAAGAAAACCACCCAATCCAAGCGCCAGCTCCGCTCCACCGGCTGGTTCGGCCGCCACGACCGCGACGCGCTCGTCCACCGCTCGTGGATGAAGAACCAGGGCATCCCGCACGACCAGTTCGACGGCAGGCCGGTGATCGGCATCTGCAACACCTGGTCGCAGGCCACACCCTGCAACGCGCACTTCCGCGAGCTCGCGCAGCACGTCCGCGACGGCATCCTCGACGCCGGCGGTTTCCCGATCGAGTTCCCGGTGATGAGCCTCGGCGAGACGCTGATGCGGCCGACGACGATGCTCTACCGCAACCAGGCGGCGATGGACGTCGAGGAGTCGATTCGCGCCAACCCGTTCGACGGCGTCGTGCTGCTGATGGGCTGCGACAAGACGACGCCGTCGCTGCTGATGGGCGCCGCGTCCTGCGACCTGCCGACGATCGGCGTCTCCGGCGGGCCGATGCTGAACGGCAAGTTCCGCGGCGAGGACATCGGCTCCGGCACCCACGTGTGGAAGTTCACCGAGATGCTGAAGACCGGCGAGATGAAGGAGACCGACATGGAGGAGGTCGAGTCGTGCATGTCGCGCTCGGCCGGCCACTGCATGACGATGGGCACCGCGTCGACGATGGCGTCGATGGTCGAGGCGCTTGGGATGGGGCTGCCGACCAACGCGGCGATCCCGGCCGTCGATTCGCGCCGCAGCGTGCTCGCGCGGATCGCGGGCCGGCGCATCGTCGCGATGGTCCACGAGGACCTGCGGATGTCGAAGATCCTGACCCGCGACGCGTTCGAGAACGCGATCATGGTCAACGGCGCGATCGGCGGCTCGACCAACGCCGTCGTCCACCTGCTGGCGATCGCCGGCCGGATGGGGGTCAAGCTGACGCTGGACGACTGGGACCGGCTCGGCCGCGACATGCCCTGCCTCGTCAACCTGATGCCGTCGGGCAAGTACCTGATGGAGGACTTCTACTACGC
>JBDTVU010000227.1:0-4104 GCA_040007035.1 Betaproteobacteria bacterium | reverse complement strand
AAGCAGATCTTCCAGCTCGACAAGAGCTACGGCGCCGACGGCATGGCGGTGCGCAACAACGTGCAGAAGATCGCCGAACTCAAGGGCAAGACGGTCGCCGCCTCCGCACCCGGCACCGCGCCGTACTTCACGCTGGCGTGGTTCCTGAAGAAGAACGGCCTGTCGGTGAAGGACGTCACCGTGGTGAATCTCGAGCCCGGGCCCGCGGCGCAGGCGTTCGTCGCCGGCCAGAACGATGCAGCGATGACCTACGAGCCGTACCTGTCGACGGTGCGCGCGGCGCCGCAGGCCGGCAAGATCATCGCCACCACGCTCGACTACCCGATGATCATGGACACGTTCGGCTGCACGCCGAAGTTCCTCGCCGACAACCCGAAGGCGGCCAAGGCGCTGGCCGACAGCTACTTCGACGCGGTCGACATGATCGCGAAGGAGCCGAAGAAGAGCTTCGAGATCATGGGCGCCGACGTCAAGCAGACCGGCGAGCAGTTCGAGGCGTCGCAGAAGTATCTCCGCTGGCAGGACCGCGCCGCGAACCGGAAGTTCTTCGCCGGCGAGCACGCGCAGTTCAGCAAGGAAGCGGCCGACCTGCTGCTCGAGATCGGCAGCATCAGGCAGATCCCGGACCTGTCGACGCTGGCCGACACGCGGTTCATCCAGTAAGTTCGGTGGGCGCGCGCCGGCGTTCGCCACGGCGGCGTGGCCGCGCGCGCGCCGCGCAGCAGCGTGGTTGCCGCTGCGCCGACGGCGCCGGCGCGTCCGGCCGCCGCCTGCGTCCGCCACTCGCGCGATGACTCCGCTCAAGCCGATCCCGCGCCGGCGCCGCGCGTTCTACGGCATCGCATTCTTCGTGCTGTTCGTCGCGGCATGGAGCCTCGCCACGTTCGGCGGTTTCGTCTCGAAGACCTTCCTCGCCGATCCGCTGACGATGCTGGAGGAAGGCTGGGAGCTGTTCGCCCGGTACGGCTTCGCCAAGGACATCGGCATCACCGTCTGGCGTGTCGTCGGCGGCTTCGTGCTTGCGTCGGCGTTCGCGGTGCCGCTCGGCATCGTGATGGGCGCGTACAAGCCGATCGAGGCGTTCTTCGAGCCGTTCGTCTCGTTCGCGCGATATCTGCCGGCGTCCGCGTTCATCCCGCTGCTGATCCTCTGGGCCGGCATCGGCGAGCTGCAGAAGCTGCTGGTGATCTTCATCGGCTCGTTCTTCCAGGTGGTGCTGATGGTCGCGGTGACCGTCGGCGCGACGCGACGCGATCTGGTCGAGGCCGCCTACACGCTCGGCGCCGACGCCCGCGGCGTCGTGCGCCGCGTGCTGCTGCCCAGCGCGGCGCCGTCGATCGCGGAAACGCTGCGGCTCGTCCTCGGCTGGGCGTGGACCTACGTGATCGTCGCCGAGCTGATCGGCGCGTCGTCGGGTATCGGCCACATGATCACCGACAGCCAGGCGCTGCTCAACACCGGACAGATCATCTTCGGCATCATCGTCATCGGCATCATCGGGCTGATTTCCGATTTCGCGTTCAAGTGGGCGAACCAGCGGCTCTTTCCTTGGAGCCTTGCGTGAACATGCTGGTGATCGACGGCGTCAGCCGCACGTTTGCCGGCGTGCGCGGCGGCGCGCCGACGGTGGCGGTGCAGCCGACGTCGCTCGCCGTTGCCGACAACGACTTCATCACGATCCTCGGGCCGTCGGGCTGCGGCAAGTCGACGCTGCTGCGGATCGTCGCCGGGCTCGACACGCCGACCACCGGCCGCGTGCTACTCGACGGCGCACCGGTCACCGGGCCCGGCCCGGACCGCGGGATGGTGTTCCAGTCGTACACGCTGTTCCCGTGGCTCACCGTGCGCCAGAACATCTGCTTCGGGCTGCGCGAGAAGGCGCTGCCGCAGGCGCGGCAGGATGAGATCGCCGCGCACTACATCGCCACCGTCGGCCTCGCCGGCTTCGAGCATCACTACCCGAAGATGCTGTCCGGCGGGATGCAGCAGCGCACCGCCATTGCGCGCGCGCTCGCCAACGATCCGAAGATCCTGCTGCTCGACGAGCCGTTCGGCGCGCTCGACAACCAGACCCGCGGGCTGATGCAGGAACTCCTGCTCGGGATCTGGGAGGCGGAGAAGAAGACGGTGCTGTTCGTCACCCATGACATCGAGGAGGCGATCTTCATGGCCGGCCGCGTCGTGGTGCTGAGCGCGCGCCCCGGACGGATCAAGGCCGAGGTCGCCGTCGACATCCCGCATCCGCGCGCGTACACGGTGAAGACGACGCCGGAGTTCTCGGCGCTGAAGGCGCGGCTGACCGAACAGATCCGGGTCGAGGCGATCCGCGCGACGGCGGCGGCGGCGATCGTCCTGCCGTAGCCGCCGGACGTCCGGCGTCGATCAGTACCTGCCGCCGCCCTGCTGCCAGCGCCACGCGTCGCGGCAGATCGTGTCGAGGCCGCGCTCGGCACGCCAGCCGAGCAATGCGTGCGCGCGCGACGGATCGGCGTAGTAGCAGGCGACGTCACCGGGACGACGCGGCCCGAAGCGACGCGTGATCCGGCGGCCGCAGGCGCGCTCGAACGCGGCGATCACCTCCAGCACCGAATGCCCGCGCCCCAGGCCGAGGTTCAGCGTCGTGGCGCCCGGCGATCGCGCGAGGTGGCGCAATGCCGCGACGTGTCCGGCCGCGAGGTCCTGGACGTGCAGGTAATCGCGCACACCGGTGCCGTCGGCAGTGGGCCAGTCGCTGCCCCAGACGTCGAGCTGGGGTTCATCGCCTCCGGCGATCCGGCACAGCATCGGCACCAGATTGCCCGGCCGCCCGCGCGGCGACTCGCCGATCCGGCCCGACGGGTGGGCGCCCGCCGGATTGAAGTAGCGGAGGATCGCGATTCGCCAGTTGGCGTTGGCCTGCGCGAGGTCGCGGAGGAAATCCTCGACCACGCGCTTGGTGCGGCCGTAGACGCTGTGCGGCATCAGCGGCGCGTCCTCGGCAACCGGCAGCGCTTCCGGCTGGCCATAGACGGTCGCCGACGAGCTGAAGACCAGCGTGGCCACGCCGGCCTCGCCCATCACCTCCGCCAGCGCCAGCGCGCCCCCGACGTTGACGTCGTAGTAGGTGAGCGGCCGCAGCTCCGCCTCGCCGACGGCCTTGAGGCCGGCGCAGTGGACGACGGCGGCGACCGGGTACTCGTGGAACGTCCGGCGCAGTGCCGCAACGTCGCGGATGTCGGCCTCGACGCACGGCACGGGCACGCCGGCCAGTTCCTGAAGGCGCGGCAGCACGGCCGGCGTGCTGGTGACGAAGCTGTCGAGCACCACCGGCGCGTAGCCCGCATGCGCGAGCTCGACGACGAGATGCGAGCCGACGTAGCCGGCGCCGCCGGTGACCAGGATCGTATCTGCCATGATCGACGTCGATGCTACCGCAGCCGGCCGGCCGGCGCGTTGAACTCCGGCAAAGAAAAAGCCGGGCGCGGGCCCGGCTTTCTCGGTGCAGCGTGCAAAGCGTCGCTACGCGGGCTTCGACTCCGCAGGCTCCGTCGCTATCGGCCGGTCGACCAGCTCGACCAGCGCCATCGGCGCGTTGTCGCCCTGGCGGAAGCCGAACTTGAGGATGCGCAGGTAGCCGCCCGGGCGCGCCTGGTAGCGCGGGCCGAGCTCGTTGAACAGCTTGGTCACCACGTCGCGGTCACGCAGCCGGTCGAACGCGAGGCGCCGATTGGCGAGCGTCGGCGTCTTGGCCAGCGTGATCATCGGTTCGGCGACGCGGCGCAGCTCCTTGGCTTTCGGCAGCGTGGTCTTGATGACCTCGTGCGTGAGCAGCGAGTTGGTCATGTTCCGCAGCATCGCTAGGCGATGGCTGCTGGTGCGGTTGAGTTTCCGCAGTCCGTGTCGGTGACGCATGAGCTTCTTCCTTCGTGTTGCGCGGGCGTTACGGGCGGTCGAGGCCGGCCGGCGGCCAGTTCTCGAGCTTCATGCCGAGCGACAGCCCGCGCGAGGCCAGCACTTCCTTGATCTCGTTCAGCGACTTGCGGCCGAGGTTCGGCGTCTTCAGGAGCTCCGTCTCGGTACGCTGGATCAGGTCGCCGATGTAGTAGATGTTCTCGGCCTTGAGGC
>JBDTVU010000226.1:0-4146 GCA_040007035.1 Betaproteobacteria bacterium | reverse complement strand
GCCTAGCTCGGCCTTCAGCCTTCGCGCGGGTCCGGATCGTCGCCGGCGTCGGCCGGGTCCGCGTCGTCGGCGAGCGGCATCCGATATGCTTCCGACGCCCACGCGCCGGCGTCGATCAGCTTGCACCGTTCGGAGCAGAACGGCCGCCAGCGCGACGCCGTCGTCCATTCGACGGGCGTGCGGCAGGTCGGGCAGGCGACGGCGGGGCGGGCAGTCATCGGGTGCGAGAGCACGGTACCGGGTGTCGCGATCGACGTCCGGATGCGGCGCGGGTCATCATCGGCCGCGACGCGACGCCGTGGCCATCCGCACGAGCTCGTCGCGCATGACCTTCCCGCCCTCGTTGCGCGGAAGCTTCTCCATCTGCAGGATGAACTGCGGCGCGGTCCCCGGCAGTCGCTGGCGGAAGACCGCGTCGAGCACCGGGACGTCGACAACGCCGTTCGGGACGATCGCCGCCCAGATCTTCATCAGCCCCGCCTCGTCGGGGACGCCGAACGCCGCGGCGTCACGGAGCTGCGCCAGCGACAGCAGCACGTCCTCGATCGCCTGCGGGCTCACCTTCGCGCCGCCGCGGTTGATCAGGTCGACGCTGCGCCCGGCGATGCGCAGCAGCCGGTCGGACGTCACGGACCCGATGTCGCCGGGATAGAACCAGCCGTCCCTGAACGCGATCGCCGTGGCCGCGGGATCGCCGAGATAGTGGTCGACGCAGAGGGCGCTGCGGATCCGCAGGATGCCCTCGGTCCCCGGCGGCAGCGGCCGATCGTCGGCGTCGACGGCCCGCACGTCGACGCCGGGCACCAGAAAACCGACCGCGCCTTCGCGGCCGAGCAGCGCGGCCATCGGCGCAGCGGCGACGCTGCCGGTCTCGGTGGCGCCGTAGGAGGACCGGATGCCGGGGCAAAGCCGCTGCCGGGCCGACTCGTACAGCCGCCCGGGGATGAGGCTGCCGCCGACCTCGATCTCGGTGAGCAACGGAAACGGACCCGCGCCCGGCGGCAGCGCAGCGACGATGTCGTCGAGCATCGACGGCGAGACGACGAGGCAATTCACCGCGTGCTGCGAAAGCGCGGCGACGACGTCGCCAGCCTTGCGCGCCAGCACGACGACGCCCCCCGCCCACAGCACGCGAAGGAGGTCCCGGAAGCCGTAACCGCTGCCGACGCCGAGGGGGCAGATCTGCCTCACGTCGGCCGACACCGGCGCGAGATGCGCCTTGGCGGCGATCCGGCGCGCCATCAGCGCATGGCTGACCGCGACGTGCTTGGCAAACCCGGTCGTGCCCGAGGACGCGAAGACGATGCAGATCGCCGAATCGTCCTGGTGCGACGGCACCGGCGAAACGTCGGCCGTCGGCGGCGGGGTCGCGAACCACGCGGGATCGACGGGTTCGAACCGTGCGTACCTCGCTTTAGGGCGGGCACCCGTGGTGAAGCAGATGTCGACGGCCGTGGCCGGCAGCGACATCGGCACGACCGTGACGCCGATCCGCGCCAGCCCCAGCGACAGCACCAGATGCCAGTACGGATGGCCGATGGCGATGGCCGCGGATTGGCCGGCGACGGCGCCGAGGTCGCGCGCGCGACGTGCGACGACGTCGATCGTCCGGTCGAGGTCGCGGTAGGACACCGTGCCGCTGCTGCGAGCGATCGCCGCCGCATGCGGCCGTTCGATGGCCTGCAGACGGATGGGATCGGTGATGTTCATCGCCGGCGCCATCGCGTCGGGCGGCGTCCGGTTCGCGTCGACTCGCCGGGCGAACCCCCGTGGACGACGGAGCGCTTCGGATTCATCTGTGCATTTTACAATTTCCATCGATCCGGAAAGCGTGTTTGGCGCGCGGCACCTCCGCGGGCGCAGCCGCCGGTTGTCGTCGCGCTGCTCGGCGAGGACAATGAGCGCCGTTTCGCCGTCGCGGTTGCGACGGCCGAACTGCCCCGCAGCGCGGATCGTCCGGAGGCTCAGCAGACCCGGACACACGACACTCGCCGCCTCGGCATCCATCCTTCCGTGCCGCGGCACCCTGACAATGCTCATGCGCAGATCGTTCGTCCTGCTGTTGATGTAGCTGTCGGCCTTCCCATGCGGTTACGCGTCTGCGCAGGCGTGGCCGACGCGGCCTATCCGCCTCGTGGTCGGCGCGCCCGCCGGCTCCGGCATGGACTTCACGCTGCGCACGCTCGCCGATCGGCTCCGCGAAGAGCTGGGGCAACCGGTGATCGTAGAGAACAAGCCGGGTGCCGACGGCATCGTTGCCGCCCGTCTGGTCGCCGATGCAGTTCCCGACGGCTACACGCTCCTTTCGGCATCGCCGGTACAGATGACGATCAATCCGCTCCTGCACGACAAGCTGCAATACGACGCGGTGCGGGACTTCGAGCCCGTGTCGATGATCTCGCGCGTGCCGCTGGTGCTGGTGGTCGATCCGGCGGTGCCGGCGCGTTCCGTCGCGGATCTCGTCGCCTACGCGCGGGCGCATCCGGGCGCGCTCAACTACGGCTCGGGCTCGAGCACGTTCCTGTTCGCGACCGAGGTGTTCAAGCAGATCACCGGCGCCGACCTAACTCACGTTCCCTACAACGGAATTCCGCCGGTCGTTAACGCGATGCTCGCGGGCGACGTGCAGTTGGCGCTGGTGAACCTCCCACCATCGATCGGGCACATCCGGTCCGGCAAGCTTCACGCCCTCGCCGTCACCAGCGCGATGCGCGAGCCGCTGCTGCCCGAGGTGCCCACGTTGGCCGAGGCCGGTGTCCCCGGCTACGGCTTCGTCGTCTGGATCGCGATGTTCGCCCCTGCCGGAACGCCGGCGGACATCGTCGCCCGGCTGCAGGCGGCGATTGCGCGCGGCCTGGCGGCGCCCGACGTCCGCGACAAGCTGATCGCGTCGGGAATCGTCCCGATGACCAGCACGCCGCAGGCGCTCGGCGACGTGGTCCGCCGGGACCTCGGCCTGTTCGGCCGCGTGGCGAAGACGGCCCGGATCGGCGCACCGTGACGCGTACGCGGTCGATCGCACAACGGATCGCTGCGCTCTGCGCGCTGATCGCGATCCACGCCGCGAGCGTGTTCGGCGACGCCCAGGCGCAGACGCCGCGATTTCCGAGCCGGCCGGTGCATCGGATCGTCGGGCAGCAGCCGGGCTCAGCCCCCGACGTCGTGGCGCGGTACGTCGCCGAGAAGCTGGCCGAAGCGTGGGGGCAGCCGGTCGTGGTCGAGAACCGCTCCGGCGCCGGCGGCACGATCGCCGCCGAAGCGGTGGCGAAGGCCCCCGCGGACGGCTACACGCTGCTCCTCGGCAGCCAGAGCGCGCTGGCGCTCGCTGCGGCGGTGAATGCCGACCTGCGTTACGACCCGTTGCGCGATCTCGCGCCGATCGGCCGCGTCGCAACCCTGCCGCTGTTCGTGGTCGTGCGCGCGGCGCTGCCGGTGCGCTCGTTCCGGGAGTACGTGGCCTACGCGCGCGAGAATCCCGGCAAGCTGACGTTCGCCACGCTCGGCCCGGGCACGGTGCCGGACATCCTCGTCGGCGTCATCGCGTCGACGCACGGCGCGCGCGTGGTGACGATCCCGTACCGGGGAGTCGCCGGTGCGCTCAACGATCTGCTCGCGGGCGTCGTCGACACGATGGTCTCCGACGCGACGCAGGCCCAGCCGCACGTTCTCGCCGGATCGCTGCGCTTCATCGGCGTCACCGGTGCCCGCCGCGCGCGCATCGCACCCGACGTCCCGACGCTGGCCGAACAGGGGCTCGCCAATTTTCCGATCGAGGCGTGGCTCGGCCTCGTCGCCCCGGCAAAGACACCGCCGGAAACCGTCGAGCGACTTGCGCGCGACCTGGCGCAGGTGCTGGCGACGCCGGCGGTCCGGCAACGGTTCGAGAACCTCGGCTACGATCGGATCGACGACACGCCGGCGCAGTTCGCGGCGTCGCTTCGCGCCGAAATCGAGCGGACGGCCGAACTGGTCCGCGCAGGCGCGGGGAAGCGCGGCGAAGGCGTCACGTCGCCCTGAGACAGACCCCGCGCGATTGCGGGACCGTCGTCAGAGGTTGCAGAACGTGAGCTCGAATTCGACGTCGCGGTCGAACACGGTGCCGCGGTCCATGCCGGTCACGCCGATGAAGCGGATGTTGAGCGCGTA
>JBDTVU010000225.1:0-4184 GCA_040007035.1 Betaproteobacteria bacterium | reverse complement strand
GATGTCGCTGCCCCGCAGCAGCGCTTCGAAGCCGTAGGGGTTGTCGACGACTTCGACGGCGCGCCCGCCGCCGGCGGCTTTGGCGACGGGGGCCGGCGCCGGTGTCGCCGCGGAGTCGGCAGGGGCAACCGCGGCGGGTGCCGCCGGCTGTCCCTGCGCGCCGACCGCGAGCGGGAATGCCGCCGCCGTCGCGGCGACGAGCACGACAGCGGCCCATGCGGCCAAGCGGGTCAGTTTGGACATGTTCTCTCCATGGAATGGTGGACCGACACGATGGGGTTGATCAGGGGGATCGCCACGTGCGAACGCTTGCGCAGAAAAGGCAAAGCGCCGCCAGCACTCAACCGGTGTGACGAGCGGATCTTGTTCCCCCGATGCAGACGGCGGATGTTAAATGCGTCCGGTGGAAAAAGCAAAAGGTATCGGCGTTGCGACGGCTTCCGGCCCGCCGAAGCGCGGTTCGCGGCCGCGCCCCGGACCCGTCCGCCGAATGGCGCGAGGTGGGCCACCTCGACGTGCGGCGGAAGGGCGCCGCGCGCGCAGCCCGGCCCCGCGTGCATCGGCGGCACCGGGCGCCGCAAGAAAACGCGGGGGGCCGAAGCCCCCCGCAAGTCTGTTGCAGCGTGCTTTCCCGATCAGAAGAACTTGTAGCTCATGCTTCCGTAAACGTACCGAGCCCGGGGATCGTACTGCGCGACGTCGTAGCCGGCCTGGAACTGGTTGCTGACCGGCACGTAGATCGGCGGATCCTTGTCGAACACGTTGCGCGAGCCGACCGCCAGCCTGAGGTTCTTGATCCCGGTGTACGCGACCTGCACGTCGAAGATGGACTGGCCGCCGACGAAGTTGCGCTCGCCGTCGATCTGCCGCGGAGCGGTCTCGTAGCCGCTGTAGAAGTTCTGCGTCAGCGTGAACGCCCAGTTGCGATACGCGTAGGTCCCGGAAAGGACGTGCTTCCAGCGAATGACCACGCCGCCGGTGTCGGTGGCGCCGATCACCGGATCGCCGTTCTGGTCGACGAGCGTCCCCACCTTATGGAACACGACGCCGCCCGGGCTCGTCTGGTCGAACTTCTGTATGTACGCGCCCTGCATGCTCACGCCCACGTCGCCCCAGCTGAAGCTGTCGCGGAAGCTCAGGTTGACGTCGATGCCCTCGACGGTCGCCGTCCCGGCGTTCACGATCTGCGTCGTGATCGTCTCGATCTCGCCGCCCGAGTTGAGCACGACCGAATTGGCGTACGTCGCGTCGCCGTTGCGGAAACCGGTCACGACTTCCTGCGCCGACGGCGTGCTGATGATGTCCTTGAGCTTGACCTGCCAATAATCCAGTCCGACGTTCACCTGGCGCACGGGCTGCCAGACGACGCCGACGCTCCACTGAGTCGAGGTTTCCGGCTTGAGATTCGGGTTGCCGCCGGAGAACGCGTTGACCTGCAGGTTCGCCTGCGTGGTGAACGGATCGGTGAACTGCTCCGACGTGCCGAGGGTCACCGGCTGATACAGGTCGAACAGCGTCGGCGCACGGAAGCCGGTGCCGTACGCCGTGCGCAGCAGCAGCTGCCGCGTCGGCTGCCAGCGCAGGCTTGCGTAGTAGTTGGTCGTTCCGCCAACGTCGCTGTAATCGTCGTAGCGCACCGCGACGCTGCCCTCGACCGACTTGACGATGGGGATGTTCAGCTCGCCGAACATCGCGTTGTCGCGCCGATTCTTGGTGACCGGCGGCACCGAGCCACCCAGGCCCGCGATGTCGCCGGTTCCCAGCGCCGGGCTCGGAACCGCGTCGATTTCCTCGCGCCGCCATTGAGCGCCGAGCGCGTACAGCAGCGGACCGGCGGGCAGATTGAATATCTCGCCGGAGATCTTGCCATCCACCGAGTCGCTCTTCGCGGTAGAGGTGAGCGTCGGTCCGATGTACGCGGCGGCGGGAAGCTTCGCGTCAAACGCCGCCGTCTGCTGCAGCGACCAGGGGTTCCAGTCGTTGCTCGACTGGACGATCTGCGCGTACGCCGTCTGCGAGAAGTAGCCGGCGATGACGTGCCCTTCGACCTTGTTCTCGTTGTGCGTGTACGCGGCCTCCCAGTCGTGATTGCCCCAAGTGCCGCGCAATCCGGCGACCGCCCGCCACTGCGTCGCGTCGTCCTCGGAGGTGCGCGGACCGAAGTCGAAGACCCGCGACGTGATCGCCAGCGGCTGCCCGACGAGGCTGCCGTATCCGGCGCTTTGCAGATAGTTGGCGGCGATCGCGTAGTTCGGGTTGTTAGGGTAGATGAGCAGCGCCGGGTCGATGCCGAGGGTCTCGAACAGCGTGTCAGACTGCAGGAAGCTGCGCCGGACCGGGCTCGCCTGGATCTCCTGCTTGACCGTCTGCTTCGCGTAGAGCGCGTCGGCGAACGCCTCGATGTTGTTGTTGATCTTGAAGGTGAAGCTGCCGCTCACGTTGGTCGAATCGCGATCGGGGAGTAGGCCGACGAACCCCGAGCTGTCGAACGCGCAGTACGAAGCGCCCTTGTTCGACTTCGACGGGTTGACGAACATGTTGATGTCGGCGCAATTCCCCGACGGCGCGAGCGGGTTGCCGAACCCGCTCCCGGGGCTCGCGCCGAACTTGCCCGTTTGCGGCGAGCCTTCGACCCACGTGCCGGCGGCGGCGGAGCCGGTGCCCGGCGTGAAGGCGCCTTCGATGTTGCCCTGCCCGGTGGCGCCGGCGACCAGATACGGAAACACGTTGCCGGTCTTGGCGAAATTGCGATTCTTCGCGAACAGCGCCTTTTCCTTCTGGTAGTTGGCGGAGATGCTGACGTTGTAGCGATCCTTGTCCAAGTCGCCCCAGCCGGCGACCGCATGCACCTCGGTGGAGTCGCCGCCGCCGCTGCGCGTCGGCGAGCCGTAGGTGACGCCCGCTTCGGCGCCGCGGTAGCTCTTGGTGAGGATGAAGTTCACGACGCCCGCGATGGCGTCCGAGCCGTACACCGCGGACGCGCCGTCGCGCAGCACCTCGATGCGCTCGATGGCGGCGATCGGAATCGAATTCACGTTCACCGACGCGCCGTCGTCGCCGGCAAACGGCGACAGCCGGCGGCCGTTGACCAGCACGAGGGTGCGGTAGGAGCCGAGGCCGCGCATCGAGATCGACGACTGGCCGTACGTGGACAGCCCCGCGCCCATCGACAATTGCGTTGCGCTCAGCGAAGAAAGCACGGCCACCGTCTGCAGCAGCTGCTCGGCGTTGATCGCACCCGTGCGCCCGATTTCTTCGCGGGTGATGACCGTTACCGGCAGCGCGCCTTCCGCTTCGACCCGGCGGATCGACGAGCCGGTGACGTCGACCTTGATGTCGGCGGCCTGCACCGATGTGCCTGCGAGGACAAATGCACCGCCTGCGCCGAGCGCATAAGCCAGCGCGCCAGCGAGTTTCTTTCGCTGAAATTTCATTGTGGATCCCCCAGAGAGATGTACGGCTGAAACAGTACTTTGTTGGCCTTTCGGCACACAGATGCGACATTACCGCACGGGGGAATCGGCCCGCAATTAAATGTCGCCGTTGTTACAATGGCCGCATCGAACTTGTTGCAAATCCGCCAATCGTGCCGATACGCCCCGCGCAACCTCCTGATTTGCCGGAGATCGTTGCAATCTACAACGCATCGATCCCGGGCCGGATGGCCACCGCCGACACCGAGCCTGTGACTGTTGCGGCGCGGGAATCCTGGTTCCGCGAGTTCGACCCGGCAACACGTCCGTTATGGGTATCGGTCGGCGACGCGGGACGGGTCGAAGGCTGGCTCTCGCTGAAGTCGTTCTACGGCCGCCCGGCGTACCGGCAGACCGTCGAGGTCGCCGTCTACACCGATCCCGCAGTGCAACGCCGGGGCGTCGCGGCGGCGCTGCTCGGCCATGCGCTCGGCGCCGCAGCCGGCCTCGGCATCGTGACGGTGCTGGCGTTCGTCTTCGCGCACAACGTCCCGTCGCTGCGGCTGTTCGAGCAGGCAGGGTTTGCCCGCTGGGGCCATCTGCCGGGTGTCGCCGAACTCGACGGCGTCCTGCGCGATCTCGACATCCTCGGACGGCGCCTGCCATGACCGTGGCGCGTTTCGACATCCGGCCGGCGACCCCCGCCGACGTGCCCGTCGTGCTCGACCTGATTCGTGCCCTTGCCGAGTTCGAGCGGCTCGCCCATCTGTG
>JBDTVU010000224.1:0-4207 GCA_040007035.1 Betaproteobacteria bacterium | reverse complement strand
GTGTTCAACTGGCCCGGGCTGGGCCGGCTGCTCGTCGACGCCGTCGACATGCGTGACTATCCGGTGATCCAGGCGCTGGTGCTGCTGTTCTCGCTCGAATTCATTCTGATCAACCTCGTCGTCGACGTGCTGTACGGGCTCATCAACCCCGCGATCCGGTACCGCTAGGATGAGTGCGCTTCCCGCCGATCCGACCGTGCCAGCCGCCGCCGAGGGCGTGCGCACGCCGTGGAGCGAGTTCTGGCGCAAATTCCGCCGCCAGCACGTCGCCCTCGCCGCCGGCGGGTTCGTGCTGCTCTTGGTCGCCATCGCCGCTGCCGCGCCGTGGATCGCGCCGTTCGACCCGGAAACCTACTTCGACTACGACAGCCTGAACCAGCGGCCGTCGGCGAAGTACTGGCTGGGCGTCGACCCGCTCGGCCGCGACATCTTCAGCCGCATCGTCTGGGGCGCGCGGATCTCGCTCGCCGCGGGCTTCCTGTCGGTCGCCGTCGGCGCGCTGGTCGGCACCGTGCTCGGGCTCGTCGCCGGCTACTTCGAGGGCTGGTGGGACCGCGCGATCATGCGGCTGTGCGACGTGCTGTTCGCGTTCCCCGGCATCCTGCTCGCGATCGGCATCGTCGCGATCCTCGGCGGCGGCATGTCGAACGTGATCATCGCGGTCGCCGTGTTCAGCGTGCCGACGTTCGCGCGGCTTGTCCGCGGCAACACGCTGGCGCTGAAGCACCTCACCTACGTCGAGGCGGCACGCAGCATCGGCGCGTCCGACGCGACGATCATCGGCCGCCACATCTTCCCCGGCACCATCTCCGCCGTCGTCGTCTACTTCTCGCTGCGGATCGGCACGTCGATCATCACCGCCGCCGCGCTGTCGTTCCTCGGCATGGGCGCGCAGCCACCGACGCCCGAGTGGGGCGCGATGCTCAATTCGGCGCGTGCCGACATGCTGGTCGCCCCGCACGTCGCGCTGTTCCCGGCGATCGCGATCTTCGTCACGGTGCTCGCGTTCAACCTGCTGGGCGACGGGCTGCGCGACGCGCTCGACCCCAGGATCGAGCAACGCTAGGCCGTCGATGGTCGCGGCGCCCCGCATCGGCATGCTTCGCTCCGGTCCCCGCGACTCGATCGCCGACGTCGCCGGCGTCACCGTCGGCCACTGCACGCTCGCCGCCGGCGACCTGCAGACCGGCGTCACCGTCGTGCGGCCGCATCCGGGCAATCCGTTCGCCGACAAGGTGCCGGCGGCCGCCGTCGTCATCAACGGCTTCGGCAAGAGCGCGGGCCTCATCCAGGTCAACGAGCTCGGCGTGCTGGAGACGCCGGTCGCGCTGACCAACACGTTTGCCGTCGGCACCGTCGTGACGGCGCAGATCCGGGCGGCAATCCGCGCGAACCCGGAAATCGCGCGGACGACGTCGTCGGTCAATCCGCTGGTGTTCGAATGCAGCGACGCATACCTGTCCGACATGCAGGCGCTTGCCGTGACCGCCGACCACTACGACACCGCGCTCGCAGCAGCAGCGGCGGGCTTCGCGCGCGGCTCGGTCGGCGCCGGGCGCGGGATGTCGTGCTTCGGACTGAAGGGCGGCATCGGCACCGCGTCGCGGGAGGCCGGCGCCGGCGAGCGCACGTACACGCTGGGCGCGCTGGTGCTCGCCAATTTCGGCAAGCTCGAGAGCCTGACGCTCGCCGGGCGGCGGATCGGGCCGGCGCTCGCCCGCCGGCTCGCCACACTGGCGCCGCAGCGCGACCAGGGCTCGATCATCGTCGTGATGGCGACCGACGCACCGCTGGACCACCGGCAGCTGCGCCGGGTCGCGACGCGGGCCGCCGCCGGCATCGGCCGCACCGGCTCGTACTATGGCCATGGCAGCGGCGACATCGCCCTCGCCTTCGCGACGCATCAGATCGTCCCGCACGCAGGCGGGGAGGTCCTCCTGCGCACGGTGTTGGCCGAGCCGCTGCTCGACACCCTGTTCGACGCGGCCGCCGAGGCGACCGAAGCTGCGATCGTCGATGCGCTGTTCAGCGCGGAAACGGTCGTCGGCTTCCAAGGGCATGTGCGCCACTCGTTGCCCGACGTCGCGCCGGATTGGGCTGACCTTCGCTGATCCCGGACGCGCGCAAGCCGCGGACCGCAACGAAAACGCCGGCGGGAGGTCCCGCCGGCGTCAAGGTGTCACCGGAGCACCTGCCGTGCCCGGTGGTATCGCCTCAGATCACGTCCGACGCCGGCGCAGGAGCGCGCCACCGAGCAGTGTCAGCAGCAGCGACAGGACGGCGAGCCAAGCTGCGCTCAGCGTCGGGACCGGCGTCGAGGGCGGTGGCGGTAGCCCGATGCTCACCGACTCGTTCGCGTCGTTGCAGGCACCGGCCATCGACGCGTTATTCGCATCTCCGCTGTAGGCCGCGGTCCAACGGTACAACCCCAAGCCCGTCGGCACGAAGCTGGCTGACGAGTAGGCGCCGTTGCCGCCCGTGACGTTGACGACCGAAGTGAAGACGGGCGTCGTCGCGCAGGTTGCGTCGTTCGGGCCGTAGAGATTGAACGTGATCGTCCCCGTCGGCGTGGCACCGTTGCTCAGCGTGGCCGTATCGTGCACCGGCTGCCCCAGCGATGCCGGTCCCCCGGCGTTCGTCGCGAACAATGGTGCAGCCGGCGTGACGACGACGCTTTCATTCGCATCGTTGCATGCGCCTGCCGCCGACGCGTTGTTCGCGTCGCCGCTGTACGTCGCGATCCACCGGAACGTGCCAGCCGCGGCGGTCGTGAACGACGCCGACGCGTAGCTGCCGTTGCCGCTGACGACCACCGGCGCGGACGTGTAGACCGGCGGATTCGCGCACGTCGCGTCGTTGGGACCGTACAGCCGGAACGTGATGCTGCCGGTCGCGTTGACCGCGTTGGCCAGCGTGGCGGTGTCCGTGACCCCGGTACCGACCGCGCCTCCGGCCGAAGCCGTCGTCGCGATCGTAGGCGCGGACTGCGTCACGACCACGCTCTCGCTGGCGTCGTTGCAGGCACCGGAGACCGCGGCGTTGCCCGCATCGCCACCGTAGGATGCGATCCATCGGTACGTCCCCACCGCCGCCGGCGTGAATGTCGGTGACGTGTAGCTGCCGTTGCCGCTGGTCACGCTCGCCGTCGTCGTGAAGATCGCCGGATTCGCGCACGTGGCATCGTTCGGTCCGTACAGCTTGAACGTGATGGTGCCGGTCAGTCCCTGGCCATTGCTCAACGTGGCCGTGTCGCTGATCGTGCCTCCAAGCTTCACCGTCGCCGATGCCGTCGTCGCGATGGCGGGGGTCGCCTGGCTCACGACCACGCTCTCGTTGGCGTCGTTGCAGTTGCCATTGACGCTCGCGTTGTTAGCGTCACCCCCGTACGACGCGATCCAGCGGTAGGTGCCGACCAGCGTGGGTGTGAACGCTGGCGACGTGTAGTTGCCGTTGCCGCTGGTCACGCTCGCGGTCGTCGTGAAGACCGCCGGATTCACGCACGTGGCGTCGTTCGGGCCGTAGAGTCTGAAGGTGATGGTCCCCGTCGGGCTCGTGCCGCCGCCCAACGCGGCCGTGTCGCTGATCGTGCCCCCGAGCTTCACCGTCGCCGATGCGGTCGTCGCGATCGTCGGCGTGGCCTGGCCGATCGACACGTTTTCGCCCGTGTCGTTGCACGCGCCAGCCACCGCGACGTTGTTGGCATCGCCGCTGTAGAACGCGCGCCAGCGGTACGTGCCCGCCGCCACCGTCGTGAAGCCCGGCGCCGACGTATAGGTGCCGTTGCCGCTGACGGTGATCGCGTTCGACACGAACACCGCCGCGTTGACGCAGGTCGCGTCGTTCGGCCCGTACAGCCGGAAGATGATCGACCCGGTCGGATTGAAGCCGAGCGCGAGCGTCGCCTGGTCGGTCACCGCCGTGCCGAGGCCACCGCCGGCCGACGCCGTCGTCGCGATCGTCGGCGTCGTCTGCGTGATCGTCACGCTCTCGTTCGCCGCGCCGCACGCGCCGGACACCGCCGCGTTGTTCGCGTCGCCGCTGTAGAACGCGCGCCAGCGATAGACGCCCGCAGTCGCCGGCGTGAAGCCCGGAGCCGACGTGTAAGTGCCGTTGCCGCTGACGGTGATCGCGTTCGACACGAACACCGCCGCATTGACGCAGGTCGCGTCGTTCGGCCCGTACAGCCGGAAGATGATCGACCCGGTCG
>JBDTVU010000223.1:0-4239 GCA_040007035.1 Betaproteobacteria bacterium | reverse complement strand
TGTTGATCGTCACCGGCCGCACCGGCGCGTGCGGGAACACGAACCGGATCTGCGCACCGGCCGGCAATGTCATTTCCTCGACGATCGGCACGAAGTCGTTACCGTCGGCGCCGAGGCCGTGCAGCCAGATGACGGCGGCGTCCGGGCGGGCGCCGGTCTCGAGTTCGATCGTCTGCAGCAGGTCGTGGGTCATCGGAGGAAGGCGATCATCGGCAACGCGCCGCCTGCGCATTTTACGCGGTGCGCGCCGTCGACGCGGTGGTGCCGCGGAGAGTGTGGGAAAATGGCGGCCGCGACGGCGCCCCTACGCCGTCCGTGGAGGAATTTGCCTTGCGCAGGACCACGCGCCTGAAGCAACTGATCGCCTTACCGGAGATCGTCGTGATGCCGGGCGTTCACGACGCGCTCGGGGCGCGGCTGGCCGAAGCGGCGGGTTTCGCGGCGCTCATCCAGGGCGGCTACAGCGCGACCGCCACGCTGCTCGGCCGGCCCGACTCGTCGCAGCTTTCGCTGACCGAGCTGTCCGAGATGTACTCGCGCCTCTGCGACGCGACCGAACTGCCGCTGCTGGCCGACGCCGACACCGGCTTCGGCAACGTCACCAACGTCGCCCGGGCCGTCCGCCTGTACGAGAAGGCCGGCGTCGCCGGCCTGTTCATCGAGGATCAGGTGTTCCCGAAGCGCTGCGGCCACATGACGGGCAAGGCGGTGATCCCGCCGGCCGAGTGGCTGGCGAAGATCAAGGCGGCGCTCGATGCGCGCGAAGATCCGGATTTCGTCGTCATGGCGCGCACCGACGCGCTCGCCGTCCACGGCGTCGACGAGGCGATCGACCGGGCGACGATGGCGCGCGAGGCGGGTGCGGACATCCTGTTCGTCGAGGCGCCGACGTCGGTCGCCGAGATGAAGCGGATCTGCGCCGAAGTTCCCGGCCCCTGCCTCGCCAACAACGTCGAGACCGGCAAGTCGCCGCTCCTGCCGGCGGCCGAGCTGCAGGCGATCGGCTACGCCGCCGTCGTGTTCCCGGTCGCCGCGACCTACGCGGTGACCCGCGCTTTGCGCGATCTCTTCGCCACGCTCCGTCGCACCGGCAACACCGTCGAGGCGCTGCCGCAGCTCGCCGGCTTCGACGAATTCAACGAGTTGGTCGGCCTGTCCGCGCAACGCCGGCGCGAGGCCGACCTGCAGGATTTCGCCGACCGCCTGGTCGCCAATCACACCGCCCGCTGAACCTTTCACGCTGCACCTTTCCCCCGCCTTCCGCAGGAGCCTGCCCATGTCCCTTCGATCGCTTTCCCGCACCGTTCTCGCCGTTGCCGCCTTCGTGGTGGCCGGCGCCGTCCACGCGCAGGCCGTCGTGATGCGGATCTCGCATCAGGTGCCGCCGGCGCACCACATGACGAAGCTGCTGGAGGGCTTCGCCGCCGACGTCAAGCAGCGGACCAACGGCGGCGTCGAGGTCCAGCTCTACGGCTCCGAGCAGCTTGCCAAGGCCGCCGAGAATTTTCCCGCCGTCGCCCGCGGCACGATCGAGGCAGCGATGAGCGTGAACTTCCAGTGGGGAACGACGATCCCCGAGATGAGCGTGACGATGATCCCGTACGCGATGGGCGACCTCGAGCGGATCAAGCGCTTCCCGGCGTCGGAGGCGAGGAAGTTCCTCGATGAGAAGCTCGCCGCCCGCGGCGTGAAGAGCGTCGCCTGGCTCTACATCACGCGCGAGACGATCGTCACCTCGAGCAAGAAGCCGATCGTCGCACTCGACGACTTCAAGGGTGTGAAGATCCGCGGCCTCAACACGCTGACCGACAACGCGCTCACCGCCGTCGGCGCGTCTCCGTCGGCGATGCCCGGCTCCGAGGTGTACCAGGCGCTGCAGTCGGGCGTGCTCGACGCCGGCCTGACCGATCTCTCGGCCGCGTACAGCCGCAAGTACTTCGAGGTGCAGAAGTTCGGCACCGTCGGCCCGATCTTCACCATCTACTTCCACATGTTCGTCAACCCGCAGTGGTGGGCGAAGCTCACGCCGGCGCATCAGGCTTCGATCACCGCCGCCGCAGCCAAGGCCGAGCAGGAAGCGATCGGCGTCACCGAAGCTACCGCCGCCGCGGCGCTGAAGGACCTTCAAGGCAAGGGGATGACGATCCACGTCCAGTCGAAGGCCGAGCAGGATGCATGGCGGGCCGCGATGGAGAAGCCGGTGCGCGACGCCTTCCTCAAGTCGGCGCCGGAAGGCGGCGCGAAGGTCATCGAGCTGGTCGGCAAGATCTGACCGCCGCGCGCGGACGCATGCGATGAAGGCATTTGACCGCATCGTCCGCGCGCTGTCGCGGCTCGGCATCGCGCTGGCCGCGGCGGCGATGCTGGTGTCGCTGTTCCTGA
This sequence comes from Betaproteobacteria bacterium, assembly GCA_040007035.1. GTDB lineage: Bacteria > Pseudomonadota > Gammaproteobacteria > Burkholderiales > Casimicrobiaceae > CAIWHR01. Next base: position 1,857 of record JBDTVU010000223.1, on the reverse strand, counting down.
TCGGCTACTCGGTCGTGATGCGGTATTTCCTCAACCGTCCCACCGCATGGGTCGACGAGCTGGTCGGGTACCTGCTCGTCGTCTCGGTGATGCTCGCCGCCGCCGACGCGCTGCTGTCGGGCGAGCACATCGCGGTGGACATCGTCACCGAGAAGCTCGGTTCGCGCGGCCGCCGGTGGACGCTGCTGGGCGGCCTCGTCGCCGTCGGTGCGTCCGCGGCGCTGCTGACCGTCGAAGGCGTGGACATGGTCGGGTTCTCGCGGATGGTCGGCCTGATGTCGAACGGGTATCTCGCAGTACCGATGTGGATCCCGCAGGTGGTCGTGCCGATCGGCGCGGCGTTGATGGGGCTCGCGGCGATCGTCGCGTTCGTCGCCGCGTGGCGCGACCGCGATCCGTCGCCCGTCGGCGAGCCGCACCGGCCCGTCGGCATCGAGTAGCCCGATGTTGTTCGCGCTGATCCTGATCGGGCTGGTGCTGGTGCTGCTGACCGGCATCCCGGTGTTCTCGGGCCTTCTGCTGTTCGCCGCGGGCCTCCTGTGGGCGGCCGAGGGCCATCTGGGCGGCATCGGCGACCTCGTGTTCGGCAAGCTCAACACCTATCTGCTGGTGTCGATCCCGCTGTTCACGCTGATGGCGCACTTCATGATCCGCGGCAAGGTGGTCGACGACCTGTTCGGTGCCGCGCACACGCTTCTGCGCCACCTTCCCGGCGGGATGGGCGTGGCAACGGTCGCCGCGTGCACGGTGTTCGCGGCGATCTCCGGGTCGAGTGTCGCCACCGCGCTGACGATCGGCTCGGCGGCGATTCCGCTGATGATCCGGTACGGCTACAGCCCGCGCGTCGCCTACGGTGTCGTCGGCGGCGGCGGCACGCTGGGCATCCTGATCCCGCCGTCGGGGCCGATGGTGCTGTTCGGCGTCGTGTCCGATACGTCCATCGGCGCGCTGTTCATGGCCGGCCTCGTGCCGGGGTTGATGCTGGCGGCGATGTTCGCCGTGTACTGCATGACGTCGGCGAAGCTCGCTGCGAACCCGGTCGCCACCGAGCCGCGCGCCACGTTCGCCGAGGTCCTCGCCGCGCTGCGGCGGTCGTTCTGGGCACTGACGCTGCCCGCGCTGGTGCTGGGCGGCATGTACTTCGGCGTGTTCACCGCCACCGAGGCCGCCGGCGCCGGAGCGCTGGGCGCGCTGGCGATCGCGATGCTCGTCTACCGCAACTTCGGGCTCCGCGACGTCTGGGAATCCGCGATCGACGCCGCCCGCAATTCGGCGATGCTGTTCCTGATTCTCGCCGCTGCGGCGCTCCTCGGCAACGCGCTGACCAAGCTGCGGATCCCGAGCCAGATGGTCGAGCTGGTCGCCCAGTACCAATTGTCGCAGCTCGCGTTCCTGCTCGCGGTAATGGTGCTGATCTTCGTCCTCGGCATGTTCCTCGAGACGATCTCGATCATCCTGATCACCACGCCGGTCGTACTGCCGGTGCTGGCGGCGCTGCACATCAACCCGGTCTGGTACGGCATCCTGCTGACGGTCAACCTCGAGCTGGCGCTGATCACGCCGCCGGTCGGGATGAACCTGTTCGCGATCAAGGCGATCACGCGGGCGCCGATCCGCGACATCATCGCCGGCGTCACGCCCTACGTCGCGCTGCTGATCGCCGGCCTCGCGCTGGTGATGTTCTTCCCGTCGATCGCGCTGTGGCTGCCGGGGACGATGCAGTACCAGTAGTCGACGGCGCAGCGTGATCGCCCTCCTCCGGGTGGGGAAAATTGCCGTGATGCCGGCGCTGGCGTAAACTGCGCGCCCTGACGCATCGGAGACACAATCTCCGGTCGCGTGCGTCGCGGCGACTAC
>JBDTVU010000222.1:0-4244 GCA_040007035.1 Betaproteobacteria bacterium | reverse complement strand
AGCGGAATGACGACAAAGCCGTGCGCGAACGTCTCCGACCGGATCCAGATCGCCACGATCGACTCGGCCGTCTGCCAGAACACCGCGACGATGCCGAGCACGGCGAACGTGATCGCCAGCACCGGAGCGCTGGCCAAGACGGCCCGCTCCGGCGTTTCCTGAGGCAGCAGACCGACGTCGCGTTCGATGGGTGCGTTCATCCGTTACCCCAGATTGCGCACCAGCAGCGGCCCGAGCGCATTCGCGACCGGGAGCGGCAACCGGCGCCACAGCGCGACGAGCGCGCGGTATTTCGGGTTGAGCGGATTGTTCTGCGGAACCGTCGCGCGGCGGAGCAGATCGAATTCGTAGTAGAGAGGCTGCGCCTCGAAACCCCAGTTCCGCTTGAAATCGAAGGAACCCGTCCCGCGCTTGCTGCGGCCGAAATCGAACACGCGGACCCCGCGCTCGCACGCCCGACGCATCAGCTCCCAGTACTTGAAGTCATTGGCGGCGAGGTCCCGCGCCGCCGACGTGTCGCCCGCGTAGTACGGCAGCACCTCGTCGCGGAAATAGAAGCTCAGCACGCTGCTGACCGGGCGTCCGCCCGCGTCCACCACCGTCAGCACCTCGCAGCGGTCGCCGAACTCCGTCCGCAGCCGGGCGAAGTACTCCTTGGCGAACGGCGGCGTTCCGTGCCGGTGCATGTTGTCGGCGTACAGGTCGAAGAACCGGTCGACCGTGGCATCGATTTCGCTTCGCAAGCCGTGCCCGATGCCCTTGCGCACCATCGCGCGCTGCTTGCGCGGAATCGCCTGCATGTTGGCGTCGACATCCGGCAGCAGTTGCTTCCGGAACGTCACGTACAGGTCCTGGCGCGGCCAGTCGGGGCATCGGACGCGGACGTTGCGAAGCTCCAGGTGTCCGACCCCGAGAGTCGCCGCGAGTTTCGTCGCCGCATCGATCAGCGCGCGGGCGGTGGCGTCGTCGTCCGCCGCCGGGCCGCCGTACACACCGAAGGGCAGCGACACGAGCGCGTGGCCGAAAAGCCGGCTCCGCACCTCGGCCAGCGGCAGGACGCCGGCGATGGCGTCGCCGCGCTCGGCGAGGAGGTAGTGGGTCCGGTGCCGGAAGACGTTCTCGATGATCTCCCGCCACCCTACGCTATGGAAAAAGGTCGCCTCAGGGCACTGCCGGACAAACGCATCCCAGCGCGCGGCGTCCGCGTCGGCAAACGGGCGAACGGTCAACCGTCCCTCCGCGGGCGCGTTGCGGATCGTCTCCACCGCCAGGGTTTCCATCACGCGCCGCCATTCAGGAACACGTGATCGGCCCGGCTCCAGCGGAAGTCATCGAGCAGCCGGCGCAGACGCGGCCGCATCCGTTTCAGATTCACGTAATGGCGGAAACGCGCCTTCGCCCCCGCACCCGCAACGCGTGGCTGGTCGGGATCGAGTTCCCACGGATGGAAATAGAACATCGCCGGCTTGCCGTCCACCTCGTTCAGGCGGCGCAGCGACCAGCGCGACACGTGGTAGGGCAGCAATCGGAAATAGCCGCCGCCTCCGGCCGGCCAGTTCGCGTCCAGCACCCGCACCGTGGCGACCGGGACCTCGATGAGCCCGTTGCGCACCTGGTGCGCGAACCGCGGCGCCTGCGGCGATCCGTAGTGGTCGTGGCGGATCGGATATATGCTCGAGCTGTAGCGGTACCCGGCTTCGACGATGCAGTCGAACGCCCACTGGTTCGCCGCGCCAATCGAAAAGCTGGGCGCCCGGTAGCCATTCACTTCATGCCCCGCAATGTCCTCCAGCACCGCCTTCGCCAGCCGGATGTCGGCGAGGAACTTGCCGTATCCCTGGTCGGTCGCCCGGACGTGCTCGTAACCGTGGCTCGCGAGCTCGTGTCCGCCGTCGATGATCCGCCGGACCACGCCGGGGTAACGCTCGGCAATCCAGCCGAGCGTGAAGAACGTCGCGCGAACGTCGACCTCGGCCAGCAGCCCGAGGATGCCTTCGATATTGGCTTCGACACGGCACGGCACGCTGTCCCACGACGACCGCGGAATGTGCGCGGCGAACGCCGAGACCTGGAAATAGTCCTCGACGTCGACGCTCAGCGCGTTGACGATGACGGTCGGCGCCGTTTCGTAGGTGTTCATGCGGTGACGACTTCCCGTCCGGCCGCCGCCAGTCCGAGCCAACCGGCGAGATCGGCGGCGATCCGTTCGGCCGCATGCCCATCCCACAGTTCCGGCGTGCGGCCTCGCTTGCCGCCGGTCGCGAGGATGTCGTCGACGCAGGCGATGGCCCGCGCGCGATTCCGGCCGACGAGCGTATTGGTGCCCTGCTCCACCGTGACGGGACGCTCGGTGTTGTCGCGCATCGTCAGGCAGGGGACGGCCAGCGCCGTGGTCTCTTCCTGAATGCCGCCCGAGTCCGTCAGCACCAGCCGTGCCTCGGCAAGAAGGCCGAGCATCTCGAGATAGCCCTGCGGAGGCAGCATCACGATCCGCGAATCGGAGATCAGCGAGGACAGCCCGAATTGATCGATGTTGCGCCGCGCCCGCGGATGCACCGGCCAGATCAGCGGCAACCGGGACGCCACCTCGCGCAGCATCGACAGCGAGTCCCGCAACGCGTCCCGCTGGTCGACGTTGGACGGCCGATGCAGCGTGACGACGCCGAATCCGTTTCCGTCCTGCAGGACATCGCCGCGCAATCCCGCGCGGTCGAGCGTTGCCGCCGGCGCGACCGCTCGCTGCCGGTGCCGAACCAGCGAATCGATCATGACGTTGCCGACGAACCGGACCCGTCCGGCCGGGATGCCCTCGCGCGCAAGATTGTCGGCCGCGGCACGTTCCGTCGTATAGAGAACATCGGCGATCTGGTCGGTGAGGATGCGGTTGATCTCCTCGGGCATCTCGCGGTCGAAGCTGCGCAGTCCGGCTTCGACGTGGACGACCGGCGTGCGCCGCTTGGTCGCGACCAGGCTGCACGCGAGCGTCGAGTTGACGTCGCCGACGACGAGCACGGCGCTGGGGTCGAGGTCGTCGAGCACAGGCTCGAAGCGGCGCATGATCTCGGCGGTCTGGACCGCGTGCGTGCCGGAACCGACTTCGAGATTGAGGTCGGGCGCGGGCAGCTCCAGGTCGGAGAACAGCCGCTCGTTCATCGCCACATCGTAATGCTGGCCGGTGTGCACCAGCACGACCGGTGGCAGATCGGCGCGCGCGGCGAATGCCCGGACGAGCGGCGCCATCTTCATGTAGTTCGGCCGCGCCCCGACGACGCAGACGAGGGACCGCGGGGATCGGCGCGCACCGTCCATCAGCGCCCCCCGGAGTTACCTGGCTTGGCTGCCTTCTCCGGGTGCAGGAGCCGGTGGAGGAGATCGACCGCCGCGGCGACGGTCTTCTCGAGGCGGTCGATGCGCTCTTCGAGATGGTCGAAATGCTTGTGCATGGCGGCGGTATCCAGCCGCGTCGACAGCGCACCCTCCGAAGGTGAAGGGACGACGGCGATCGGTGACAGTGCCGCGTCAGGACCGAGCTCCTCCCGGATCTCGTGCGCGATCGCCTGAACGTCGCCCGTTTCGAGCACGTGCCGCTCGGAGAGAAACGCTGCCAGCAGCAGCCGATTGCACAGCGTGTTGATGCGTCGCGGGATCCCTCCGGTGAGGTCGTGGATCATGTCGAAGCACGCCGGGTCGAATCGCGGGTCCTCGTTCCAGCCGACGTGCTTCATCCGGTGCTCGATGTAGGCCTTCGTTTCACCCTTGTCGAGCGGCCCGAGATGGTAGGAGGCGGTCACCCGCTGGCGCAGCTGCTGCATCTGCGGACTCTGCATCATCGCCCGCAGCTCCGGCTGACCGACGAGAAAGCTCTGCAGCAGCGCCTGGTCGCCCAACTGGAAATTGGAGAGCATCCGCAGCTCCTCCACCGCCCGCGGCGTGAGGTTCTGCGCCTCGTCGACGATCAGCAGCGCGCGCTTCTTGTCGACGGCAAGCTGACAGAGGAATGCCTCGATCGACGCCAGCAGCAGCGCCTTGTCGACCGACTTCACGGGCAACCCGAACGAAACCGCAACGGCACGCAGCATGTCGTCGGCGTCGAGCTGGGTGCTGACGAGCTGCGCGGCAACGACCTTGTTGGGATCGAGCTGCTCGAGCAGGCTGCGCGCGATCGTCGTCTTGCCGGCGCCGATGTCGCCGGTGATGACGATGAATCCTTCGCTCTGGTAGAGCCCGTACTCCAGGTAGGCGAA
>JBDTVU010000221.1:0-4266 GCA_040007035.1 Betaproteobacteria bacterium | reverse complement strand
CACAGATGGGCGAGCCGCTCGAACTCGGCAAGGGCACGAATCAGGTCGAGCACGATGGGCACATCGGCGGGCGTCGCCGGCCGGATGTCGAAGCGCGCCACGCTCATGCCACCCGCCGCCCGAGGATGTCGAGATCACGCTCGGTGCCGTCGAGCACCGCGACCCGCGGCAGGTGTCCCCACCGCACGAATCCCGCTTTGGCGAACAGCCGCAGCGACGGCGCGTTATGCGAGAACACGAACGCCAGCACGGTCACGATGCCGAGGCCGCCCGCGGCGCCGAGCGCATGGTCTAACAGCGCCGTCGCGACGCCCCGACGCTGCACTGCGGGATCGGTGTAGACGGCGACCTCGACGGTCTGCCGGTACGCCGGGCGGCCATAGAACGACTTCAGCGACAACCAGCCTTCGACCTGTCCCGCGCCGCCGACGGATACCCATAGCGGACGTGTTGCCGGGTCGAACTCGCGGAACCAGGACTCCCGCGCCGCAACAGTCACCGGCTCGGTGTCGGCGGTGGCCATCCGGCCCGGGATCGATGCGTTGTAGATTGCAACGATCTCCGGCAAATCAGGAGGTTGCGCGGGGCGTATCGGCACGATTGGCGGATTTGCAACAAGTTCGATGCGGCCATTGTAACAACGGCGACATTTAATTGCGGGCCGATTCCCCCGTGCGGTAATGTCGCATCTGTGTGCCGAAAGGCCAACAAAGTACTGTTTCAGCCGTACATCTCTCTGGGGGATCCACAATGAAATTTCAGCGAAAGAAACTCGCTGGCGCGCTGGCTTATGCGCTCGGCGCAGGCGGTGCATTCGTCCTCGCCACGACGCCAGCGCAGGCGGCCGACATCAAGGTCGAGGTGACCGGATCTTTGATCAAGCGGGTCGAATCCGAAGGCGCGCTCCCGGTGCAGATCATCACCCGGACGGATATCGAGCAGAGCGGCGCATCCAACATGTCGCAGCTCATCCAGAGTATTCCCGTCATGCAGGGCTTCACCACTCAGGGCGACTCGGTGGGCGGCGGCGGGGCGGGCTTTACGGGTGCTGGCCTTCGCGGTCAAGGTGAAACTCGGACCCTTGTCCTGTTGAACGGCAAGCGCCTCGCGCCATCAGGCACGCAAGCGCTCACCGGAGCGCAGGCGGCCGTCAACCTCAACAACATCCCGATTGTCGCGATCGAGCGGATCGAAATCCTGACCGATGGCGCATCGTCGGTCTATGGTTCCGACGCCATCGGTGGCGTTGTCAACTTCATTACTCGTCGCGATTTGAGCTACGGCGAGATTACGGCCGGCATCAACGTTCCCGATGGCAACGTGGGCAAGGAAGTTTCGTTCAGCGCGGTCAAGGGCTTCGGCGAGCTCGAGAAGGACGGTTTCAACTTGCTGCTCGCCGCCTCCCGCAACAAGCGGGATCCGCTGAAGGCCACCGATCGCGAATACGCCAAGTCGGGCCTCTACAACTTCAGCGAGGGTGGTCGCGAGTATCAGTTTCAGCTCGGATCGCCAAGTCCGATCCCGGGCAACATCGTCGTCGGTGGAAACCTGATCAGCCCCTGGCGCTCGACCCATAACGGCGAGTGCGCGACGAGAACTTTTTTGCTGGATGGGGCCTGCTACTACGACTTCACGACCCAGCTTGAAATCTATCCCGAGCAGCAGATCGACAACGCCTATGCCAGCTTCACCAAGAAGCTGGGAAGGGACCATCAGCTGAGCATCGACTGGATCTACTCCCAGTCGACAACGACCTCGCGTTTGGCTCCGCCGCCGGGGAGCTTCGTCATTAATGACACGAACCCGCTATGGGCGCAAGTCTTGCAAGCGGCCGCGTACGAGGGCTTGCCGGCGCCCACCGGCAAGGTCACGGCGCGTTATCGCGTTGCCGACGTCGGTCAGCGCACGACGGAAGACATATCGACCGCGAATCACGGCAGCATTGAGCTCAAAGGGACGCTGGCGAACTGGGACTACTCAACCTCGTACACTCGTTCCGAGTCGGAGTACGATTCGAATCTGACCGGCGGCTGGGTACAGTTGAAACCGTTCGTCGCTGCGTTGAACTCGGGCTTGGTGAATCCCTTCTTGCTCCCGGGGCAGCAGACGCCAGAAGCGCAGGCGCTGCTGAACAAGTCGATCATTCAGGGCCGCTTTGACGGCGGCAAGACGACGCTCGACTATTTCGAGGCCAAGGCATCGCGCGGCCTCTTCGCGATGGGAGGCGGTGATTTTGTCCTTGCCCTTGGGGCGAGCTACATGAAGGAGAAGTTCGAGAGCCTGCCCTCGAGTCTTGCGCAGGGTTTCGACGACCAGGGGAATCCGGATACCCGATTCGGGGATACGTCTGCGGTCATCCCTTATAGTTCGAATCGCAGTTCCGTGGGGGTCTTCGCCGAGGCGCTGATACCGATCACCAAGACGCTGGAAGTGACGCCTTCGGTGCGGTTCGACGATTATTCCGATTTCGGCAGCACGACCAATTACAAGCTCACCGTGCGCTGGCAGCCGCTGCCGCAGTTGCTCGTTCGGGGTTCGGCCGGGTCGGGGTTCAAGGCGCCGACGGTTCCGCAGCTCAATGCGGCGCCGCAGCCGTTTGGCGTGACCGGAGGAACATACTCCTGCAAGGACGATCCGCGTTTGCAGGCCGTTGCGACCCAACTCGGTGCCGTGTGTCCGGCCGGGGGCGGGGCCGCGCAGTTCGACGTCATCGCGGGCGGCAACAAACTCCTCAAGCCCGAGGAGTCGAAGCAATGGACCGTGGGTGCGCGGTATGAACCGATACCGCAGGTCTCGCTTGGCATCGACTACTGGTCGATCAAGATCGACAATACGATCGGACAGATCGACGAAGACACCGTCTTCGGCGATCCGCAGAAGTACCTCCAGAGTTTCACAACGTTCACCGACCCGGCCACGGGCGAGATACTGCTCGCAAACTTGGCGGGCAACGTCAATCTGGGTAAGAGCGAAACCCACGGTATCGACCTCGACTTAGTCTACCGGCAGCAGTTTTCGTTTGGCCAAGTGCGCTCGCAGTTCCTCGGAACGTACATTTTGAAGAACGAATACGAGGTCATTCCAGGGGACGGTTTCTTCAACGACGTTGGCAAGTTCATCAACGGTGCGCCGACCTTCCGATTCAAGGCCAAGTGGGTGAATACGCTGACGACGGGATCGTTCAACCATGCGTTGACCGTCAACTATCTGTCCGGCTATCAGGACGACCCGACCGAAGTGCTGGACGTTGCCAGCGGGGAATACGTTGTCGTCGAGCGCAAGGTGAAGCCGTTCTATACGTTCGATTGGCAGACTCGATGGCAGTTCGCGAAGCAATGGACGCTGACGGCCGGCGCACTGAATATCTTCAACAAGGCGCCGCCACTTTCGATTACACAGAACGGCGGCGGGCAGATGGTCGGTTACGACGCTCGCTTCTACGACTCTCGTGATCGGCTGCTCTACGCCAACCTGGCGTTCCGCTTCTGATCGGCGCCACAGTCAGGGCGTGACCTCCCTCGGGCAGATCGCGTCTTGGACGTTGCGACGGATGGATGGCGTGTATTGGAGCTTGTAGGATCGGGCCGAGAACGCGTGCCACAGACTTGACCGCTGCCTGTCGCGGCATTCCAGCGGGGAGCCTTCGGGCTCCCCGTTTTTTTGTCCGGCGCCGGGACCGGCAGCGGCCCGCGGCGCCCGGCCGCGGTTTTGGCCCGCCGGCCCGATTTCCGGATGCACTTTTGGCGGCATTGCGGTAAAATCACACGATTTTCCGACGAAAGCTTGGCCCTGCCCACCGGCGGGGCCAATGCGTTTTGGCGCGTGCGCTTCCGACCTGACGCTTACCGTGCGCGGGGCCTGGAGACAGTCGCGTCGGAGCCCATGGCATCTGCCAGCTGCGTGGGGGAAGGCCGGCCCCGCGCCGCGCAGCCGGCACGGCTGCCGGCTGTCTGTCTTCCCCTGCTGCTTGCGGCGTCGGAGCGTGCCGGTCGTGGTGCCGGCTACCTGACCGAATAACATCTGCCTGGAGAGAACATGCTGAAGATGACCCGTGTGGCCGCGCTGGCCACGGCGCTGTTCGTTGCCACGGGGGTCGTCCCCCCGACGGCGTGGGCGCAGGCACAGCCTGCCGCACCTGCTGCCCCGGCCGCCGCTGCGCCTGCCGACGCCGCGGCGCCTGCCGCGAAGCCCGCCGCCACCGCGCGCGCGACCGAAGTCGTCGACAACCCCTACGGCTTCGAAGCGCTGCTGCGGGGCAGCGACATC
>JBDTVU010000220.1:0-4303 GCA_040007035.1 Betaproteobacteria bacterium | reverse complement strand
CGGACCGGCGCCGGTGTCAGTCCGGTCGTGGCGTCCACGGGCGTCGTCACGGCGAGGGGCTTCGCGTCACGGCAGCGGCGCTTCGAGCAGGCAATCGAATTCGCGCGCGAAATCGACCGACACCCGCGCGTGCACCGCGCCCTGCCGGTCGTGGAAGCGCTGCGTGCCGGCGACGGCGAACATCCCCTCGTGCCAGATGTTCGGGTGGATGTACAGGCCGCGCGTGCCGTCGAAGCGGAAGCACACGAAGTCCTCCGGCTTCACGTCGTCGCCCGGCAGCGCCAGCGGGACCAGGAACGGCCGCTGCTCGATCGGGAAGAACATCTGCCCGCCGTCCGGGTGGTAGTTGCAGTGCCACAGCAGCATCCGTTCGGGCGCACGGGCGTGGCGCGGGTCGGCGCGTGCAGGCTCGCAGGCGTAGGCGAGGATGTAGTGGCCGTCGACCGCCTCGTTGCGGCCGTAGAGCACGTCGCCTTGCCATTCGCTGACGAACACACCTTCGGTCGTGCCGCCCTCGTCGCCGGAGTCGGGGTCAACCGCGCGCCATCCCCGCGCCGGCCAGCGGACGATCTCGATCCGGCACGCCGCGGGATCGTCGACCAGCACGCCGTAGCCGGCCAGCGACTCGTCCGTCGCCGCGACGACCGGCATCCGGACGCGCGCGAGCCCCGCCGGCAGATCGGGGTTGAGGTAGTTCGGGGCGACGGGCATGATTCCGATGTCGGCGTCCGGCAACAAGCGGGGCATTGTCGCCCAGCCCGGCGTGACGCGAAAGGAGTCCGCAATGATCATCGAAGCGAAGCTCAAGCAACTGGGCCTCGTTTTGCCTCCACCGGTCGTCGTGCCGCCGAAGACGCGGCTGCCGTTCGCGTTCGTCCGCGTCCGCGGCAACCGGGCGTTCGTCTCGGGACATGCGCCGCAGACCTCCGACGGCACGATCGCGCTGCCGGTCGGCAAGGTGGGCCGCGACGTGACGCTGACGCAGGGCTACCAGGCGGCGCGGCTGGTCGCGCTCGCAGTGCTGGGCAGCCTCAAGCGAGAGCTCGGCGACCTCGATCGGGTGACCGCGTGGCTGCGCGTGTTCGGGATGGTCAACTCGGCACCCGGGTTCACGCAGCAGCCGGCGATCGTCAACGGATTCTCCGACCTGATCCTGGAACTGTGGGGTCCCGACGCCGGCAAGCACGCGCGCTCTGCCGTCGGGATGGCCGAGCTGCCGTTCAACATTCCGGTCGAGATCGAGGCCGAAGTCGAGATCGCGCCGTAGGCACGCCGATGGGCGCTTCGATCCCGCCGACACGAACGAGATCGCCAACGCATCAACCGGCCTGCTGACCTTTGCCGATCTTTGACCAGACTTGCCGGTCACGCAGTACGCCGGCGAGCCTCGCCGCGCCGGCCGCGATCCGGCGCTCGGTGAGTGCCGAATAGCCGAGCAGCAGGCCGTTCAGACGGGAGCCGCCTGCCCCGTAGCGCGACAACGGCAGCACGCGAACCCCGGCCGCCTCGGCAAGCGCCGCCACTTTCCGGTCGGACCACCGCGGCGGCAGATGGAGCGCCGCGTTCATGCCGCCCGTCGTCGGCCCCAGCCGTGCCCGCGGCGGAAGCTCGCGTGCGCAGGCAGCAACCAGCGCAGCGCGGCGCGCCTCGTAGAGGGCGCGCATCCGCCGCAAATGCGCATGGAAGTGGCCACCGTCGGCGAAATCCGCGAGTACCGCCTGCGCGAGCCCGTGCGTGTGGTCATCGAGCTGCCGCCGCACGGCCTGGAACAGCGCGACCAGCGGCCGCGGCAGCACGACGTAGGCGAGCCGCAACGACGGGAACACCGAGTTGGTGAAGGTGCCGACGTAGAGGACGCGTGCGCCGCCGTTGAGGCTCCACAGCGACGCCAGCGGCCGGCCCTCGTAGGTGAATTCGCTCTGGTAGTCGTCCTCGACGACCCATGCGCCAGCGCGGTCGGCCCAGCGCAGCAACTCGAGCCGCCGCTCGAGCGACAGCGTGACGCCGGTCGGATACTGGAACGACGGCGTGACGTACGCGAGCGCAGCGGCCGGCTCGGCGGCGGCGCCCCGAGCGACGACGATACCATGCCCGTCGACCGGCACCGGCACGATCCGTGCGCCCGAGATGGCGAGCGTCGCGTGCAGGTTCGGAAAGCACGGGTCCTCGACCCATGCGGCGTCGCCGTGCTCCAGCAGCACGCGGGCGATCAGGTCGGCCGCCTGCATCGTGCTGTTGAGGATCATCACCTGGTCGGCGGCGCAGGCGACTCCGCGTGTCGTCGCGAGGTGCCGCGCGGTCGCCTCCCGCAGCGGGCCGTGGCCAAGCGACGGCAGGTAGCCCAGCAGGCTGCGCCCGCTCACGCGGAGCCGCCGGGCGACGAGCCGACGCCACAGCTCGAACGGGAACGCGTCGAGCGCCGGCAACCCCGCGACGAACGCCTGCGGCCGCGGCGCGCTCCCCGGCGTGTAGGTCTCCGACGTCGCCCGGCTCCACGCCGACGCCGTTGCAAGCGCCGTCCGCGACAGCGCGGTTGGCGGCCGCAGCCGCGGCCGGCCCGCGCGCGTCGGGCTGCCCGGCATGTCGAGCGCGACGAACGTGCCGGCGCCCACGCGGCGCACGACGAAGCCCTCGGACTGCAGCTGCGCGAGCGCGTCGTCGACCGTGTTGCGCGACACGCGCCAGTCCGCCGCGAGTTGCCGCGCCGACGGGAGCCGCATGCCCGCCTTCAGCCGCCCATCGAGCATCGCCGCGACGCACGCGCGGTAGATCTGCTCGCGCAGCGACAGACCCGAACCGCCGGGGCCGGCCTGGAGGGGGATGAACAGTCCGTGCGGGTGGCGGGGCATGGAGGTCCGGGGAATCGGCAAATGGCCCATCATGCTAGCTGAAATTGGCCCTTGTTTTAGAGCCATTCTCGAGCGACCATCGACGCCGACCCGCCTCCCTTCCTCGATCACGCCCCCCCCCCGGACCCCATGACCCGCCCATGCCATTGCCCGCCGCTGCCGGTGCTCGCCGCCGTCGTCTGCCTCGCCGCCACCACCGCGCTCGCCGCCGACGAATCGAAGCCACCGCCGAAACCGGCGTGCCAGGCCGCCGTGCATCGCCAGTTCGACTTCTGGCTCGGTGATTGGGAGGTGCGCGATCCGGCGGGCAAGATCGTCGGGCAGAACCTGCTGACCAACCTGCATGGCGGCTGCGCGATGCTGGAATCCTGGGCCGGTGCCGGCGGCTTCACCGGCTCGTCGCTCAACGTCTACGACGCCGATCGCAAGAAGTGGCACCAGACCTGGGTCGACAGCAGCGGCGGCCTGCTGGTGATCGAAGGCGGGCTGGTGAGCGGCAGCATGGTCCTCGCCGGCGAGACGATCGCTGCCGAACCGCCAGGGGAAGTCACGCTCAACCGGATCACCTGGACGCCGCTGCCGGACGGGCGCGTGCGCCAGCATTGGGAAGCCTCGACCGACAAGGGCCGGACTTGGAAAACGGGTTTCGACGGGTTCTACGCGAAGCGCAAGTGACGGCGCCGGCTGCCGCGCCAGCGCCGGTGGCCGGCAATCCGGCCACCCGCATCGCCGTGCGTTCGGTCAACCGGATCGTCATCGTACCGGTCGCCGCGATCCTGCGGCTCGACGCCGAGGACAACTACGTCCGGCTGTGGGCGGACCGGACCTATCTGCACAAGGAAACGCTGACCGCCCTGATGGCACGGCTCGATCCGGCGTCGTTCGTTCGCGTCCACCGCTCGCACGCGATGGCGCTGTCGGCGGTGCGTGAGCTCACCCCGCTCGCGCACGGCGAGTTCGCGCTCGCGCTTGCCGACGGCGCGACCGTCACCTCCGGTCGCAGCTATCGGGCCGACGTGCTGCGCGCGTTCGAGCTCGGGTGAACCCGCCGGGGCGAAACGTCAATGGCTCGGCCGGCCGATCTTCGCGCCCGATTTGCCGACGAGGAAGTCGAGGTCGACGCCGCGGTCGGCCTGCTGCACCGTGTCGCAGTACAGCTTGACCCAGCCGCGATCGGAGTGCGGCTTCGGCGGCTTCCAGTTCGCGCGGCGGCGCGCGAGCTCGGCGGCAGTGACGTGCAGGTGGAGCTTGCGCTTCGCCACATCGAGCTCGATCAGGTCGCCGTTCTGTACCAGCGCCAGCGGGCCCCCCGCCGCCGCCTCGGGCGCCGTGTGCAGCACGACGGTGCCGTACGCGGTGCCTGACATCCGCGCGTCGGAAATGCGGACCATGTCGGTGACGCCCTTCTTCAGCATCTTCGCCGGCAGCGCGAAGTTGCCGACCTCGGGAAAGCC
>JBDTVU010000219.1:0-4331 GCA_040007035.1 Betaproteobacteria bacterium | reverse complement strand
CGCAGGACGCCCGCGGCGCGGTTGATCATCCCCGGCTCGTCGCCCACGCGCAGCAACTCCTCGCGCGCGGCGTCGACGGCGTCGTTCCCTTCGGCACCACCGGCGAGGGTCCGTCGTTCGGCGTCGGCGAGCGGATCGCCGGCCTCGACGCGCTGCTGGCGGCGGGCGTTCCGCCGACGCGGATCGTCGCCGCGACCGGATGCGCCGCGCTGCCCGACACCACCGCCCTCACCCGCCACGCGATCGCCGCCGGTTGCGCCGGCGCGCTGGTGATGCCGCCGTTCTTCTTCAAGGGCCTCACCGACGACGGCGTTTACGCGGGCTACGCGCGGATGATCGATGCCGTCGCCGACCCGCGACTGCGGCTGTACCTGTATCACATCCCGCAGGTGACGGCCGTGCCGATCGCCGCCTCGGTGATCGCACGCCTCCTCGCCGACTATCCTGGCGTCGTCGCCGGGCTCAAGGACAGCGAAGGCGATCTCGCGCACAGCACGGGCGTGCTGGCGCGGTTTCCCGGGCTGCACGTGCTGGTCGGCCACGAGCCGCACCTGCCGGCGATGCTCGCTGCGGGCGGCGCCGGGACGGTCTGCGGCATCGCGAACCTCTATCCGGGGCTGATCCGCCGGCTGCACGACCACGCTGCTACGGGTGCCGACACTGCGCGCGAACAGGCCGCCGTCAAGGCGTTCCTTGCGGCCGCCCTGCCGTATCCGATGCTGCCGGCGTTCAAGGCGCTGGCCGCGGCGCTGACGGGCGACGCAACGTGGGAAACCGTGCGGCCGCCGCTTGCGCCGCTGTCCGCCGGCGACGCGGCGGCGTTCGTCGCCGCGATCACCGCCTCGCCGCTCGGCGCAGAGCCGTCGTTCTGCGCGAGGGACGACGCGGTGTCCGGCCGCGCGGGGCCCGTATGATCCTCGTCTTCGGGTCGATCAACCTCGACCTCGTCGCCCGCGTGCCGCGGCTGCCGCGCCCGGGAGAAACGCTTGCCGGCGAGCACTTCTCCGCGCAGCCCGGCGGCAAGGGCGCCAACCAGGCGCTCGCGGCGCAGCGCGCCGGCGGCCGCGTGGCGATGGCCGGCGCCGTCGGCAACGACGCGTTCGCGACGACGGCGCTCGCAAGTCTGGCCGCCGGGGGGGTCGACCTCGCGCTAGTCCGCCACGTGCCCGCGGCGACCGGCGTCGCGCTGATCCACGTCGACGACAGCGGCGAGAATTCGATCACCGTCATCGCCGGCGCCAACGCTCATGCCGATGCCGACGACGTGCCCGCCGCGCTGCTGCGCACCGGAAACACGGTGCTGCTCCAGCTCGAGGTGCCGCTGCCGGCGGTGTGCACGTTGGCCCGGCGAGCGCACGAGGCCGGCGCGCGCGTGATCCTCAACGCAGCGCCTGCGAACACGTTGCCGCCCGACATCTTCGAAGCCCTCGACGTGCTCGTCGTCAACGAGCTCGAGGCCGATGTGATTGCCACGACGCTCGGGGTGCCGACGCTGCCGGAGGCATTCGCCGCCGGCGTCCATCGCCGGTTCGGTTTCGCGGTCGTGGTGACGCTCGGCGCGCAGGGTGCATTGGCCGTGGCCGGCGGGGAATGGTTGCGCGTGCCCGCGCCGGCCGTCGACGTTCGAGACACCACCGGCGCCGGCGACGCGTTCACGGGCGCGCTGGCGGTTGCGCTCGATCGCGGTGATCGCTGGCCGCAGGCGCTGGCCGAAGGTGTGGCCGCCGGGTCGCTCGCCTGCACCGGCGAAGGCGCGCAGGCGGCGTTGCCGGTCGCCGCGGCAATTCACTGTTTCGCGGAGAACGTGCAGCCGCAGCTCGTCAGCTCGCCGCTGCGCTGATTCCGGTCGCCGCAGGCGTCAGCCGGTCGCCGACCGCGGGCCGCCGCGCTGCCGCACGCATTCGTACAGACAGATCGCCGCTGCCGCCGCCGCATTCAGCGATTCGGTGCCGCCGGGCATCGGGATCGTCACCCGCACGCTCGCTGCCGCCGCCAGCTCCGGCGACAGGCCGGCACCTTCGTTGCCGATCGCCACGGCGACACATTTCGCGAACGGCGTCGCGAACAGACTCGCTCCGCCGACGGCAACCGTGGCGACGACATCGCCGCCGCCGGCACGGTACGCCGCTGCCCAGACGGGAAGGTCGACGTCCTCGTGGATCCGGAGGAAGAAGTGCGCGCCCTGGCCCGCCCGCAACACCTTCGGGGACCACGCGAACGCGCAATGCGACGACAGCAGCACGTCGCCGACGCCGGCGGCGGCGGCCGTGCGCAGCATCGACCCGACGTTGCCGGGATCCTGGATGCCGTCGAGCAGCAGGCAGAAATCGCCGGGCGCGCCCACCGGCGACTCCGGCGCCGCAACGACCGCGAGCATGCCGACGCCGGCAGGCAGCACCGCCAGCTCGGCGAACAGTTTCGCCGGCACGACGACGGCGCGATCGGCATGGCGCTCTATCAGCGCCGCGATAGCCGGTCGCGCGATGGCATCCTCGGCGACGACCAGCGACTCCGGCGCACCATATCGCTCGGCGTAGACGGCGACGAGGTGCTCGCCTTCGAGCACGCACTTGCCGGCCTTGCGCCGGTCGCGCGCCGACGCGACGAGCCGCGCCGCTTCCTTCAGCCGCGGGTTGTGGCGGGAGGTGACGTGCTGCACGTCGGTACGCCGGGCGCAGACGCCGGATCAGGGACGGATCGGGACGCTGGTCGGTGCGTCGGGCACCGAGGTGCGTGGTGGCGCCGGCGGCGCTTCACCGCGCGGCGGCTCGACCTGAAAGAAGACTTCGTCCTGCCGGATCATTCCGAGTTCCGAGCGGGCGCGCTCCTCGATCGCCTCGAAGCCGGTCTTCAGGTCGCGCACGTCGGCGTCGAGAGCGGCGTTGCGCGCCTTGAGCTTCGCGTTGACGTCGCGCTCCGCCGCGCCCTGCCGATCAAGCTCGCGCACCTGCAGCCAGCCGCCCTTGCCGAGCCACATCGGGTACTGCAGCGCGGCGATCAGCACGACGAACGCGAGGGCGAGCCAGCGCAAGGCGGAACCGGCGTGCTACTTGAGTTGGAAGAATGCGCCGCGGCCAGGGTAGCTGGCCGCCTCGCCCAGGTCTTCCTCGATCCGCAGCAACTGGTTGTACTTTGCGATGCGGTCCGAGCGCGACAGCGAGCCGGTCTTGATCTGCCCGGCGTTGGTGCCCACCGCGATGTCGGCGATCATGCTGTCCTCGGTCTCGCCGGAACGGTGCGAGATCACCGCCGTGTAGCCGGCGCGGTTGGCCATCGTGATCGCGGCGAACGTTTCCGACAGCGTGCCGATCTGGTTGATCTTGACCAGGATCGAGTTCGCCACGCCCTTGGCGATCCCCTGCTTCAGGATCTTGGTGTTGGTGACGAATACGTCGTCACCGACGAGCTGCACCGAACGGCCGAGGCGGTCGGTGAGGAGCTTCCAGCCGTCCCAGTCGTGCTCGGACATCGCATCCTCGATGCTGATGATCGGGTACTTGTCGCACCAGGCGGCGAGGTAGTCGACCATCTGCGAGCGGGTGAGCTTCGCATTCTCGGAGGCGAGGTTGTAGACGCCGTCCTCGTAATACTCGCTGGCCGCGCAGTCGAGCGCCAGCGCGATGTCGGTCCCCGGCACGTAGCCCGCCTTGTCGATCGCCTCGACCAGCAACTGCAGCGCCGCCTCGTTGCTCGGCAGGTTCGGCGCGAAGCCGCCCTCGTCGCCGACGGTCGTCGGCATCCCGCGCGCGTCGATCAGCTTCTTCAGCGTGTGGAACACCTCGGCGCCGTAGCGCAGCGCCTCGCGGAAGCTGGGCGCGCCGAGCGGCACCAGCATGAACTCCTGCATGTCGACCTTGTTGTTCGCGTGCGCGCCACCGTTGATGACGTTCATCAGCGGCACCGGCAACTGCATCTCGCCCGCGCCGCCGAGGTAGCGGTACAGCGGCAGCGCCGACTCGTCGGCCGCCGCCTTGGCCACCGCGCAGGATACGGCCAGCATCGCGTTGGCGCCCAGCCGTGCCTTGTTTTCGGTGCCGTCGAGGTCGACCATCGTCTTGTCGATGAACGCCTGCTCGGAGGCGTCGAGACCGATGATCGCCTCGCAGATTTCGGTGTTGACGTTCTCGACCGCCTTCAGCACCCCCTTGCCGAAGTAGCGCGCGGCGTCGCCGTCGCGCAGCTCGATCGCCTCCTTCGAGCCGGTCGAGGCGCCGGACGGCACCGCCGCGCGGCCGGACACGCCCGACTCGAGGACGACGTCGGCTTCGATGGTGGGATTGCCGCGGGAATCGAGGATCTCGCGGGCGATGACGTCGACGATGGCGCTCATG
>JBDTVU010000218.1:0-4340 GCA_040007035.1 Betaproteobacteria bacterium | reverse complement strand
TACGCGATGCTGTCGCTCGGCCTCGCGGTGATCTTCGGCCTGCTCAACATCATCAACTTCACGCATGGCGCGCAGTACATGATCGGTGCGTTCTGCGCGTATTTCCTGCTGCAGTACCTGGGCCTCGGCTACTGGTGGTCGCTGCTGATCGCGCCGGTCGCAGTCGGTGCGACCGGCATCGTCATCGAGCGGACGATGCTGTCCCGGCTGTACAAGCTCGACCACCTGTACGGATTGTTGCTGACGTTCGGCCTGGCGCTGATCTTCCAGGGGCTGTTCCGCAACCAGTTCGGGTCGTCGGGCCTGCCGTACCAGATGCCGGCGGAGCTGACCGGCGGCATCAATCTGGGATTCATGTTCCTGCCGCGGTACCGCGCCTGGGTAATCGTCGCCTCGCTCGTCGTCTGCCTCGGGACGTGGTTCGTGATCGAGAGGACGAAGCTCGGCTCGTACCTGCGCGCCGCCACCGAGAACCCGGCGCTGGTGCAGGCGTTCGGCATCAACGTGCCGCGGATGATCACGCTGACCTACGGCTTCGGCGTCGGCCTGGCCGCGTTCGCCGGGGTGATGGCGGCGCCGATCTACCAGGTCAACCCGCTGATGGGCGCCGACCTCATCATCGTCGTGTTCGCCGTCGTCGTCATCGGCGGCATGGGCTCGATCCTCGGCGCGATCCTCACCGGCTTCGGCCTCGGCGTGGTCGAGGGCCTGACCAAGGTGTTCTATCCGGAGGCGTCGAACACGGTGATCTTCGTCATCATGGTGATCGTGCTGATGATCAAGCCGGCCGGCCTCTTCGGCAAGGAGCGCTGACGAGATGGCCGCAACGCCGCTGTCCACCGAAAACGCCGGCGGCGACGTGCGCGGTTTCGCGCTGGCGACCACCGTCCTCGTCGCCGCGCTGGCGGTGGCGCCGCACGTCGGCATCTACCCGGTGTTCCTGATGAAGGCGCTGTGCTTCGCGCTGTTCGCCTGCGCATTCAACCTGTTGCTCGGCTTTGGCGGCCTGCTGTCGTTCGGCCACGCGATGTTCCTCGGCACCGCCGGCTACGTGTCGGCGCACGCGGCGAAGGTCTGGGGACTCTCGCCGGAGCTCGCGATCCTCGCCGGCACCGCCGCGGCGACGCTGCTCGGCATCGTCGCCGGCGCGCTGGCGATCCGGCGGCAGGGGATCTATTTCGCAATGATCACGCTGGCGCTCGCCCAGATGATCTTCTTCTTCTGCGTGCAGGCGCCGTTCACCCACGGCGAGGACGGCATCCAGTCGGTGCCGCGCGGACGGCTGTTCGGCCTCGTCGACCTGTCGAACACGCTCGCCATGTACTACGTCGTGCTGGCGATCTTCGTCGGCGGGTTCCTGCTGATCTACCGCATCATCCACTCGCCGTTCGGCAACGTGCTGAAGGCGATCCGCGAGAACGAGCAACGCGCGATTTCTCTAGGCTACGACGCCGAGCGCTACAAGCTGCTGGCGTTCGTGCTGTCGGCGACGCTGGCCGGGCTCGCCGGCGCGACGAAGGCGATCGTGTTCCAGCTCGCGTCGCTGACCGACGTCCACTGGTCGATGTCGGGCGAGGTCGTGCTGATGACGCTGCTGGGTGGGATGGGGACGATCTTCGGCCCCGTCGCGGGCGCGTTCGCGATCATCTCGATCGAGAACTACTTCGCCGGCTTCGGGCAGTGGGTAACCGTCATCACCGGCGCGATCTTCGTCGTCTGCGTGCTGGCGTTCCGGCGCGGGATCGTCGGCGAGCTCGCCGCCTGGCGGGACGCGCGCAAACGGGGATGAGCGGCGGCGGGAAGGTTGCGACGGTGCTCGCAGGCGTGGCGGCGTTCGTGCTGCTCCACGTGGCGCCGGCCGCCGCGCAGTCGCTCGTCGCGGAAGGGAGCTGCCGCGACGGCGAGCCGAACGGCGCGTACGAATTGCGCTCCGCCGACGGCCAGATCCGTGTAGCGGGCGCGTTTGCCAGAGGACGGCGCACGGGAACGTTCCTGTTCTGGTCGTCGGCGGGCGCGCGCGTCGCCGCGATTCCCTACGACGACGACGCGAGAGCAGGCACCGTCGCGCTCTGGTACCTGCCGGCGAACGGCCGCGGCGAGCCTCAGCGCAAGCTCGAAGCGGCGTATGCTGGCGACGTGCTGCACGGACCGACGCGGTCATGGCACCCGAACGGCAACCCGCGCACCGATCTGCGCTACGACCGGGGATCGCTGGTCGAGGCGCGGGCGTGGGCCGAGGCCGGCGCGCCGTTGGCGGAGGCCATTGCGCGGACGCAGGCCGAGCGCGACGTCGCGACCGACGCCGAGCTCTACGCGGCGCTGGAAAAGATGGTGGCCGACCACAGGCCGCGCTGCACCCACCACGGGAGATGACGATGGAATCGAAGCAACGATGTACGCTGCTCCAGTCCGCGGCGGCGCTGGCCACTGGCCTCGCGGCCACCGGCCCCGCGCAGGCGCAGGCGCGGACGCCGTTCACCGTACCGCAGACGTTCATTCCAATTGCCGGCACCGATCAGCTCTTTCCCGTGCGGCGGATCTACTGCGTCGGCCGCAATTACGCCGCGCATGCGCGGGAGATGGGCTCCGACCCGACGCGCGAGCCGCCGTTTTTCTTCCAGAAACCAACCGACGCGATCCAGCTCGCCCCGCCCGGCGAGACGATCGACCATCCGTACCCCACGCTGACGAAGAACTACCACTACGAGGTCGAGCTGGTCGCGGCGCTCGGCAAGGGCGGGCGCGACGTGCCGGCGGAGCGCGCGCTCGATCTCGTCTTCGGCTACACGGTCGGCCTCGACATGACGCGGCGCGACCTGCAGCGGGCGATGGGCGACGAGAAGAAGCCGTGGGAGATCGGCAAGAGCTTCGACCATGCGGCCGTCCTGGGGCCGTTGCAGCCCGCGGCGAAGACCGGGCATTTCGCGAAGGGCGCGATCTGGCTCAAGGTGAACGGCGCCGTCAAGCAGAATGCCGACCTTGGCTACATGATGTGGAACGTCGCCGAACAGATCGCCAACCTGTCGAAGGCGTTCGAGCTTTTCCCCGGCGACATCATCTATTCCGGCACACCGGAGAACGTCGGTCCCGTCGTCCGTGGCGACATCATGGACGCGCACATCGACGGGCTGCCCGACCTCCGGGTCAGGGTCGTCTGAGTCCCGGGCCGGCGCGCTGGGCGCGCGGTCGCGTTGCGTCCGGTCCCGCGCTTTGACGCTCCCCGGCATCTGCGCTAGATTGCCGTACGGTTCGTCCACCGTGCGCGCCCCCGGATTGCGGGAGCCGCGAGGCGGGCCGACGCGAGCAGTCCACCCACAGCGAGGCCCCGTCATGCGCATTTCATTCTTCCGCCGGATGTTCGGTGCCGCCCTCGTCGCCGTGGCTGTCGCGCTGCCGGCATCGGCGCAGGAACTGAAGATCGCCGTCGCCGCCGACGTGACGTCGATCGACCCCCAGTTCTTCAACCTGTTCCCGAACAACAACATCGCCGAGCACATCTTCGACAAGCTGGTGCAGATGGACGCCGACTCGAAGATGATCCCGGGTCTGGCGACATCGTGGAAGACGATCGACGCGACGACGTGGGAGTTCAAGCTGCGCAAGGGGGCGAAATTCCACGACGGCACCGAAGTGACGGCCGAGGACGTCGTGTTCACGCTGGACCGCGTGCCGAACGTGCCGAACAGCCCCGGCCCGTTCACCGCCTACACCAAGATGATCATCGGCAAGCAGATCGTCGACCCGTACACGATTCGCCTCAAGACGGCGGCGCCGCATCCGCTGATGCCGAACGACCTGTCGACGATCTACATCCTGTCGAAGAAAGCGGCGACCGGCGCGTCGACCGAGGACTTCAACACCGGCAAGGCGACCGTCGGCAGCGGCCGTTACAGGTTTGTCCGCTACGTGTCAGGCGACCGCGTCGAGCTCGTCCGCAACGACGATTACTGGGGCGAGAAGTCGCCGTGGCAGAAGGTGATGTTCAAGATCATCAAGAACGAGCCGGCGCGGGTGGCGGCACTGTTGTCCGGCGACGTCGACGCGATCGAGCAGCCGCCGACCGCCGACCTGGCGCGGATCAAGGGCGATCCGAAATTCACGGTGACCTCGAAGATCTCGCATCGGGTGATCTACTTCAACTTCGACCACCTGCAGCGGTCAAGCCCGTTCATCACCGGAAAGGACGGCAAGCCGCTGGAGAAGAACCCGCTGCTTGACCTGCGCGTCCGCCGCGCGATGTCGAAGGCGATCAACCGTCCGGCGATCGCCGACCGGGTCATGGAAGGGCAGGCGATCCCGTCCGGCCAGCTCGTTTCCGAGCGGCTGTTCGGCCACGTGCC
>JBDTVU010000217.1:0-4345 GCA_040007035.1 Betaproteobacteria bacterium | reverse complement strand
CGCCGACGGTCGGCAGCCAGCCGAGCTGCACCGAGAACACCTGCATCAGCACCATCCCGAGCGCGAACGCGGGGAACGAGATGCCGGACACGGCGAGCGTCATTCCGAGCCGATCGGGCCAGCGGTTGCGCCACACGGCCGACACCATGCCGACGACGAGCCCGAACGCGACGGACCACGTCATGCTGGTCACGGTCAGCCAGAACGTCGGCATGAACCGATCGCCGATTTCGGAGGCGACCGGACGCTTGGTGCGCAGCGACCTGCCGAAATCCCAATGCAGCACGCCGCCGACGAAATGCGCGAACTGCCGCGGCAGCGACTGGTCGAGGCCGAGGTCCTTGCGCACCAGCTCGACCGTCTCCGGCGTTGCGTCGGGGCCGGCGGCGAGCCGCGCCGGGTCGCCCGGCAGCAGGTGCAGGAACAGGAACACCAGCACCGCGACGATCAGCAGCGTCGGGACGAGGCCGGCAAGGCGCTTGGCGATGTACGGGAGCATCGACGAACGATAATGGGGTCACGTACGATAATGGGGTCAGGTTAATTTATCGTGACGCGAGAAATTAACCTGACCCCATTATCAATAACTTGACCTGACCCCATTATCCGGCGGCAGCGGATCGCGCCGCCGGAACCGCGGGTCACTGCAGGTCGGCTTCGACGAAGTTGAACGAGGCGTCCGGGATCACGTAGACGCCGGACAGCTTCCTGTTATGGACCGAGAGCAGGCGCTCGGTGACCAGAGGCGCCCAGGGCGCGTCGTTCCAGATCAGCTTCTGCGCATCCTCGTACAGCTTCGCCTTTTCCGCTGGGCTGGTCGTCAGTTGCGCGCCCTTGATGTCGGCGTCGACCTTGTCGTTCTTGTAGTAGGCGGTGTTGAACAGGCGCGGCGGCCACGACTCGCCGTACAGCAGCGGACGCAGCGCCCAGTCGGCTTCGCCGGTGGATGTCGACCAGCCGACGTAGTACAGACGCACCGGGGCGGTCTTCGGATCCTGCCAGCTCTCGACCTTCTCGACCCGCTGGCCCGCTTCGAGCAGCGTGATCTTCGTCCGGATGCCGACCTGCAGGAGCTGCTGCTGCAGCACCTGGGTGACCTTCTGCGCCGTCGTGTGGTTGTACGCGGACCACAGCTCGGTCTCGAAGCCGTTCGGGTAGCCGGCCTCGGCCAGAAGCTGCTTCGCCTTGGCCACGTCGTTCGGCCACGGGCCGAGCTTGACCGCGTACTCGACCCCTTGCGGCACGACGCCTTCCGCCGGCGCCGCGTAGCCGTTGAACGCGACCTTCGCCACCGCTTCCTTGTTGATCGCATAGGCGATCGCCTGGCGGACCTTTGGGTTGTCGAACGGCTTCTGCTGGGTGTTCATCGACAGGTAGCGCAGCACGATCGACGGCGCCGCGACGACCTCGAGCTCGGGCTTCGCCTTCAGGATCTCGGCGACCTCGTACGGGACGGGGAACGTGAAATGCGCTTCGCCGGTCTGCATCAGCGCGGCGCGCGAGTTGTTGTCGACGACCGGCTTCCAGGTGATCGTGTCGATCTTCGGCAGGCCCTTCCTCCAGTAGCCGTCGAACTTCGCGACCTTGAGGTAGTCGGTCGCCTTCCATTCGACGAACTTGAACGGGCCGGTGCCGACGGGATTGAACGCGATGTCCTTGTTGCCGTATTTCACGAGCGCCGTCGGGCTGATCATCACCGTCGACGGGTGCGCGAGCTGGGCGATGAACGGCGAGAACGGCGTCTTCAGCGTGATCCGCGCGGTGTAGTCGTCGACGACCTCGGTCTTCGCGATGTTGTTGTTGTACAGGCCGTAGCGCTTCAGCTTGTTGTCCGGATTGGTCACGCGATCGAGGTTCGCCTTCACGGCGTCGGCCTTGAAATCGGTGCCGTCGTGGAACTTGACGCCGCGGCGCAGCTTGAACGTGTAGACGAGACCGTCCTTGCTGACGTCGTGGCTCTCGGCCAGCACCGGGATCATCTTCATGTCCTTGTCGAAGCCGTAGAGGCCTTCGTAGAACGATTTGGCCATCGCCTGCGACAGCGTGTCGTTGGCGTCGTAGGGATCGGTCGTCGTGAACGTCGAGGCGACGGCGAACACGACGTCCTTGGCGGCCTGCGCCGGGCCGGCGGCGAGCGCGGCGGCGGCAGCGACGCCGATCAGGGTGGTGCGAAACAGCGATTTCATCGTCAGGGCTCCTTGTGGGTCGACGAAGGGGAAAGGCAAACGAAGCGAGGCGGCGGCGTCAGTACGCGCCGGCGATCCTGTGCGTGGCGACGAAATGGCCGGGCCCGACTTCCGCCAGTGGGGCAACGACGGGATCGTCGCCCACCGCCCGGATCGGGCTCGGGATTTCCTCCGATGATAACTCCCTTTGCCGGCGGCGCCGGGCAGGGTCGGCGACCGGCACCGCCGCCATCAGCTTCTTCGTGTACGGGTGGCGCGGGTTCTCGAAAATCGCCCGCCGCGGGCCGATCTCGACGATCTGGCCGAGGAACATCACGGCGACGCGGTGGCTGACGCGCTCGACGACCGCCATGTCGTGCGAAATGAACAGGTACGACAGCCCGAACTCCGCCTGCAGGTCGATCAGCAGGTTGACGATCTGTGCCTGGATCGACACGTCGAGCGCGGACACCGCCTCGTCGGCGATGATGATCTTCGGATTGAGCGCCAGCGCCCGGGCGACGGCGATCCGCTGCCGCTGGCCGCCCGAGAACTCGTGCGGGTAGCGCTGCGCGTGGTCCGGCGAAAGCCCGACGTGCTGCAGCAGCCACGCAACGCGGTCCACGGCCTCGCGGCCCTTCGCCACGCCGTGGACGTACAGCGGCTCGGCGATCGAGAAGCCGATCGTGAGCCGCGGGTCGAGCGAGGCGAACGGGTCCTGGAAGATCATCTG
This sequence comes from Betaproteobacteria bacterium, assembly GCA_040007035.1. Lineage (GTDB taxonomy): Bacteria > Pseudomonadota > Gammaproteobacteria > Burkholderiales > Casimicrobiaceae > CAIWHR01. The sequence goes on along the minus strand of JBDTVU010000217.1, from coordinate 1,447 downwards.
GATGTCGCGGCGCACCGGGCGCACGTCGGCGGCGGACAGGGCAGCGATGTCACGGCCGTCGAACTCGATCGTGCCGCTGTCGATGTCGACCAGCCGCAGCAGCGAGCGGCCGGTCGTCGACTTGCCGCAGCCGGATTCGCCGACCAGCGCCAGCGTTTCGCCGGCGGCCAAGTCGAAGCTCACCCGCTCGACGGCGTGGACGCGCCGCGTGACGCGGCCGAAGAAGCCGGACTTGACGGGGAAGCGCGTCGACAGGTCGCGTACGCGCAGCAGCGGCGCGCCGGCGGCGGGCGTCGATGAGGCGGGTGGGGATGCGGCGGGAGTCGATGACGCGTGCGGTATGGCAGCCGCCGCGGCTGGCGCCGTGTCCGCGGCGGTCAACACCAGCGGAATCGGACGCGGCCCGTCGGTGCCGTGCATCGATCCCAGGCGAGGTACCGCGGACAGCAGCGCGCGCGTGTACGGATGCCGTGGCGCGTTGAAGATGCCGTCGACCGGGCCGTCCTCGACGCTCTCGCCGCGCCACATGACGACGACACGGTCAGCGACCTCGGCCACGACGCCCATGTCGTGGGTGATGAACATCACCGCCATCTGCATCTCGTCCTGCAGCAGCCGGATCAGCGCGAGGATCTGCGCCTGCACCGTCACGTCGAGCGCGGTGGTCGGCTCGTCGGCGATCAGCAGCGCCGGCTTGCACGACAGCGCCATCGCGATCATCACCCGCTGCCGCATGCCGCCCGAGAGTTGATGCGGGTAGCGCGTGATCACCTGCGCCGCCTCGGGGATGCGCACCAGCTCGAGCATCCGCAGCGCTTCGGCGTTCGCCGCCGCGCGGTCCTTGCGCTGATGGAGCCGGATCGACTCGGCGATCTGTTCGCCGACGGTGAACACCGGGTTCAGCGACGTCATCGGCTCCTGGAAGATCATCGCGATCTCGGCGCCGCGGATCCGTCGCATCGTCGCGCCGTCAGCGGTCGCGAGGTCGATCCTCGAACCGTCGGGGCGGGCGAAATCGAGCCGGCCGGCGACGATGCGACCGCCGCCGTGCTCGACCAGACGCATCAGCGACAGCGCGGTGACCGACTTGCCGGAGCCCGACTCACCGACGATGGCGACGGTTTCGCCGCGGCCGACGGCAAACGACACGCCGCGCACCGCGTTGACGGTGCGCTCGGTGGTGACGAAATCGACGGTCAGGCCGTCGACGACGAGAGCCGGGGCAGCCACGGGATCGGGCAGGGGAGCGGAACGCGACTGCTGCGGTGGCGCCGCGGGGTCAGACCTTTTCCGGTTCCTTCGGCGCGCGCTTCATCAGCAGCGCCGGCACCGGCCGGCCGTGACCGAACGACTTGTGCGACGTCCGGTGCGTTCCGTGCTTGGCGGTCGCCTCGGGAGCCGCTGGACTTGATTGCGCCTCAGGCTGGTCCGGATTGAGCGAGTACGC
>JBDTVU010000216.1:0-4372 GCA_040007035.1 Betaproteobacteria bacterium | reverse complement strand
AGACGCCCGAAGCGCTGATGGCGAAGTACGAGTCGCTGCACGGCTGAGCGGCGGCCGCCGCGGGCGGGGCGGCGCCCGCAGTCGCGACGGCCCGCTTCCGACCGCCCGGTGCGGGGGTCACGCTCCGTCCGCGACCCCTCGCTCCGCCCATTGACGCCCGCCCCGGCCGCTCCGAGAATGGCGCGTCCACCCGCGAGACGATCTCGATGGTGCGGATGCGGAGCGATCCGCGCACCCGTATGTATGTCGCTCGCCGAACCGCCGAGGGTTTGTCCACGAAAGAGATTCAACGTTGCCTCAAGCGGTACATCGTTCGCGAGCTATACCCGCTGATCCTGGCCGACTTGGCGGATTCGACGCGCCCGTCTTGACATAGGAGCGTCAATGCGCCTATGGAGAGCTTCTTCCATACGCTCAAGACCGAACTGGTCATGCACTGCGACTACAAGACCCGCGACGATGCGCGGGTCAGCCTATTCGATTACATGGAGGTCTTTTACAACCGGCAGCGACGGCACTCATCGATTAGCTACGGGGCCCCGCTACCGTTCGAGGCGATGCAATCGTCTGGCAAGGTGTCCACCGTTCGTGGGTAAGATCACACCCGACCCCAAGGAGTCACGCAAATTGTTTGGAAGCGGTCGTAGCAGCAAGAGTCCGCTTACCGGTGGCCCGGCAACGCGCAAGCGGTTCGGTTCGATCACAGACGCAAACCTGCCAGTGCTTGCTCGAACTACTGCGGCGCACACATTACAACGAGGTCCGGGCCGTCGCCCTCCGCGAGCCAGCCGAGCGCCACCATTTGGTCACGCACGCCGCGGTCGGTCGTGTAGCGGTGGTTAACATCCCCCCGGTTATCGAAGGCGCGGTAGACCGGCACGGTTCCCGAACCGCAGACGCCAAGCGCGGGCAGGTACATGTACATCACCGCCGGCGACTCGTAGACGAACTCGGGATGCCGAGCGTGCGTGCCTTCACACTCTGCGGTGCCGCGGCCGTAAAAGTGCGAATCACCGAATTGCGGGGGGACGTAGAACCGGCAGACCGGCGATGTACCGGCCTGCGCCGTCGGCAGCGTCTTGAACGTCTTCCCGGTGCGCCCCCATCCGCCGGGCGGCGCCGCGTCGAGTGCGGCGATCTCAGCCGGGTTGGACGAAATGAAATAGTGGTCGCGAGTGGCCCAGTAATACTCGACGACCTGCGCCATCCCGACCGTCACGGTGATGGTCGCGGTATTGGAAGCCCCTCCGTTGCCTCCGGCAACGGTGTACCGGATGGTCGCGAGGTCGGCGAAGCCCGGAGCGGGAGCAAACACGACCTTGCCGTTCGCGACGCCCCATGAACCTTCGAGTGTCGAAACCGACTGATCGATGGCCGCGGTCGACGGAACAAGATCGATGCGCTCCGGCACCTTGGTACTCGGATTGCCGACATCATTTGCCAAGACATCGATCGTCACCGGGACCCCGGGAGCCGTCTGCGCACTGTCATTGTGTAGATATGGCACGCCGATGTACTGGAACGCAATGCCGACGCCCTGGTAGCCCTTGCTATCACGAATGAGCCACGTCTTGCTGCAGCTTCCCGTGTACGTGCTTCCGGCGGGCACCGACACCGTGGCCCACGACTTCGTCGTATCGAAATCGAAGCGAGTTCCGCCACAGGTGGTCGTGGGGAATTGGTAGGACTGTTGGACGCCGGCGGTCGTGCGGTCGAAGTCGAACGTCGACAAGTCCCACGTGGCGTCGGTCGATGGTTTGCTGCCATTGGGGATATAACCCTGCACCCTGGTTTCCCCCGCCACAAACCAGTCCACGGTCGATAGCATTACCATGCCCGGGACAGCCATGAAGGACACGCTGACCTTATTGCCCGCGATCACCGACGACCGAATCCTCGCAGATACCTCGTCGACCTGCATGTAGAGAACCGGCACGCTAATGCCCGCGGGATTGCCATGCAGGAGCGACGCCCGCCATGTGCCGCCCGAGAAGCCGAAGATCACGGCCACGACACCATCGGCCTGCAGCTCCCGCACGACGTCGTCGTAGTAGGGGCAGCTCGCTGGATAGCTGCCGGTGAGCAGCGCGACTTTCCCCGCTCCCGTCCCCGGCATTGGCTGAGTGAGCGTATGTGTGGCGCAATTGACGCCGTCGTACACGAACACGTCGCCTTGCGGGATCGGTGTGCTCGAAGTGACCCTGGAGGGGGCCACATCGTAGGTGACGGCAGCATAGCCACCGGCGAGCGACGCCGGTTCGGTAACGATCAGCTGGGCGGTGGCGGTTTGCGCCAAAGCGGATATTGAGGCGGCCATGCCGATGAGAGCGATGCCTAATGCCGTGGCGAGCTTCATGCTTAATTTTCCGTGTGTTCACTCAAGGTCGGCGCGGCGTGATGAGGAACAGCCGTGTGGCTTCCGCGGTCTGTTCCGCACCAGATCTTCCGCGTGCGTCTGAGCAGGATTCAACTCTACTCCATCGCTCTGCCTGGGCCCACATCTTTTTTTGCCGCGCTGCTTTCGCCACGCGGGCACAAAGGGTAGGTGCCGGACACGAATGGCGGCATTCCGGAGTGTCGATTGCGTGCAAAGCGGGGCCGTTGCACAGTTGAAGGTCGGCTTTCCGGCCGGCGTGGCGGCGTTCGTCGGCTACGCGGGCGCGCTGTGGCCGCAGTCGATCTGGTACCGCCGGCCGTGGGGCACGACGATCAGGACGACAATCGACGGATTGGTCTACGCACTGCTCACCGCAGGCGTGTTCGGGTGGCTGTGGCCGCGGTAGGGATCGGCGGTCGCGCGCGGGGGACGCGCGAAACTCGATTCCGACACTGATTATTCACGCGGCAGGGCGCCGCTGCACCGGATTCAGCGCCGCGCGCCCATCCCCGGCTGCCCCTTGCGGCGGACAGTCTCCGACGGCAATTCGCCGAACATCCGCTTGTAGTCGGTGACGAAATGGCCGAGGTGCCAGAACCCCCATTTCGCCGCCGTGTCCTGCACCGTGTCCGCCGGCGCCGCGGCATTCCGCAGCGCGCGGCGGACGCCGTTCAGGCGCAGCGCGCGCAGGAAGCGTACCGGGTTGATGCCGAGCACTTCCTGGAAGCTGTACTGCAGCGTGCGGCGGCTCACGCCGAGTTCGACGCACAGGTCGGCGACGGTGATCGGCTCCGCGATCCGGGAGCGCATGAACGCCTTCGCCGCATCGACGATGTGCTGCCGGCTCGCGCACATCGGCTTCGCTGAGGCTCCGTCGTCGGGGACGGCGGCCACGACCGCGCTCAGCAGCGACTGCTCGAGCACACGCTGCGTCTGACGGTATTGCAGCGCGGCGGGGTTGACGTCCAGCGACTGCACCACCGACAGCAGCAGGCGGCGCAGTTCCGCCATCCGCTCGGCCCCGGGCTTCAGCGTGCCCTGACCGTCGAAGACGTCGGCGAGGTCGCGATGCTCGACGCACCGCGCGTGCGCCTCGAGCCCAGCTTCGTCGACGACGAGGCCGAGGATGTCGAAGCCGCGCGGCGTGTAGAAATCGAGCTCGTCGTTGCCGCCCAGCGTCACCATCGTCTCGGCGTCGACCGGCCGGCCGCGGAAGAGCGCCGCCCCCGTCACGCCCATCGGCACGCCGATCGCACGCGAGCCCCGCCACGGTCCGCCGGACTCGTGCACCGCCTGGTTCGTCGTCTCGCGGAAGATCTGCATCCCGCCGCAACAGATCTCCTGCAGGCTGCCGAGGAACGGCCCCGGCGTCATCTGCTCGTAGACCTGCTTCCATTCCTTGAGGCTCGCCGCCTGCTCGTCGACGTCGGCGCTCGTCATGCGCGTCATCGAGCACGGCGCGACGTCGCCGCCGCCGGGCGCGGACGCACCGACCCTTCCGGCCGGGATGACCGGGGCCGCGACCATCACTGGCGCGCCTGAACGTGCATGGTTGACCTCCTCCGAGCCGCTCGTCGCCGGCAAAGGAACTGCCGGCCGGGCGGTCGTGGCGCCGCCTCTGTCGCGAAGGTCTAAGGTCGGCTCAAACAGCTCGCGGTTCCTTGATCTACCTCAACAACGCCGGGCCTACGTTGCCGATTTGGGATAACGGCGGCGACACCACGCAGCGACAATCCGCCGCACACGCGCCACATCGGCACGATGACCGCGCCACCTCCGGTGCCGAACCCGGACCAGGCGAAATGTCGATGTTGCGTCGCAGCAAACGTACGCCCTCCCGGCCGCGCCACGGCGCGGATCGCGGCAACGGTCCGGCGACGGGCCGCATCGGGATATCGGATCCAGTAGGCAGAGGAGCAGACGAGATGAATCGCACACACGCAACGATCGCGCGCGCCGGCGGCCTCGCGCTGGCACTGGCCGTCCTGTTCGCGC
>JBDTVU010000215.1:0-4376 GCA_040007035.1 Betaproteobacteria bacterium | reverse complement strand
CCCGCATCGCGCGCGGCGTTGCCGCGGTGGAAGTGCGCTTCCGCGATTGCGGCCGTGGTGGTCGTCGGCGATGCGGCGGCCAGCGCGCCGTGGCAGTCCTTGTACCGCCGGCCGCTGCCGCAGGGGCAAGGCGCGTTTCGCGACGGGATATTCATCGCGCCACGCCCCGGTCGCCGGCCGCGGAACCCTCGCGCCACGCCGACAGCACCGCGAATTCGAACGCGCGCGCGTAGCGGGCCATGTCGAACAGAGGGCTCTTCGGCCCCTCGTCGCGCAATCGCCGGGTCAGCGCCGCGAGCCCTGCCGCGTCTTCCATCAGCCGGCCGCCGATGGCGATGTACTCGCCGGCGCTCGCGGCGACGAGTTCCGGCATCCCGGCGGCATGGAGCTGGCTCGCGGACGCGCGGCTCGCGAAGCTGCGGCCGGTGCGGGTGACCACCGGCAGGCCCGCGAACAGTGCGTCGTTGACGCTGGTGTGCGCGCCGAACGGCCAGGTGTCGAGCGCGAGATTGGCCAGGCGCATCCGCGCGAGGTAGCGGGGATTTGGGTCGGCGGGCGCGAAGACGATGCGTGCGGGATCCGCACCGCGGCGCTTGGCCTCGGCGGCGAGCCGCGCCATCGTCGACGGCTCGCTGCCGCGCAGCCACAGCACCGCGTCATCGCGCGTCCCCATGAGGGTGAGCCAGAGCTCGAACATCTCCGGCATGATCTTGTACGGCGCCGCCGGCGCGCAGAGCACGAAAGCGTTGGCGGGAAGTCCGTAGTCGGCACGTTGGACCGCCGCCGCATCGACGCTGCGTGCCGGATCGGACGGCAGGTAGCACGGGTCGACATACAGCGGCCGCTCGGCGTAGTGGACGCGATCGGCGTCGGGCAGGCAGTAGCGGTCGGCGACGATGCAGTCGTAGCAGTCGAGGCCCAGCGTCCCGGTATAGCCGAGGAAGTTCACCTGCATCGGCGCCGGGCGCAGCACGAAGACGTCGGCGAGCCTGCGCGTGAAGCCGTTCAGATCGAACAGCACGTCGATGTCGTCGCCGCGGATCATCCGCGCGTGCGCCGCCGGGTCGGTGCGGCCGCCGATGCGGAAGCGGTCCGCGGCGCGCTCGATCCGCGCGGCGACCGCGTCGTCAGGACGAGCGCCCATGGCGTACACGGTCACGCTGAAGCGGTTGCGGTCGAGACGCTCGAGCAGGTCGACGACGAGACGGCCGACCGGATGATCGTGGAAGTCGAGCGACGCGAATCCGAGGCGGAGGCGGCCGTCGGCGGCAGGCACCCGCGCGGGACGGGCGGCGGTCGTCGTCGCGAGTTCCACCATCCAGCTCCGCGCAAGCGAGAGCTCGAGCGCCGGATCGTCGCTGATCGCCTGCACGTTGAACGACGTGCCGTCCGGGTCGATGCTGCGGCCGGCGCCGGCGGCGCGCGAGAGCAGGCGCTTGCGCCTTGCGGCGAAGTCGTGCCAGTCGGCGAGGTAGTTGTGGACGACCGCGATCAGGTGCGACGCGAGCGCATTGCCCGGGTCGAGCGCAAGGCAGCGCGTCAGTTCGCTGCGCGCCTCCTCGTAGCGCTTCTGCGACCACAGTAGCGCGCCGGTGTCGCAGTGGAGCGAGGCGGTGCCGGGCGCGAGATGGATCGCGCGGCGAAAGCTCGTCAGCGCGCCGTCGGGATCGTCGCAGCGAAGCTGGCAGACGGCGCGATTGGCCCAGATCGACGCGTGCGTCACCGGATGCGCCGCGACGAGTCCGTCGAATTCGGCGAGTGCATCCTGATACCGGTGCTGCTGGTAGAGGTTCTGCGCGAGGTTCGCCCGCGCGTCGAAGGCAGCCGGCGCGGCAGCGAGCGCGCGGCGGAACGCGTCCGCCGCCGCGGCGAGGTCGCCTCGGCGCTCGAGCGCGAGGCCGAGATTGTTGAGGATCGCCGACTCGCCGGGATCGACGGCGAGTGCCTGCTCGAACCTCGCGATCGCGGTCGCGGTGTCGCCCCGCGCCTGCGCGAGGTTGCCGAGCTGGAACAGCGCCTCCGGATCGTCGGGATGCGCGGCCAGCGTTTGCAGCCACAACGCTTCGGCCGTGGCCGGATCGACCGCTTCCATCGCGCGTCGGCGCAGCAGCCTGGCCGGATCGTCCGGGGGGCGCGACGCAGGATCGGCGCCGGCACTCTCAGCGGTGACGGCGCCATGGCAATGCTTGTATCGCCGGCCGCTGCCGCAAGGGCAGGGATCGTTGCGGCCGACGGGCGGTGCGGGCGTCATCGCTATCGGTGCAGCAGCGGACTCGAGCCGCGGCCGGTGCGATAAACGGACCACGCGGCGAGCACGGCGTCCTCGAAATCGCGGCTGTAGCGGCGCATGTCGAACAAAGGTGCGGACGCGTGGTTCGCCGCCAGCCGGTCGCGCAATCCGCGCAGCCGCGCTCCATCCCGCGCGAGTTCGATCGCCAGCGCCTCGTAGGCGGCCGGATCGGCGGTGACGAGCTCGGGCAGGCCCGCCGCGTGCAGTTGGCTGCCGGCGAGTCGCGACGCCAGCGTTTCGCCCGCGCAGGTCAGCACCGGCAGTCCGGCGAAGAGGGCGTTGCCGGCCGAGGCGCCGCCACCGTACGGGAAGGTGTCGAGATAGAGGTCGGCGGCCGCGTGCCGGGCGAGGTTCGCAGACGGAGAGACCATCGCGGCGAACACGAGGCGCTCGGGCGCGACGCCGTGCCGAGCGGCCTCGCGCGCGAGGTTGGCGCGGGCTTCCGCCGTCGACCCGAGCAGCCACAGCACGCTGCCGCCGACTGCGCGGAGCGCGCGCATCCAGATCGCGAAGACGTCCGGCAGCAGCTTGTAGTTTGCGTTGAAGCTGCAGAACACGAAGGCGTCGTCGGGCAGCCCGTGTGCGGAGCGCGGTGCCGTGGCCGCCAGCGCGCGCGTGGTATCGCAGGGGAACATCGAGTGCGGCATCCGCAGCGGCTTCTCGTCGAACCATCGCTCGTGCGCCGGCGGCAGCGCGAAGGCGTCGGCGAGGATGAAGTCCCACCAGGGCGCGCCGAGCGTCGACGGGCAGCCGAGGTAGTTGACCTGCAGCGGCGCGGCGCGTCGCGCGAGCACCTCCGTCCGCGCGTACGCGCTGTGGCCGTTGCAATCGAACAGCACGGCGATGTCGTCGGCGCGGATGCGTTCCGCGGTCGCCGCTGCGGATTCGTGCGCGACGTTCACGTAATGGTCGAACGCATTCCGGATGCGCTCGCCGAACTCGCCCGGCGCATCCGGCAGCAGGCTGTACGCGAACGTCTCGAGTCGGCCGCCGCGAAGATGCTCCCAGTGCAGGAGCGCCAGGTGCACCAGCGCGTGCTCGCGCAGATCGGACGAGAGGAAGCCGATCCTGAGCTTTGCCGCGGGAACGACGTCGAACTTGGGCGGCGGCGCGTCGGGCACGGCGAACGCGCGCGCCCAGCCGCGGGCGGCGGCAAGCTGCGCGGCCGGCCCGAGCGGCATGTTCATGATCGACAGCGGCGAAGGCGGCGTGGCGCTGCCGTCCGGATGGCGGTCGAAGAAACGCCGCAGCCACGCGTACTCGGCGTCGAGCCCGGTCCATTCGCACAGGTGCAGCTTCGACAGGGCTACCATCACGTGCGCCCAGGCGTCGTCCGGCGCGCGCAGGACGATCTGGATGAGGACGGGCAGCGCGTCGGCGTAGCGGCCGCGCTCGATCGCGACCTCGGCAACCTTGATCAGCAGCGGCAGGTCGCCGGGCGCGGCGGCCAGCGCGCTGCGGAACCACGTCTCGGCGTCGGCGAGTCGCCAGAGCGAGCGCAACGCGTCGCCGCGCTGAGCATGGACATACGCGGGCAGGTCGGGCCGCAGCGCGAACAGCCGAGCGTACAGTTGCTCGGTCGCGGCGAATTCGCCGCGCGCGAACAGCGCGTCGGCGAGATTGGCGAGGGCGTCGGCGTTGTCGGGATCGGCGTCGACCGCGGCGCGGAAGCTCGCGGCCGCGCGCTCCGCATCACCGGCGGCGGCGTGCGCGAGGCCGAGATTGTTCAGCGTCGCCGGCTGGCCGGGATCGGCGGCCAGCGCCGCCTCGTACGCGGCGATCGCGCCGGCGACGTCGCCGCGCTCGCGCAGCACATTGCCGCGGTTGAAATGGACCTCGCCGTCTCCGGACGCCGCCGCGGTTGCGTCGGGGCCGGCGGCAGCAAGCGCGCCGTGACAATCCTTGTAGCGGCGCCCGCTGCCGCACGGGCACGGGGCGTTGCGCGACGCGGGGACGGCGACCATCATCGCAGCGACGACAGCGCCGCGGCGACCTCGTCGACGACGGCGTCCCATGCGCCGAGCCGCGGCTGCCGGAACAGCCGCGCCGTCGGGTACCACACGCAGCGGGTCGGGTCGCTGTGCCA
>JBDTVU010000214.1:0-4414 GCA_040007035.1 Betaproteobacteria bacterium | reverse complement strand
TCGCGGCCGTCGCCCCAGGCTTCGCCGAAGAACTCCCACGACTTCCATGCGACGAACGCGCAGACCGTGAGCGACAGCAGGTCGGCCAGCGTGCGCCGGATGCGGTTCATGCGCGGGGACAGGAGCCCGTCGAGCACCTCGATCGAGACGTGGCCGCGGTGGAGTTGGGTGTACGCGGCGCTCATGAACGTGGCGATGATCAGCAGCATCACCGCCAGCTCGATTTCCCAGTCGGTCGGCCAGCGCAGCCAGTAGCGGACCACGACCTCGAACACTAGGATGCCGGCGCAGAACACGATGACGAAGCCCGAGAGGTAGCCGAACCCCGTGTTCAGCGCCGCGAGCGCGCGGGTGAAGCGCAGCCAGGACGTCACCGGCAGTATCCTCGCGACGACCGGTTCACCGCGTCACTTCACCGCCGTCGCCATGTCGAGCCAGCGCTTGCCGTCCTTCACGTTCTTCGCGAAGTCTTCCCACGCCGTTTCCTGGGCGATGGTCCGCCATCGGGCGAACGTCGCGTCGTCCATGTCGTTTACCTTCGCGCCGTTCTTCGCGTACACGTCGGCCATGCGCGCGTCGTCGGCCTTGGCAGCGTCCAGAGCGAACTTCTCCAGGCTCGCGCCGACCTCGACGACCGCCTGCTGCTGCTCCTTCGTCAGGCTGTCGAAGACCGACTTCGAGATGACGAGCGGCTCGAACATGAACCAGAACGTGTTCTTGCGCGCACTCGTCACGTTCTTGCCGGTCTCGTAGAGCCGGAAGCTGATCAGCGACGTCGACGAGGTGAGCGCCGCGTCCAGCACGCCCGACTGCATCGCGCTGTAGATCTCGTTCGACGGTACGTTGGTGATCGCCGCGCCCGCCCCCTTCAGCATCATGTCCACTTCCTTGCTGCCGCCGCGGATCTTCATTCCCTTGGCATCGTCCGGGGACACCACCGCCTTGCTGAGACTCGCGATGCCGCCCGCCTGCCACACCCACGTCAGGATCTTGATCCCGCGGTCCTCGAGCAGCTTCGACCACTCCTTGCCGATCGGCGCGTCCTTCCAGCGCAGGCCCTGCTCGTAGCTCGTGATCAGCGCCGGCATCAGTCCGAGGTTGGCCTCCGGCACCTCGCCTCCGCCGTAGGCAATCGGCAGCACCGACATGTCGAGCGCGCCCTTGCGGATGGCGCCGAACTGGGCGAATGTCTTCACCAGCGAGCTCGCCGGGTAGATTTCGACCTTCAGCGCGCCGTTGGTCCGCTTCTCGACCTCGGCGCCGAATTTCCGCGCGAGCTGGTCGCGGAAGTCGCCGTCGGTGCCGGTAGAGGCCGGGAACTGGTGCGAGATCTTGAGGACGCGCGGCTGCTGCGCGAGTGCGGTCGGCGACGCAAGGGCGACCGCCGCAAGCGCCGTCGCGACGACGGCGCGCCGGATCACATTGGACATGAGGGCTCCTCCGTATGGAATAATTGTCCGCGCAGGATAGCACCGGCCCGGGCGCCGCGCATTTGCGCCGCCGCAACGGGGGATCGGGCTGCCTGTCCCGCCGCCGCCGCCGATGAACGCCAACCTCTACGCGCTGTTCGAAAGCCACTTCGCCGAGGATCCCGAGCAGCCCTGCCTCGTGATTCCGGACGGCCCCGTCGTCCACTACGACGAGCTCGCGGCGGCGTCGGCACGGATGGCGAATGCGCTGGTGGAAGCCGGCTGCCGGTCGGGCGATCGCGTCGCGGTGCAGACCGACAAGTACTGGCCCGTGCTTGCGCTGTACCTCGGCTGCCTGCGCGCCGGCCTCGTCTACCTGCCGCTCAACACCGGCTACCAGAAGAGCGAACTCGGGTATTTCTTCGGCGACGCGGAGCCGCGCGTCATCGTCTGCCGGCCCGAGGCCGAAGGCGTGATCGCGCCGCTGGCGCCCGGTGCCACCGTGCTCACGCAGGGCGCCGCCGGCGGCTCGCTCGACGAGCGCGCGCGCGGGCAGCCGGACACGTTCGCGACCGTCGTGTCAAAGCCGGACGACCTCGCCGCGATCCTCTACACGTCGGGCACGACCGGCCGCTCGAAGGGCGCGATGCTGACCCACCGCAACCTCGCGGCGAACGCGCTGACGCTGACCGAGGAGTGGGGCTTCACCAAGGGCGACGTGCTGCTGCACGCGCTGCCGATCTACCACGTGCACGGGCTGTTCGTCGCCGTCCACTGCGCGTTGCTGGCCGGCGCGCGAATGCTGTGGCTGGCCAAGTTCGACGCGAAGGAAGTCGCGGCGCTGCTGCCGCGGGCGAGCGCGATGATGGGCGTGCCGACGTTCTACACGCGACTGCTGACCGAGCCGTCGTTCACCCGCGAATCGTGCCGCAACGTCCGCCTGTTCGTCTCCGGCTCGGCGCCGCTGCTCGCCGAGACGTTCGCCGGATTCTCGGAGCGGACCGGCCACACGATCCTCGAGCGGTACGGAATGACGGAAACCGGGATGAACACGTCGAACCCGCTCGCCGGACCGCGCCTCGCCGGCACCGTCGGACCGCCGTTGCCCGGCGTGTCGATCCGCATCGTCGGCGACGACGGTGCGCCCTGTGCCGCCGGCACGATCGGGGCGATCGAGGTCAAGGGCCCGAACGTGTTTCCCGGCTACTGGCGGATGCCCGAGAAAACGAAGGAAGATTTCACCGCCGACGGCTACTTCAGGACCGGCGACATGGGTGAGTGGACACCCGAACGCTACGTGCGCATCGTCGGCCGGGCGAAGGACCTCATCATCAGCGGCGGCCTCAACATCTATCCGAAGGAAATCGAGGAACGGATCGACGCGATCGACGACGTGATCGAGACCGCCGTCATCGGCGTTCCCGACGCCGACTTCGGCGAGTCGGTGACCGCCGTCATCGTCGCCAAGCGCGGCCACGCGCTGACCGAGGCCGGCATCATCGGCGCGCTGAAGGGCGAGATCGCGAACTTCAAGGTGCCCAAGCGCGTTCACTTCGTCGACGAACTGCCGCGCAACCCCATGGGCAAAGTTCAGAAGAACGAGCTGCGGCGTTTGTTCGGAGGGCCGGCGTAGGGGCTTGCGCGAAAGTTGAGCGGCGCGCCGCCACGGCGGCACACGCTTCACTCCGACAGATAACGGCGCGTCCGCTCCAACGCAGCGAGCGCTACGGCTGCGAAGTGCTCCACGCTTTCCACAGCATATAAGCCGCCAACACGTACAGCAGGCACGCGAACGCCTTCTTCAGCTTCTTCACCGGCCACCGGTGCGCGGTCCGCGCCCCGACCGGCGCCAGCACGACGCTGGCCGCGACGATGGCGACCAGCGCCGGCCAGTAGATGTAGCCGATCGTGTGCGGCGGCATCCCGGACTGGCGCAGGCCGGCGATCACGAAACCGACGGTGCCGGCGATGGCGATCGGCAGGCCGAGCGCCGCCGACGTCGCCACCGCGTTGTGGATCTTCACGTTGCACCACGCCATGAACGGCACTGACAGGAAGCCGCCGCCGGCGCCGACCATGCTGGAGACGAGCCCGATGCCGGTGCCGACGCCGAACAGGCCGGCCTTCCCGAGCAGCTCGCGCGTCGGCGCGGGCTTGCGGTCGAGCAGCATCTGCGTGGCCGAGAACGCGACGAACACGCCAAAGAACGCCGCCAGCGCCGTCGTCGACATTCCGCCGACGAGTTGCGGGCCGACCAGCGAGCCGACGACGATCCCCGGCGCCAGCCCGGCGACGACCGACCACAGCACCGCGCCGTGCCGGTGGTGCTCGCGCGCCGACGAAATCGACGTGAAGATGATCGTCGCCGTCGACGTCGCGACCGCGATGTGGACAACGTGCTCGGGCGGGAAGTGCTCGCGCGTGAACAGGATCGTCAGGATCGGCACCATCGTCATCCCGCCGCCGATGCCGAGGAGCCCCGCGAGGAACCCGACAAGGCAGCCCAGCAGCACGAACGTGACTACGAGCGACGGCTCCATCACGCCGCAACCTTGCGCTTCGCCAGCGCCAGCGCGAATTTCCACTCCGCCGGATCGACTGGCGTGATCGACAGTCGGTTGCCGCGCTGCAGGACGCGCATCCGTTCCAGCTCCGGATGCGCGCGCAGCTCCGCGAGCGACAGCAGCCGCGTCTTCTCGACGAACGTCACGTCGACGTTGACCCAGCGCGGCGCGTCGAGCGACGATTTGGCGTCGTAGTACGGGCTCTTCTTCGCGAATTGCGTCGCGTCCGGATACGCGGGCGACGACACTTCGACGACACCGGCGATCCCCGGCTCCGGGCAGCTCGAGTGGTAGAAGAACGCGCGGTCGCCGACCTGCATCTGGTTGCGCATGAAGTTGCGCGCCTGGTAGTTGCGCACGCCGAACCATGCGGTCGACCGGCCCTTCGCCGCGGCGAGGTCGTCGATCGAGAACTCGTCGGGCTCCGATTTCATCAGCCAG
>JBDTVU010000213.1:0-4417 GCA_040007035.1 Betaproteobacteria bacterium | reverse complement strand
CGCATCACTTTCCTTTACGCTGCCAGGTCCGGTTCTGGCGGGCCCGCCCGGTTGCCACCCAGCGCGAGGCAAAGAGCAGGCTGCCGGGCCAGTAGCTGCGCATCATGGGCGCGGCCTCCTGCCGGCGGACCGACTTGTGCGTAAGCGTTGCGACGACGATCGCGGCGAGAAGATCGGCGTCGAGTTCGCCGGCTGCGCGCGCGGTCACACCCGCGCCGGCAGCGGACTCGTCGTCGGCAACTTGCGCGTCGACTGGCGCCCGGTCGAACAGGAGCACGAGCGCCAGCAGTCCCCACAGCAGCGCCAGCAGCGCGAAGACCAGGCCCATTCCGAGCGCGGTCATCTGCAAGCCCCAGCCGAGGTTCTCCATCGTCGTCGTCCCGTCAGCGGTGGACCGCGCGCCGGCCGTCGTCCCTCACAGCGGGATCAGCCCGTGCTTCTTGGGCGGATTCTGCTGGACCTTGGTGCGCAGCACCTCCAGCGCGCGGGCAAGCCGCGGGCGCGTTTCGCGCGGCTCGATCACCTCGTCGATCTGCCCGACGTCGGCGGCGCGGTATGGGTTGAAGAAGCGCTCGCGGTAATGCGCGATCAGCTCCTGCTCGCGCGCCGCCGGGTCCGCCGCGCCCTTGACGTCGTCGCGGTAGAGCACGCTGACCGCCGCTTCCGCGCCCATGACGGCGATCTGCGCCGTCGGCCATGCGAACGCGAGGTCGGTGCGCATCTGCTTCGAGCTCATCGCGACGTACGCGCCGCCCATCGCCTTGCGGGTGACCACCGAGATCTTCGGTACTGTCGCCTCGCAATAGGCGTAGATGATCTTCGCGCCGTGGCGGATCACGCCGCCGTACTCCTGGTCGGTGCCCGGCAGGAACCCGGGGCAATCGACGAAGGTGACGATCGGAACGTTGTAGGCGTCGCAGATCCGGATGAAGCGCGCGATCTTGTCGCTGGCGTCGATGTTGAGCGCGCCGGACATGAACGCGGGCTGGTTCGCGACGATGCCCACCGAATAGCCGTCGAGGCGGGCGAACCCCGTCACCGCGTTGGCGGCGAATCCCCCCTGAATCTCGAGGAAGCTGTCGCGATCGAAGATCATCGTGATCGCGTCGCGGATGTCGTACGGCTCGTTCTCGTTCGCCGGGATCAGCGTGTTGAGCGCCTCGTCCATCCGATGGGTCGGGTCGTACGGCGTGACCTGGGGTGGGTCCTCGTTGTTGTTCTGCGGCAGGTAGCCCAGCAGCAGCCGGACCATCTCGATGGCGGCGACGTCGCTCTCGGCGGCGAGATGGGCGACGCCGCTGCGAGTCGCGTGCACCTCGACGCCGCCGAGCTCCAGCCCGGTGACTTCCTCGCCGGTGATCGCCTTGATCACGTCGGGGCCGGTGAGGAACATGAAGCTGTGGCCGGCCATGATCACGAAATCGGTGAGCGCGGGCGAATACACGGCGCCGCCCGCGCACGGGCCGAGGATCAGCGAGATCTGCGGGATGACGCCGGAGGCCATCACGTTGCGCACGAACACCTCGCCGTACGCGGCAAGGCTGCGCACGCCTTCCTGGATGCGGGCGCCGCCCGAGTCGTTCAGGCCGATCAGCGGAATCCCGCTTTCCAGCGCGAGGTCCTGGATGCGGCAGATCTTCTGTGCCTGGACGTCCGAGAACGACCCGCCGAGCACGGTAAAGTCCTGCGCGAATACGGCCACCCGCCGGCCGCTGACCTTGCCGAAGCCGGTGACGATTCCGTCGCCTGGGAAGCGCTGCCGCTCGAGCCCGAACTCGCTGACGTTGTGCGTCGCGAGCGTGCCGAACTCCTGGAACGAACCCTCGTCGAGGAGCAATGCCAGCCGCTCACGCGCCGTCAGCTTCCCGCGCGCGTGTTGCTGCTCGATCCGCTTCTGGCCGCCGCCGAGCACGGCACGGCTGCGCATCTCGCGCAGCGTCCCGAGATGGCTGCCGGATTTTTCGTCCATCGTCGTCCCTCCGGTTTCCCGCGGGAAAAGCATTACAGCGCCCCGGCCGCGCCGGCATGACCTGCGTCAAGGCAGGGGCGTGCCCCGGGCGCAGTGCGGCATTATCTGCTACTTCTTCCGCGGCGGCGGCAGGTCGGTGCAGACGCCCTCGAACGCTTCGGCGGCCAGTCCGACCGACTCGCACAACGTCGGATGCGGATGGATCGTGCGGCCGATGTCCACGGCGTCGGCGCCCATCTCGATGGCCAGCGCGAGCTCGCCGATCAGGTCGCCGGCGTGGGTGCCGACGATGCCGCCGCCGACGATCCGGTGCGTCGCGTCGTCGAACAGCAGCTTGGTGTGGCCCTCGTCGCGGCCGTTGGCGATCGCGCGGCCGGAGGCGGCCCACGGGAACAGGCCCTTGCCGACCTTGATGCCCTTCGCCTTCGCGTCGTCCTCGGTCAGCCCGACCCACGCGATTTCCGGATCGGTGTACGCGACCGACGGAATCACGCGCGCGTCGAAGAAGCTCTTGTGGCCGGCGGCGACCTCGGCGGCGACGTGGCCTTCGTGCACCGCCTTGTGCGCGAGCATCGGCTGGCCGACGAGGTCGCCGATGGCGAAGATGTGCGGCACGTTGGTGCGCATCTGGTTGTCGACGGGGATGAACCCGCGGTCGGTGACGGCGACGCCGGCCTTGTCCGCCGACAGCTTTCTTCCGTTCGGCGCGCGGCCGACGCTCATCAGCACCGCGTCGTAAGGCTGCGGTTCCTTCGGCGCGTTCGCGCCTTCGAAGGTCACCCACAGCGCGTCGGGCTTCGCTTCGACTTTCGTCGTCCGCGTCCCGACCATGATGCGGTCGAAGCGGTGCTTGTTCATCTTTTCCCAGACGCGGACCAGGTCGCGGTCGGCGCCCGGCATCAGGCCGTCGAGCATCTCGACCACGTCGAGCCGCGCGCCGAGCGTCGAGTAGACGGTGCCCATCTCGAGGCCGATGATGCCGCCGCCGATGACCAGCATCCGCTTCGGCACCGCCGCGAGATCGAGCGCGCTCGTCGAATCGAGCACGCGCGGATCCTCGGGTATGAACGGCAATCGCACGACCTGCGAGCCGGCGGCGATGATCGCCTGCGCGAACTTGAGCACCTTCTTCGCGCCGGTCTTCGCCTGTGCCGGCCCCTCGGTCAGCTCGACCTCGACGTGATGGGGGTCGAGGAACTGCCCGATGCCGCGGACCACGTCGACCTTGCGCGCCTTCGCCATGCCGGCGAGGCCGCCGGTCAGCTTGGCAACGACTTTCTCCTTCCACCCGCGCAGCTTGTCGAGGTCGACCTTCGGCGCGCCGAACGCGATGCCGTGCTCGGCCAGCGTCTTCGTCTCGTCCATCACCGCGGCGACGTGCAGCAGCGCCTTCGACGGGATGCAGCCGACGTTCAGGCACACGCCGCCCAGTTGCGCGTAGCGCTCGACGATCACGGTCGTCAGGCCGAGGTCGGCGGCACGGAACGCCGCGCTGTATCCGCCCGGGCCGGCGCCGAGCACGAGCACGTCGCACTCGATGTCGGCCTTGCCCGTGTAGGTCGCGGCGCCCGGGATCGGCGCGACCGGAGCGGCGGCTGCGGCGGCAGGCGCCGCGGCCGGTGTTGCCGCGGGCGCAGCCTTCGGCGCCGCCGGCGCCGCGGGTGTGGCCGCCGCCGCGGCGTCGAGCACGACGATCGTCGACCCTTCGCTGACCTTGTCGCCGAGCTTGACCCGGACCTCCTTCACCGTCCCCGCAGCGGGCGCGGGGACGTCCATCGTCGCCTTGTCGGATTCGAGCGTCACCAGCGAATCCTCGGCCTTCACCACGTCGCCCGGCTTGACCAGGATCTCGATGACAGGGATGTCCTTGAAGTCGCCGATATCGGGGACCTTGACCTCGAGAACGCTCATAGCATCACCCGCCGCATGTCGGCGAGGAGTCCGGCGAGATACGCGGTGAATCGCGCCGCCGACGCGCCGTCGATCACGCGGTGGTCGTAGGACAGCGACAGCGGCACCATCAGCCGCGGCGCGAACGCCTTGCCGTCCCACACAGGCTTCGTCGCGCTCTTCGACACGCCGAGGATCGCGACCTCGGGCGCGTTGATGATCGGCGTGAACGCGGTGCCGCCGATGCCGCCGAGGCTCGAGATCGAGAAGCAGCCGCCCTGCATTTCGGCGGGGCCGAGCTTGCCCTCGCGCGCCTTCGCCGACAGCTCGCCCATCTCCTTCGCGATCTGCAGCACGCCCTTCTGGTCGGCGTTCCTGATCACGGGGACGACGAGGCCGTTCGGCGTGTCGGCGGCGAAGCCGACGTGGAAGTACTGCTTCATCACCAGGCTCATTTCCGTCCCGGTGCCGTCCAGCGAGGCGTTGAAATCCGGGAATTTCTTCAGCGCCGCGACGCTCGCCTTGATCAGGAACGCGAGCATCGTCACCTTGATGCCG
>JBDTVU010000212.1:0-4450 GCA_040007035.1 Betaproteobacteria bacterium | reverse complement strand
CCGTTGGCCTGCGGGCTTATGGTGAAGCGTGCGCCCGCAGACTGCCGGCACAGCGCCACGCCGGTGTCCATGTGGCGGGCACCGTCGAGCTTGTGATGAAGCGTGCGCTCGACGATGCCCGCCATATGGACAGACGCACGGCAACACGGACACACGAACTGCGCATGGGGTTTGGTGAGAAACAAACGAGTAGCGACAGGTCAAAGGTGAAATGATGCAAAACCAGAGAATCCGGATCCGGCTGAAGGCGTTCGATTACAAGCTGATCGACCAGTCTGCGCTGGAGATCGTCGAGACGGCGAAGCGCTCGGGCGCGGTCGTCCGCGGCCCGGTGCCGCTGCCGACCAAGATCGAGCGCTACAACGTGCTGCGTTCGCCGCACGTGAACAAGACGTCGCGCGACCAGTTCGAGATTCGGACGCACCTGCGGCTGATGGACATCATCGACCCGACCGACAAGACGGTGGACCAGCTGATGAAGCTCGACCTGCCGGCCGGCGTCGACGTCGAGATCAAGCTGCAATGACGGAGCAGTGACCGCAGCGGCGGGTGCCGCTGCGGCAATGGTGAGCCACCGGTCAATCGCAATCGGCGGCGTTGAAAGGAACACGAAAATGTCTCTCGGACTTGTCGGGCGCAAGGTTGGCATGACCCGTATCTTCGCCGACGACGGCAGCGCCGTCGGGGTGACGGTGCTGGACGTCGCCAACAACCGCGTCACCCAGATCAAGACTCCCGAGACCGACGGCTACGCAGCCGTGCAGGTCACGTTCGGGAAGCGGCGCGCGTCGCGCGTCAAGAAGCCGCAGGCCGGCCACCTCGCGAAGGCGGGGGTCGAGGCGGGCGAGCTGCTGCGCGAATTTCCGGTGGCGCCGGAAGCGCTGGCCGACCTCAAGGTGGGCGAGACGATCGGCGTCGGGACGTTCAAGGTCGGCGAGCTGGTCGACGTCACCGGCACGACGAAGGGCCGCGGCTTCTCCGGCGTCATCCGCCGCCACCACTTCAGCTCGAACCGGGCGTCGCACGGCAACTCGCGCTCGCACAACACGCCGGGCTCGATCGGCATGGCGCAGGATCCGGGCCGCGTATTTCCGGGCAAGCGGATGGCGGGCCAGCACGGCAACGTCACGCGGACCGTGCAGACGCTGACCGTCGTCCGGGTGGACGCCGAGCGCGGTCTGCTGCTGGTCAAGGGCTGCGTCCCGGGCGCCGACGGCGGCCACATCATCGTCCGGCCTGCGGCCAAGGCTCCGGCGAAGAAGGGGGCCTGACGATGGAACTCAAGCTCATCGACGACACCGGCAAGCAGTCCGCCACCGTCGCCGCGTCGGACACGCTGTTCGGCCGCGACTACAACGAGGCGCTGATCCACCAGATCGTCACCGCGTTCCAGGCCAACGGCCGCAGCGGCAACCGCGCGCAGAAGAGCCGCGGCGACATCAACAAGTCGCACAAGAAGCCGTGGGCGCAGAAGGGCACGGGTCGCGCACGCGCGGGCCAGGCCAACAGCCCGCTGTGGCGCGGCGGCGGCAAGATCTTCCCCAGCTCGCCCGACGAGAACTTCTCGCAGAAGGTGAACCGGAAGATGTACCGCGCCGGCATCGCGTCGATCCTGTCGCAGCTCGTCCGCGACGGACGGCTTGCGGTGATCGACCAGCTCGCCGTAGACGCGCCGAAGACGAGGCTGTTCGCGCAGAAGATCAAGGCGTTCGGGCTCACCGGCACGGTGCTGGTGATCACCGACCAGATCGACGACAACGTGTTCCTGTCGTCGCGCAACCTGCCCGACGTGCTGGTGCTCGAGACCCGCGAGGTCGACCCGGTCAGCCTGGTGCGCTTCAACAATGTGCTGCTGACCAAGGCCGCCGTGACGCAATTCGAGGAGATGCTGGGATGAACGTCGCCAGGCAATTCGATCCCGAACGCCTCGCCGTCGTGCTGCTGGCACCGGTCGTGTCCGAGAAGGGCACGTTCATCGCCGACAAGCACGAGCAGGTGATCTTCAAGGTGATGCCCGACGCCACCAAGCCGGAAGTGAAGGCGGCGGTCGAGGCGATGTTCAAGGTTGAGGTCGAAAGCGTCCAGATCGCCAACGTCGGCGGCAAGACGAAGCGCTTCGGCCGCTACACGGGCAAGCGCCGCGGCTGGAAGAAGGCTTACGTGTGCCTGAAGCCGGGCCAGGAAATCAACTTCGCGGCGGAGAGCTGACATGCCCCTGCAGAAAGTCAAACCGACGTCGCCGGGCCGGCGGGCGCTGGTCAAGGTCGTCCACCCGAACCTGCACAAGGGACGGCCGGTCGACGCGCTGACCGTCAGCCAGAAGCGCGGCTCGGGGCGCAACCACAACGGCCACATCACTGTCCGCCACAAGGGCGGTGGCCACAAGCAGCAGTATCGCATCGTCGATTTCCGGCGCAACAAGGACGGCATCGCGGCCAAGGTCGAGCGGCTCGAATACGACCCGAACCGCAGCGCGCACCTGGCGCTCCTGTGCTACGTCGACGGCGAGCGGCGCTACATCATCGCGCCGCGCGGCGTGTCGGTCGGCAGCCAGCTGCTGTCGGGTGCGGAAGCGCCGATCAAGCCGGGCAACTGCCTGCCGGTGCGCAACATCCCGGTTGGCACCACGATCCACTGCGTCGAGATGCAACCGGGCAAGGGTGCCCAGATGGCGCGCTCGGCCGGCGCCGGCGTGCAGCTGCTGGCGCGCGAAGGCGTCTACGCGCAGCTCCGGCTGCGCTCGGGCGAGATTCGCAAGGTGCACGTCGATTGCCGGGCGACGATCGGCGAGGTCGGCAACGAGGAGCACAGCCTGCGCTCGATCGGCAAGGCCGGCGCCAATCGCTGGCGCGGCATCCGGCCGACGGTCCGCGGCATCTGCATGAACCCGGTCGACCACCCGCACGGCGGCCGCTCCAACGGCGGCGGCCATCCGGTATCGCCGTGGGGCACGCCGACCAAGGGCTACAAGACGCGCAAGAACAAGCGCACCGACTCGATGATCGTGCGTCGTCGGCACGCAACCAAAGGCTAACCGAGGGTAACGGATCATGGCTCGTTCAATCAAGAAGGGTCCGTTCGTCGACGACCACCTGGTGAAGAAGGTGGACGCCGCGCGCGCGACCAACGACAAGAAGCCGATCAAGACCTGGTCGCGCCGCTCGACGATCACGCCGGAGTTCGTTGGCCTGACGATCGCCGTGCACAACGGCAAGCAGCACATCCCGGTCTACGTGTCCGAGAACATGGTCGGCCACAAGCTCGGCGAATTCGCACTGACGCGGACGTTCAAGGGCCATTCGGCCGACAAGAAGGTCGCCGCGCCGGCGGCGCGGAAGTAGGGAGACTGGCGATGGAAACCAAGGCAATCCTGCGCGGCGTGCGGCTGTCGGCCCAGAAAGGCCGGCTCGTCGCCGACCAGATCCGCGGCCTGCCGGTCGACAGCGCGCTCAACGTGCTGTCGTTCAGCCCGAAGAAGGGCGCCAAGATCATCAAGAAGGTGCTCGAATCGGCGATCGCCAATGCCGAGCACAACGACGGCGCCGACATCGACGAGCTCAAGGTCAAGACGATCTGCATCGACAAGGCCGAGAGCCTGCGCCGCTTCACCGCGCGCGCCAAGGGGCGTGGCAACACCATCCTGAAGCAGACCTGCCACATCCACGTCGTCGTCGGCGACGGCAAATAAGGGAACGCCATGGGTCAGAAAATTCATCCGACGGGGTTCCGCCTTTCCGTCACCCGCAACTGGACGTCGAAGTGGTTCGCGAACAGCAAGAATTTCGCGCCGACGCTGAAGGAAGACATCAAGATCCGCGAGTACCTGAAGAAGAAGCTCGGGCACGCGTCGGTGGGCAAGGTGACGATCGAGCGGCCGGCGAAGAACGCGCGGATCACGATCCACAGCGCGCGGCCCGGCGTGGTGATCGGGAAGAAGGGGGAGGATATCGAGACGCTGCGCTCCGACCTGCGCAAGATGATGGGCGGCGACGTCGGCCTCAACATCGAGGAAATCCGCAAGCCCGAGATCGACGCCCAGCTGATCGCCGACTCGATCGGCCAGCAGCTCGAGAAGCGGATCATGTTCCGCCGCGCGATGAAGCGGGCGATGCAGAATGCGATGCGCCTCGGCGCGCAGGGCATCAAGATCATGTGCTCGGGCCGGTTGAACGGCATCGAGATCGCGCGCTGCGAGTGGTACCGCGAAGGCCGGGTGCCACTCCACACGCTGCGCGCCGACATCGACTACGGGTTGTCCGAAGCGCGGACGACCTACGGCGTGATCGGCATCAAGGTATGGGTGTTCAAGGGCGAAGTGCTGGCGCACAACGCCGAGCCGGCGTCGGCGCCCGCGCCGGCACCGGAAGCGCCGAAGCGTCCGCGTCGAGCAGGAGTGAAGAATGCTGCAACCAGCTAGAAGGAAGTACCGCAAGGAGCAGAAGGGCCGCAA
>JBDTVU010000211.1:0-4472 GCA_040007035.1 Betaproteobacteria bacterium | reverse complement strand
CGCTGAAGCTCGGCGAGCCGCGCGTCGTCGATCCGCGTCCGTGCGAGCAGCCCGAAGCCGGTGTTGACGCCGTAGACGGTGCGGCCGGACGCGATGACGCGCTCGACGGTCGCCGCCGCCGCGTCGACCGCCGGCCGCGCCGATGCATCGATGGCGAGCGGGCACTGCGCCGCCCACAATTCGCGCAGCGTCGACAGCGCGAGCCGCCCCGGTATCAGGCGCACCGCCGTCATCGCCGAAACTCGCGCCGCCCGGCGCGGCGCGCGCGCCGGCAATGGCCATCGACGGTGCACAGGCGTAGCATAGACACATTTTGCCTCATGGATGACCCGATGGCACGCCGCTTCCACCTCCTCGCCGCCCTGCTCGCCCTGCCGCTCGCGCTGGGGAGCTGCAAGATCAACACCATCAACAGCTTCCCGACGACGTACGCGCAGGTCCGCTTCATCAACGCAATGGCCGACGCGCCGGCCCTCGACGTTTCCGAGGGCGGCAACAAGGTCTGGCCGGGGGTCAATTTCGAGACCGGCACCGGGTACCTCGACTTCCTGCCCAGCAACACGTCGTTCGGCGTCGCGCTGACCGGCACCGCGACGACGCTGGTCAGCGCGGGCTATTCGCTGTTCGGCACCCAGCCGTACACGCTCATCGCCTACGGCTACCCGACGGCGGCATCGCTGCTGATGGCGCCGGACGACACGATCGTGCCCGGAAACGGCCAGTTCAAGCTCCGCGTCACGAACGTGGCGGCGGGCGTCGGGACGATCGACACCTATGTCACGGCACCGGGCGTCGACATCACCAACGTGGCGCCGGCGTTCAACGCGACCGGGTACGGCATCTCGACGATTTCGCTCCAGTTCCCGGCGGGCCAGTACCAGGTGCGGATCACGCCGTACGCCACGAAGACGGTCATCTACGATTCGGGCCCATTGACGCTGGCCGATCAGCGCAGCGCATACGCGATCGTCTACACCAAGCGCAGTTCGCTCTTCGTCAACGTCCTGCTGGCCGACGAGGACGGCGATCACGCGGTCGCGCCGGTGAACAACCTGCAGGCGCGGATCAAGGCGATCCATGCGGCGCCGCAAACCGGCGCCGTCAACCTGCTGTCGGATGGCGTGTCGATCGTGCCGGGGGAGATCTACCTCAGCGCGTCGTCGTATGTCGGCGTGTCCCCCGGCACCAAGAACCTCGCCTTCGAGGACGCCTCGGCGCCCGGCGCGATCCTCGCCGCGGCGACGAAGACGATTGGGGCGTCGACCGACAGCTCCGTCTTCCTCACTGGCTTTCCGGGCTCGCTCAAGGCAGTGACGCTCGACGACGACAATCTGCCGTCGTCGACCGGGCAACCGAAGGTGCGGTTCGTCAACGCCTCGCCGGATGCGCCGCCGCTCGACGTCGTCGTCGGCACCAACAAGGTGGTCTCGGCGCTCGCGTCGCCGACGGCGTCGACCTATGCGCTGATCGACGCCGGCACCTACACGGTGACGTTCAACGACGCGGCAACGGGAACGGCATTGCTCACGGTGCCCAACGTCGTGTTGACGCTGGGGCAGACGTCGACGTTCTATGTCGTCGGCGCGGTCGGCGGGCTGGCGCCGCTGATCACGCAGGATCGCTGACCGAACGCTCCCCGTGATGCGCCGGCCGGTCGCCGGCGCGCCGCTATAATCCGGGCGATGCCGCCCTCACCCGCCACGCCCGTCGCACCGCTGTCGGCGCACACGCCGATGATGCGGCAGTACCTCGCGGCGAAGGCGGAGCATCCGGACAAGCTCGTCTTCTACCGGATGGGCGACTTCTACGAGCTGTTCTACGACGATGCGCGGCGCGCCGCTCCGCTGCTCGACATCACGCTGACCACGCGCGGGCAATCGGCGGGCGCGCCGATCCCGATGGCCGGCGTGCCTTTCCACGCCGTCGAGCAGTATCTGGCGAAGCTGATGAAGCTCGGCGAATCGGTCGCGATCTGCGAGCAGGTCGGCAATCCGGCGACGAGCAAAGGCCCGGTCGAGCGCAAGGTGCTGCGCGTCGTCACGCCGGGAACGGTCACCGACGCCAACCTGCTCGACGCGCGGCGCGACAGCCTGCTCGTCGCCGTCAATCCCGGCCACCATCGCACCGGCATCGCCTGGCTCGACTTCGCTTCGGGCCGTTTCGTGCTGTCCGAGGTGCCCGTCGCCGAAACGGCCGCCGCGCTGGAACGGCTCGACGTCGCCGAGCTGCTGGTGCCTGACGGCGTGGCGGCGCCGCCGACCGGACCGCGGGTGCCGACGCGCACGCTGGCCGCCTGGCAGTTCGACGCGGCGGTGGCAACACGTGCGTTGTCGAAACATTTCGGCACGCAGGATCTGGCCGCGTTCGGCATCGACGACCGCGACCTGGCACTCGGCGCGGCAGGCGCGCTGTTCGGGTACGCGGCGGCGACGCAGCAGTCGACGCTGTCGCACATCCGCTCGCTCGGCGTCGAGACGGTGGACGAGTTCCTCGCGCTCGACGCAGCGACGCGGCGCAATCTCGAGATCGTCACGACGCTGCGCGGCGAGCCGGCACCGACGCTCTTGTCGCTGTTCGACGCCTGCGCGACCGCCGCCGGCAGCCGGCTGCTGCGCTACTGGCTCACTCACCCGTTGCGCGCGCAGGCGGCCGCAGCGGCGCGACACGCGGCAATCGCCGGCTGGGTCGCGGATCCCGCCGCGCGCCGCGCGCTCGTGGCCGAACTCGAACGCACCGTCGACATCGAGCGGATCGCCGCGCGCGTCGCGCTGCTGTCGGCGCGGCCGCGCGACCTCGCCGGCTTACGCGACACGCTGGCGCGACTGCCCGCGGCCCGCGCAGCGCTCGCCGGCACCGCCGTGCCGATCGTCGTGGAGCTCGCCGCCGATCTGGACGTCGACGCGCAGTGGGCCGCGCTGCTCGCCCGCGTCGTCGCCCCCGAGCCGGCGGCACAGGTTCGCGACGGCGGCGTCATCGCCGACGGCTTCGACGCCGACCTCGACGAGTTGCGTGCGATGGACGCCGACTGCGGCACGTTTCTCGTGGCACTGGAGGCGCGGGAGCGCGAGCGCACCGGCATCGCGAACCTCAAGGTCGAGTACAACCGCGTCCACGGCTTCTACATCGAGGTGACGAACGCCAACGCGACGAAGGTGCCCGACGACTACCGCCGCCGGCAGACGCTGAAGAACGCCGAGCGCTACATCACGCCCGAGCTCAGGACGTTCGAAGACAAGGCGCTGTCGGCGCAGGAGCGGGCACTCGCCCGCGAGAAGCTGCTGTACGAGCGACTGCTCGTCGACCTCGCGCCGGCGATCCCGGCGCTGCAGCGCTGCGCGGCGGCGCTGGCCACGCTCGACGTGCTGACCAACCTCGCCGAGCGCGCCGTCGCGCTCGATCTTGCCCAGCCCGTGTTCGTCGCGGAGACGGGCATCGCGATCCGCGCCGGCCGGCATCCGGTCGTCGAGCGACAGGTCGACGCGTTCATTCCCAACGACCTCGATCTGCGCCCCGACCGTCGCCTGTTGATCGTCACCGGCCCGAACATGGGCGGCAAGTCGACGTACATGCGGCAGGCAGCCGTCATTGCGCTGCTCGCGCACTTCGGCTCGTTCGTGCCGGCGGCAGCGGCGACCATCGGTCCGCTCGATGCGATCCACACCCGGATCGGCGCCGCCGACGATCTCGCCGGCGGGCGCTCGACGTTCATGGTCGAGATGACCGAGGCCGCGGCGATCCTGCATCGCGCCACCCCGCAGAGCCTGGTGCTGATCGACGAGATCGGGCGCGGCACGTCGACGTTCGACGGGCTGGCGCTGGCGTGGGCGATCGCGCACCAGCTCGCGGAGAAGAACCGCAGCCTGGCGCTGTTCGCGACGCATTATTTCGAGCTGACCGCGTTGCCGGCGGAAATCGAGGGCTGCGCCAACCTCCACTTCGACGCCGTCGAGCACGCCGACGGCATCGTGTTCCTGCACGCAGCCGCCGACGGGCCGGCGAACCGCAGCTACGGGCTGCAGGTGGCGAAGCTTGCCGGCGTGCCGGCCGATGCGATCCGGCGCGCGAAGGGTTATCTGGCGCGGCTCGACAAGTTCAATGCGGCGGGTGGTCCGCAAGCGGATCTGTTCGCGGCCCCGGCGGAGCCCGACGCCGTGGCGCCGGACGAGAACGCAACATCACCGGAGAGCGCGGCCCTCGCGACGGCCCTTGCCGCGCTCGATCCCGACGCGATGACGCCGCGCGATGCGCTGGCGGCGCTCTACGAGCTGCAAAAACTGCTGGGGCAATGAGACGGCTCAGGACACTCGTGCCGTGTTGCGGGTCAATGAATTGCATCGCTTGGCGACCTCGAAATAAATATCGTCAAGGGACAATCGCGGCGCAGCCAATCCACCGAAGTCGCGCAGTCAGAACTCTCCAATCGTGCCGCAGAACTCGCGGCTTCAGTTACGGCCGCCGTGGACGTCCGCAGT
>JBDTVU010000210.1:0-4479 GCA_040007035.1 Betaproteobacteria bacterium | reverse complement strand
CGTCCTTGGTCAGGTAATCGTCGGCGCCGATGCGCAGTCCCGCGACGATGTCGAAGTCGGAGTCGCGCGCGGACAGGAACAGGATCGGCACCGTCGCCGACAGCGCGCGCAGGTCGCGGCACAGCGCGAAGCCGCCGTCGACGTCCTCGCCGAGGCCGATGTCGATCAGCGCGAGATCGGGCAGCCGGCTGCGGAACGCCACGATCGCGTCGGCGCGGTTTGCGTACGCGGCGACGTCGTAGCCCTGCTTCCTCAGCGCGTCCGCGTAATTGGCGCGGATCGCGGGTTCATCCTCGACGATGGCGATGCGGCGTGACATTGCGATGGCGCTCCGGCGGTGGCGCTGACTATAGCGCAGCCGCGCCCGACGATCGTGGGCCGCGGAGACGCTGCCCGATTTTCGCCACAATTGTTCGCCGCTTTGCCCGCCCGCTGCCCGCGGGACGCCGCCTCACCGGAGGTAAATGGATCCGGGGGCGATCGACGCCGCCTCCGCCGACCGAGCCACGCGAAAAGGGGACGACATGACGACGGGCAGCAGCAGCCACCGGATTCACGGACATCCATTCCAGGGCCGCGTGTGGCGCGATCTCGCGCAACTCGCCGCCGAAGCGCTCGCGGCGGGGCTGGTGGTGAGCCTCGCGCTGGCGCTGGCGATCTTCATCGCGGCGGCGCAGGCAAAACCGGACGAACCGTACGACGCGACGACCGCCGACGCCGGCGCGCCGAGCGCCGTCCCGCTTGCGGCACCGGAGCGCTAGCATGCGCGCCGCCGACCGGGGAGGACCTTTCGGCCGCGAGCTTGCCGCACCCGGCGCTGTCCCGCCGCGCAACTGGATGCGCGCCCCTGCGCCGGGGATCGCGGCAAAACGCCCAGCGGCCGAGTCTTCCCCCGTCGGCGGCGGGCGCGCCGCATTCTCGGTGTCCTCACCCGCGTCGCGGCGCGCGGCCGGCGCCGTCGTGGCGGCCGGACTCGGTCTCGCGCTGTGGCTTGCGGCCGGCGCGGCTTTCTTCGTCACGAGGGCCGCCCCCGCGCCGCTCGCGCCGCCGCGCGCGGGGGAAGCAATGCCGGGAGGCGCGACGCCGGACCTCTCTTGCGGCGGGCGCGAATGCGGTCACTACCGGCGCCGCAGCACGATGTAACGCCCGTCGACGTCGCTGCCGCTTTCCTGGCGCACCGCGTCTTCGTCGATGCGCACGACGGCGAAGTCCGCTTCGCGCGCCAGAGCCTGGAGATACGCGGTCGAGTGCGCGTAGCGCCGCGACGGCCGCAGCACGTAGCCGTCGCCGTCGGCCGCCTCGACGGAGAACACGAACAGGCCGCCGGCTTCGAGCACGCGGGCAACGCCGTCGAACACCCTCGCGAGGTCGCCGATGTAGATGAAGACGTCGGCGGCGACGGCGACGTCGAACCGGCCGCCGTACCACGACAGGAACTCGACGATATCGGCACGGACAAGATCGTCATAGCAGCCGCGCGCCCGCGCCTTGTCGAGCATCCGCGCCGACAGGTCGACGCCGACGAGCGTCCGCGCGAGCGGGCGCACCGCCGACCCGACGAGACCGGTGCCGCACCCCAGGTCCACGATGGCGAGACCGCCCGCCGGCGCCGCGTGCGCGATCGCGTCGCGCAGAACGGTCGGTGTCCGGTAGTGGAGCTCGCCGGTCAGGTGCGCGTCGAACCGGTCCGCGTACTGGTCGAAGAGGCTCGCAACGTAGTGTCGCGGAGCCACGGCCGGTGCCGGCTCGGCACCGAGCGCCGCGAGCGCGTAATCGATCTCGCCCGTATCGTCCCCCGCCGCCCGTGCCTGCCGCCAAGCGGCGATCGCCTCGTCGCGGCGCCCGAGCGCTGCCAGCGCGTCGCCGCGGTGCCGGTGCGCGTCGGCACGTTCGGGCTCGCGCGCCAGCGCCCGGTCGTAGCTTGCGAGTGCCTCGGCGTGGCGCCCGAGGCCCATCAGCGCGTCGCCGCGGCTGCCGTAGGCGGTGGCGTCGTCGGGGACGAGCGTCAGGCTGCGGTCGAAGCTTGCCAGCGCCTCTCGATAGCGGTGCGCGCGCACGAGCTCGCCGCCCCGATTGCGCAGTGCGTCGGCGTAGTGGGGCTTCAGTGCCAGCGCCCGGTCGTAGCTTGCAAGCGCCTCGTCGTACCGCTGCAGGCCCGTGAGCGCGGTGCCGCGGTTGTTGTGCGCCTCGGCGTAGCCGGGCTTCAGCGCCAGCGCACGGTCGAAGTCCGCCAGTGCATCCGCATGCCGCGCAAGCGCGATGAGAACGTTGCCGCGATTGTTGAGCGCCTCGACATTGTCCGGCATCAGCACGAGCGCCTCGCCATAGCTCGCGAGCGCCTCGTCGAGGCGCCCGAGTTTCCGCAGGACGAGGCCGAGATTCGTGTGCGCGGCGGCGGCGCCCGAATCGAGCGCGAGCGCCTGCCGAATCGCGGCCGCGGCTTCATCGAAGCGCCCGCTCTGGTACAACGCTATGCCGTAGCGATGCAGCAGCTCGAACCCGGCCGGCGCCTGCACGAGCAGCGCTCGGTACAACGCGACGGCGTCCGCCAGCCGGCCGTTCCGGTGAAGCTCGACGGCCCGTGCGATTTCGGCCGCGAGCCGGTCGGGCGCCGGCAGCGGCGCTTCGGGTCGGCCTGGAGCCATGGTCCCGCAGTGGAGGTCGTTGAAGGCAACGATTAGGCCGTGCGCGCCTCGTCGCTGTCAATGCGCATGCGGGAACGTCCACCGACTATCATCGTGGTGGACGATGACCGACGGAGGCGCCCATGCGGCTCGAGGGTTCATGTCACTGCGGCGCGGTGAGGTTCCGCGTCGGATCACGCACGCCTTACCCGTACATGCGGTGCTACTGCTCGATCTGCCGCAAGACGCAGGGCGGCGGCGGCTATGCGATCAACATCATGGGCGAAGCGTCGACGCTCGCGGTGCGCGGCGCGAAGCACGTCACCGTCTATCGCGCGCGGATCGCGGAACCGGGCGTCGCGCGGCGGCGGCTGTCACCGGCGCGCCGGCATTTCTGCGCCAGGTGCGGCAGCGCGCTGTGGATCTCGGATCCGCGTTGGCCGCAGTGGGTCTACCCGTTCGCGTCGGCGATCGACACGCCGCTGCCGAAGCCGCCGCAGGAGGTGGAGATCATGCTCGACTTCGCCGCGGGCTGGGCCGAGGTCCCGCGCGGTCGTCGCCACGCGCACTTCGCCGGGTATCCCGACGAGGGGATCGCCGACTGGCACGATCGGCGCGGGCTCACCGTCCGCTGACGCCGTGCCGCGCGGGTGCACGCGGCACGGCACCCATCACATGCCTCTACTCGGCGGTCTGCCGGGCGGACCCAGGACCGGCGAGTTGCCTTCCGGCTTGACCACCTGCACGCTGCCGTCGTCGTCCTTGGGCGGGAGGTTGCTGCCGGTCCGGTAGACCTTCTGCGGGCGCGCTTCGGCCGAGGGCTGGGAGTCGGCGCCGGCGCAGGCGGCGAGGAACGTCACGGCGGTTGCGGCGAGCGCAATCGCGACGGTGGTGGCGTACGAACGGATCATCGGATTCCCTGCACTCTGGAGCCGCGAGTGTAGCCAAACCGGCCGCCGCGCGTCACCGGCAGACTCCGGGGTGGAACGTCAGTCGAACGTCAGTGTCAGCGCCGCGAGGCCGAGCGCGCCGTAGTCGGACGACCACGTTTGCCCCGCCTCGACCGGCCACGCGTCGGTCAGCGTCCCGGTGGTGATGACCTCGCCCGCGGCGAGCGGCGGGAACTGCGGCTGCGTGGCGAGCAGTCGCGCGAGATGGACGAGTGCGAGTGCCGGGCTGTCGAGCACGTTGGCGCCCTCGCCGACATCGACGACATGGTTGCCGCGCTTCAGCGACAGCGTAAACGCGGGCAGCGCCGCGGCAATCGCGTTCGCATTCGCCCGCGTGACCGGGAGCGGCTTGCCGACGACGAGCGCGCCGTGCAGCCCGAACGCCGCCGTGCAGTCGGCGGCAGCGAATTTCCAGTCCGGGAAATGGCTCTGGACGATCTCGAATCCCGGCGCGATCCACTCGATGCACGCGAGCACAGCACGGGCGTCGGCATCGGTGGGCACCGGCGCCTTCAGCCGGAACACGACTTCCGGCTCGATCCGCGGTTCGGCGAAACCGGCGACGCGCAGGCGTGCGCGGCCCTCCGGCGCGAAGTGGACGGTGTGCTGCCACACGTGCGCCCACATCGGCTGGTACACGCCGTAGCGCGGCCAGATTGTCCGGTTGGTGAAGCCGATCTTGCGGCCGACGGCCTGCCAGCCCTGCGCGATGCGGCGGCGCGCCTCGATCTCGCGCAGCACCTCGTACGCGGTCGGAACGTCGAAGTCCGGATGGTCGGCGGTGATCGGCGGGATCTGCGTCACGCTGTCGTACGCGGCGATCAGCCGGGCCGCGATCGCGGAAACGTCGGCCGTCATCGGATCAGTCCCGCCGCCCGCAACGCGACCGACCCCGCGGCCCAGAG
>JBDTVU010000209.1:0-4533 GCA_040007035.1 Betaproteobacteria bacterium | reverse complement strand
CCAACTCACGCGGCACGTCGGCTTTCGGAAGCGGCGCAAGCGATCGGTCGACGACCGGAGGCGGCGCGACGGGTTCCAGCGGCGCGGCATCGGCCGCGAGCGCAGACGGCCGCTCGACTTTCGGCAAAGGCGCGATCGCCCGGTTCGCTGGAGCGGCGTCGAGACGGCGCAGCGGTGGCGCATCGGGCGGCGGCAGCGCCTGCGGCGGTGCGAGGCGCGCCGTCGGCACGATCTCGCGGTCGACGCGTGGCGGGGCGTCCATCCGAGGCAGCGGCGCGCTGCCCGCCGGCGGCAGCTCGCGCGTCGGGGCGAGCTTCGCCAGCGGCGTGAACTCGCGATCGATTTTCGGCACCGCTTCGAGATGGCCGAGCGGAATCGCCGGCGCCAGCAGGCCCTCGACCGGCGGCGCGACGTAACGCGCGGGTGCGTCGACCGGTCGCGCCGGACGCGGCGTGGCGGCGGTGGGCAGGTCGCCCGCATTCGGCGAGGCTTGCTGCGCCGGGCGCGACTCGATCCGCGGCCGCGCAGGCGCGGCGGGCATCGCGGCGGTAGCAGGTGCGCGCGGTGCAGGGCGTGTCTCGGTCGTGGCCGGCGTTGCCAACGGCGTCGACGCGACGATGTCGACGGCGCGGGGTTGCAACGTCACGGCGAGCGTCGTCCCGCTGCCGTCGGGATGGCCGACGCCGAACCAGCCGGCGTCCCGCAGCAGCACGAGGGCGAGCAGGTGCAGCAGCAACGACAGCGCGACGAACTTCGCCAGCGACGGCGGCCGGCGATCCGGCGACGCGGCCGTGAGGTGCCGCCACACGCGCACGACGCGCGCCGCTGTGGCCCGCAGCGACGGTGCGGGCGAATTCAAGGCGACGTCCTTCGCAAGGGCGCGGCCGGACGACGCATGGGGAACGGACTCCTTCCGGGTCGGTGACGCGGGACGCCGGCGAGCCGCGCGTCTCTCAGCGAGAGATCGCCGGCGACATGCCCGCCTCGACGCCAGTTTAGGCGAGGGGCGGCTGCCGCGAATAGTCTGTCGCGAAGATCACCGGTGTGATAGCTGCTGCGGGCTCATCGCGCGATCGACCGGAAGAACCAAACCCAATTCGCCTCTCGCGACGGTTTGCGGCTACCTGCGGTCTTTGCGCAGCGCGCTCCATACCGGTCGTACAACCACGGTCAAGCCTCATCTAACCGGCCACCAACGCCCGGGAGTGCATCGTGAACGAATTGGCTTGCCGAAGGCCGAGCTTGCCGGAAGACGGTATACCAGTCCCTGCGCCAAGTGCATGAGGCCCGAGTTCATTGGCGCCCCGATAGCATCGAGAGGAGAACACCATCGCTAAGAATGAAGTGATGGAACAACGCCGCGGCCGCATGGAGCCCGGCCACCCAAAGAATTGCATTGCCGAGAATCCAGAAAAGCCCAGTTCTCGCTGTCTACCGGGAGGGAACGCTTACGAACGAGTCGGGCGATTCGAGCGCGCGGTGCGATGACGAGTTTTGATGGGAGCTGGCGACCGGCAACCGATGCTGAAACAGCCGCAAAGTGCGATAGGCGACGGAGACATTCGACTTGTCAGTGCAAGGGGTCGTGGTGTCCAAGCTCGTACCGGCGATCCTGACGCTCTCAACGGCTGAGGCGTACCGCGGATGAATCGCGGTACCATTGAGTCGGCTTCCGACGGAGAATGACGATGTTCAAGATCGAAATTGAAGACGGCCACGGACTTTGGTTCGATGTCTGTCGCGCTGATGGCGCGATCCTGACCTTTGAGGGCGAGAATGAAGCGCAGGCCAAGCTCGGGGAACGCCATCCTCTCATGGTGCAGATGGAAAGGGACACCGGCGGCAAGCGTACGCGCGTGGTCCGCGTCTTCCGCAACGATGACGAGTGGAAACACGGTACGCCCGCGGGTTAGCACGCCGGGCGCCCGTGCCGCGCCGGTAGCTTGACGCAGACCCGATCGGGACACGACGCCATGCCGGACAAACCAGACAGTTTGCTGAAGCGGATCGACAAGGCGATCTGGAAGCCGCATCTCGCGCCTTTGCCGGTCCGGAAAATGCGCGTGGTGCGCACCGTGCGGCTCGCGATCGTTCTGTTCCGCGACGTCATGCAAGGCCAGCTCACGCTGTGGACGATGAGTCTCGTCTACACGACGCTGCTGTCCATGGTCCCGCTGCTGGCACTGAGTTTCTCCGTTCTCAAGGCGTTCGGCGTCCACCACCAGGTCGAGCCGCTGCTCGAGAATCTGCTCGCGCCGCTGGGTGAACAGGGCCTCGAAATCACCAGCCGGCTCATGGGATTCATCGAACACATGAATGTCGGTGTGCTCGGCGCAGTTGGTCTCGCGCTGCTGATCTACACGGTCATTTCTCTGGTGCAGAAGATCGAGGAGTCATTCAACGCAATCTGGCACGTCACGCAATTGCGCAGCCTGGGCGAACGCTTCAGCCGCTACCTCAGTTTCCTGCTGGTCGGGCCGGTCCTGGTCTTCGCCGCACTCGGCATCACTACCATGATCGTACGATCGGACGCGGTGCAGGCAGTGCTCGCCATCGAGCCGTTCGGAAGGCTTGTACTCGGCGTCGGCAAGTTCCTGCCCTATGTCCTGGTGATCGGCGCGTTCACGTTCTTCTACATGTTCGTTCCGAATACGCGCGTGCGCTTCACGCCCGCATTCGTCGCCGGCGTCATTGGCGGCATACTCTGGCAGTCCGCGGGCTGGGCGTTCGCGGTGTTCGTGGCGTCATCGACACAATATGCCGCGATCTACGCGAGCTTCGCGGTCTTCGTTCTGTTTCTGATCTGGCTGTACGTGAGCTGGCTGGTGCTGTTGTTCGGGGCGGACATATCGTTCTATCTGCAGCATCCCGATTATCTCTATGCGTTGCCTGGCGAGCCGCGACTCAGCAATCGCATGCGTGAGCGGCTTGTCCTTGTGGTGATGCATCTCATCGGATCGCACTTCGTGCAAGGCCGGCCGCCGTGGACGCTACAGCAGCTCACGCATCGACTGGGAATCCCGATGCACTCGGTCAACGTCGCACTCGATGCGCTGGCGCAAGGCGGTCTGGTGACTCGAAGCAACGACGACCCGCCCGCCTATCTTCCTGCGCGCGATTTATCGCACCTGTCGATTGCGGACTTGCTGGCAACCATGCGCATGGCCGGCGAAGACGGCTTCCTGACTCCTGAGGCCCTCCCACTTCCTCCGTCTGTCGAGAACGTGGTGACCCGAATTGATCGCGCGTTTGCGGAGTCGGTCGAAGACCTCAGCGTAAGGACGCTGGTGGGCGAAAGTGGCGGGCTTGTGGGCGCCGACAAGCGGCAGGCAGGCCCCGAGCCGCGCTGAGCGCGCCTGCTGGACGGGGTGGAGTACCGTTGGCTCGGCCCCAGTGTGAACGATGCGAACACCGTCCGTCGACGGGCTCAGGCGCGGTCTCCGAGCCTGCCGCTACTCGCGGTACGTCCCGAAGCGTGCGCGGTTCTTGCCGGCCGACTTGGCCTCGTACATCAGCCGATCGGCGCTCTGGAGCATGTTTTCGACGGTCATCTGGCCGGACGCGCACGTCACGGCGCCGACGCTGACCGAAACCGGCCATTCGCTCCCGCGCATGGCTTCGCCCACGGCACGCATGAGCTTTTCGGCCGTTGCGCGCGCCGCCACTTCATCGGCGTTGGGCAACAAAACGATGAATTCGTCGCCGCCGTAACGCGCCACGATGTCCGTTTCGCGCAATCTGGATCGGAGGGCTGCGGCCACATGCTTCAGCACCCGATCGCCGGCATCGTGGCCGGCACTGTCATTGACTCGCTTGAAGTCGTCGACGTCAATGAATGCAAGCGAAAGCGGTTGTCCGTAGCGACGCGACCGCGCGATCTCGAGTACGGCAGCAGTGCGTAGCGACCGCGCGTTCGGCAACCCTGTCAGCGCGTCCGTCGCGCTCAGCTCCCGCTCCCGTTCCAGCATCTCGCGCACACGGGCGAGCAGGACCGCCACCAACAGCAGGAAAAGCAGCCGTACGCCGAAGTTCCAGCCGTAGACAAACAGGCTCAAATTAACGCGGCTTGAAGCGCGTTCCGCCCAGAACCAGATTGCTGCGGCGAATATCGACGCAACGACCGCGATCCGCGCCCCGGAAATCCACGCTACGGCCGCCACGGGAATGAGATAGAACGCTGAAAACGTGAGCTCGTTGCCGGTCAGGTAGTCGGCGACGCCTACCGCCGCTACTGCGACAAAACACGCGACGGTCAAGCCCCAATGGCGGTGGGGAAGGACGTCGAACTCAAACGGCAAACTTTTCATGGCTGGTCGGCGGCAACCGAGGCGAACTGGACGGCATCACCGGGATGCGAGCAATCCATGTCGTGACGCCGCACGCTATCACCCGTCGCGTTGCCATGCGCATTGGCGTGCGAATCGACGGCCGCGCCATGGTTAAACAGGACGAGCCG
Source organism: Betaproteobacteria bacterium (assembly GCA_040007035.1). Classification (GTDB taxonomy): domain Bacteria; phylum Pseudomonadota; class Gammaproteobacteria; order Burkholderiales; family Casimicrobiaceae; genus CAIWHR01. The sequence continues at coordinate 77 of JBDTVU010000209.1, read as the reverse complement.
ACGGGGACGTGTTGCCGGCCGGTTGGCTGCGGCGCTTTGATCGACTGGCCGTTTGGGCGCGCTACTCCGCCGTTTCG
>JBDTVU010000208.1:0-4542 GCA_040007035.1 Betaproteobacteria bacterium | reverse complement strand
GGCCCGGCGTGGCTGCTCGGCTTCCTCTACCGGCGGCTCGGCATCGGGTACTGACATCGACAGGCACGCTCGCAATTGGGGTGACCAGGAGAGCGACGGATGGATCGCAAGGCGACCTGCTCCTGCGGCAGCGGGAAGCGCTATGAGCAGTGCCACGGGCGCGTGACGGGACCGGGATCGGTCACCGGGTCCGCAGCCGAAGCCGGCGCCGGACCCGACACCGGCGGCGGGGACCGGCTGCAGCTCGTGAACTTCGTGATCGCCGGCACCCAGAAGGGCGGCACGACGGCGCTCGACCGCTACCTTCGGCATCACCCCGACGTCGAGATGGCGGTAAAAAAGGAGGTACATTTCTTCGACCGCGACGAAGCCTTTCGCGCCGAGCCCGTCGATTACGCCGCCTACCACGCAAACTTCGCCGCCGGCTTGCCGCGGCGGTTGCGCGGCGAGTCGACGCCGATCTACATGTATTGGGAGTCGGCGCCGGAGCGGATGGCGCGCTACAACCCTGCGCTCAAGATCATCATCCTGCTGCGCAACCCCATCACGCGCGCGTACTCGCACTGGAACATGCAGCGAACCGTCAAGAAGCGGGAGACGCTGCCGTTTCTCGACGCGCTGCGGGCCGAGCCCGAACGCATCCGCGCCGCGATGCCGCAACAGGTCCGGTTCTTCTCGTACGTCGACCGGGGCTTCTACTCGCGGCAGCTGCGGCGGCTCTGGCGTCACTTTCCGGCCGAGCAAATGCTGATCCTGAAAAGCGTGGACCTGCAGAAAGCAACCGCCGAAACTCTGCAGCGCATCGCCGAATTCCTGCGGCTCCGACCCTTCCCGCGCTTTCCGACCAACGTCGGCACGGCGCACTACGAGCGCCCGATGTCGCAGGAAGAGCGGCAGTATCTTGCCGCTGTCTTCGCTGACGAAATCCGGGAACTCGAAGGGCTGCTGGGGTGGGATTGCGCGGGCTGGCTCGCGTCGCCCTAGCCCTTTCCCGCCGGTCAGGGCCGTGTCGCAGGCAGCGGCGACTCCCGGCCCAGAACCTGGATGCCGGCGTCCGCCAGCGCCGCGTGCAACGCATGCACGTGATCGTGGCCGGTGGTCTCGACAACGCAGACCACGCGCACTACCGAGAGGTCGGGCCCGGAGAAGGCGCGATCGTGGACGATCTCCTTGATCGACGCGCCAGTCGACGCGATGACCTCGGCCAGCCGCGCGAGGCCGCCGGGGCGGTCGCTGATCGACACGGTGAAGCGGGTGAGGCGACCGTCGGCGACGAGGCCGGTCTCGATGACGCGGTCGAGCATGGTGAGGTCGATGTTGCCGCCGCACAGCGCCAGCACCACCTGCTTTCCCTTGAGGCGGTCGAGCTTGCCGGCAAGGAACGCGGCCAGCGGCGCGGCGCCCGCACCTTCGACGACGCTCTTCTCCAGCTCGATCAGGCGCAGGATCGAAAGCGCGATCGACGCCTCGTCGACGGTGACGACCTCGTCGACGACGCGCCGCAGCACCTCGAACGGCAGCGCACCGAGCTGCGGCACCGCGAGACCGTCGGCGAGCGTCGGCGAGAGCGGCACCGGCACCGGATGGCCGGCTTTGAGCGCCGCGACGAGACACTGTGCATGCTCCGGCTCGACGCCGACGACAGTCACCTGAGGCTTCTTCGCCCGCATCACCGTGCCGATGCCGGACAGAAGCCCGCCGCCGCCGACGGGGACGACGACGGCGTCGAGGTCGGGTGTCTGCTCGAGGATCTCCAGCGCCATCGTGCCCTGGCCCGCCATCACGTGCAGGTTGTCGAACGGGTGGATGAACGTCAGCCCGTCGCACGTCGCCAGCGCCTCGGCGTGCGCGCGCGCCTCGGACAGGTCGTTGCCGTGCAGCACTACGTTTGCGCCGAGTTGGCGGCAGTTGGTCACCTTGATCAGCGCGGCGAACTTCGGCATCACGACGGTGGTCGGGATGCCGAGCAGGGCGCCGTGGTAGGCGATCCCCTGCGCGTGGTTGCCGGCGGACGCCGCAATCACGCCGCGCGCGAGCTGCTCCGGCGCAAGCAGCAGCAGCGCATTGCGCGCGCCGCGCTCCTTGAAGCTGCCGGTGCGCTGCAGGTAATCCAGCTTGCAGAAGACGTGCGCGCCGGTGAGCTGCGACAGCGGGATCGACTCGACGCAGGGCGAGAAGTAGACGCCGCCGGCGATCCGTTCGCGCGCGGCCTCGATATCGACGATGGACAGCATCAGAACGGCAGTGCGATGCCGGGCTTCGCGGCCGTCAGCACGCGCCGGAACTCGTTCTGGATCCGTGCCAACGAGGCGTCGTTGTCGGCTTCGAAGCGCAGCACGACGACCGGCGTCGTGTTGGAGCCGCGGGCGAGGCCGAAGCCGTCCGCGTATTCGACCCGAAGGCCGTCGATCCGGATGACGTCGGTGGCGCCGGGAAACTCTGCCGTCTGCCCGAGCTTCGCGATCAGCGCATGGTGCTCGCCCTCGGCGCAGGCGACCTGGATCTCCGGCGTCGACACGGCGTCGGGCAGCGCGTCGAGGACGGCCGACGGATCGGCGTGCCGCGACAGGATCTCGATCAGCCGCGCGCCGGCGTAGAGGCCGTCGTCGAAGCCGTACCAGCGCTCCTCGAAGAACGTGTGGCCGCTCATCTCTCCGGCAAGCGCGGCACCGACTTCCTTCATCTTGCCCTTGATCAGCGAGTGGCCGGTCTTCCACAGCAGCGGTTTGCCGCCGTGGCGCAGGATCCACGGCTTGAGGTTGCGGGTAGATTTCACGTCGTAAATGATCGTCGCGCCGGGCGCGCGGGAGAGCACGTCGGCCGCGAACAGCATCAACTGGCGGTCCGGGTAGATCACGTGGCCGTCCTTCGTCACCACGCCGAGCCGGTCGCCGTCGCCGTCGAACGCGAGGCCGAGGTCGTGCTTCCCTTCGCCGAGCTTCGCCACCAGGTCGGCGAGGTTTTCCGGATGCGACGGATCCGGGTGATGGTTCGGGAAGTTTCCGTCGACGTCGCAGTACATCTCGGTGACGGTGCAGCCCATGCGACGGTAAAGCGTCGGCGCAAAGGCGCCGGCGACGCCGTTGCCGCAGTCGACGGCAAGCGACAGCGGCCGCGCGAGCTTCACGTCGCCGACGATCCGGTCGAGGTACGCGGCGACGATGTCGGCAGTGCGATACGCGCCGGCGCCGGTCGCAACCTTGCCCGCCTCGATCCGCGCCTTCAGCGTCTGGATGTCGTCGCCGGACAGCGTCCTGCCGTCGATCACCATCTTGAGCCCGTTGTAGTCCGGCGGGTTGTGGCTGCCGGTCACCATCACGCTGCACCCGGTGCTGAGGTGCCGGGCGGCGAAATACGTCATCGGCGTCACGACCATGCCGACGTCGACGACGTTGGCGCCGGCGGCGCGGATGCCGTCGGCGAGTGCCGCCGAGAGTTCGGGCCCCGACAGCCGGCCGTCGCGGCCGATGACGACGGACTCACGGCCGGCTTCGCGCGCGAGCGTGCCCAGCGCCTGGCCGACGGCACGGACGATCGGCGGCGTCAGCGTCCTGCCGACGACGCCGCGGATGTCGTAGGCCTTGAAGATTTCCGGTGGGAGGTGCATGGGGAGCCTGAAACGTGGGGATCGGGAGTGACGACGGTGACGACGGCCGTTCAGCCGCCGTGCAGGAAGAAGTCTAGCAGCCGGCGGGGCAGCCACTCGTGGCGGCCCGGGAACGGCCCGGCGACGAACCCGGCGTGCCCGCCGCCGATCGGCTGTTCGAGCGTCACCGCCGCGCCGGCCGCCGCTGCGTCCGGCAGCGACGACGCGGGCACGAACGGGTCGTTGCGCGCATTGAGCACGAGCGTCGGCACCGCGATCGCCGGCAGCCACGGCTTCGACGATGCCCGTGCCCAGTAGTCGGCGGTGCCGGCGAAACCGTGCAGCGGCGCCGTAACGGCATCGTCGAAATCGAACATCGTGCGGACGCGACGGACGCGCGCCTCGTCGAGCGTGCCTGGAAAGTGCTGCGCCATTGCCAGCGCCTTCGGCACCAGCGTCCCGAGGAAATGCCGCGTATAGATCCGGTTCAATCCCTGCCCGATCGCGATGCCGGCGGCGGTGAGGTCGAGCGGCGTCGACACCGCGGCGGCCGCCGTCACGGTCGCCCTGGCCGACGCGCCGGCGCGGCCGAGCCAGTTGAGGAGCGCGCTGCCGCCGAGCGACACGCCGACGGCGTACAGCGGTGCCGCGGGCTCGACCCGCGCCCGGATCGCCGCCAGCATCGCGCCGACTTCCTCGTGGTCGCCGGAATGGTAGGCGCGCGGGCGATGGTTGAGCTCGCCTCCGCAGCCGCGGAAATGCGGGATGACGCCACGCCAGCCGTGCGCGCCGGCGGCGGCCATCAGCGACCGCGAGTAATGCGACCCCGATCCGCCCTCCAGACCGTGGAACAGCACGACCAGCGGCGGGTCGGCGGAAGTCCGCTGCTGCTGCGGGTCCGTCGCGTCGACCCAGTCGAAGTCCCAGACGTCGCCGTCCGGCGCCGCAAGCCGCTC
>JBDTVU010000207.1:0-4571 GCA_040007035.1 Betaproteobacteria bacterium | reverse complement strand
GCTGTGGGACGAGATGCTGAGGGTCAACCTCACCGGCGCGTACCTGTGCACGCGCGCCACACTGCCCTCGCTGCTCGCCGCGGCGCACGGCCGGATCGTCAACGTCGCCAGCACCGCGGGCCTCGTCGGCTATCCATACGTCGCGGCCTATTGCGCGGCGAAGCACGGCGTCGTCGGGATGACGCGTTCGCTCGCGCTCGAGCTGGCGAAAACGAACGTCACCGTCAATGCCGTTTGCCCGGGCTACACCGAAACCGACATCGTCCGCGACGCGGTCGCGAACATCGTGGCAAAGACCGGCAAGACGGCCGCCGACGCGCGGGCCGCGCTCGCCTCGCACAATCCGCAGGGCCGGCTGGTCAGGCCGGAGGAGGTCGCCGCCACCGTCGCCTGGCTGTGCCTGCCCGAGTCGCAGGCGGTCACCGGCCAGGCGATCGCCGTCGACGGCGGCGAGGTCCAGCGCTGAGCGCGGCGCCCGATGAACTCGCTGCGCGACCTGCCGCAACCGCCGCACGCCGACCCCGAGTCGCGCGTCCGCGGCGAACACCACGAGACGCTGCGGCTGTGGCTGCGCCTGCTGACCTGCACGCTGCTGATCGAGCGGCGGATCCGCGTCAAACTGCGCGACCGGTTCGCGCTGACGCTGCCGCGGTTCGACCTGATGGCGCAGCTCGAGCGCAATCCGGACGGGCTGCGGATGGGCGAGCTGTCGCGGCGGCTGATGGTGACCGGCGGCAACGTCACGGGCATCACCGACCAGCTCGCCGCCGAGGGCCTGGTCGAGCGCCGGCCGATCGCGGGCGATCGGCGAGCCCATGCGGTGCGGCTGACGGCGAAGGGCAAATCTGCATTCGACGCGATGGCCGCCCTGCACGAGCGCTGGGTCGAGGACATGCTGGGCGGGCTCGACCGCGGCGAGCGCGAGCGCCTCTACGCGCTGCTCGGGCGCCTGAAGTCGACGCTGGGTGCCGGCGATGCCGACACCGCCGGGGAGACGCCGGCAACACAGACCGGGAGGAAATCACGATGACCGCGACCGCGCACGTCGACACCTTCGCCCGCGATCATCTTCCGCCGCCGGACCAGTGGCCGGAGCTGATCTTCGAGCTGCCCGAGTTGCAACTGCCACCGCGGATCAACGCGGCGACCGAATTGCTCGACCGCGCGATCGAGCGCGGCTGGGGCGACCGCGCGGCGATCCTCGCGCCCGGCGGTTTGCGGTGGACGTTCCGCGACCTGCAGGCGCAGGCGAACCGGATCGCGCGGGTGCTGGTCGAGGACCTCGGTCTCGTCCCCGGCAACCGCGTGCTGCTGCGGGCGCCGAATAATCCGATGTACGCGGCGTGCCTGTTCGGAGTGCTGAAGGCGGGCGGCATCGCCGTCGGCTCGATGCCGCTCCTGCGGGCAAAGGAACTGACCGACATCGTGACCAAGGCCGAGGTCTCGCACGCGCTGTGCGATGCGCGTCTGGCGGAGGATCTCGACGCGGCGCGGCCGGACTGTCCGACGCTGAAGACGGTGGTGCTGTTCGGCGGCACAGGCGCATCCGATCTGGAGACGCGGATGGCGGGGAAGCCGCCGACGTTTGCCGACGTCGATACCGCCGCCGACGACACGTGCCTCATCGCGTTCACGTCGGGCACGACAGGCAAGCCGAAGGGCACGATGCATTTCCATCGCGACCTCATCACCGCGTGTCGCTGCTGGCCCGTGCACACTCTCCGCGCGACGCCGGACGACCTGTTCACCGGCAGCCCGCCGCTCGCATTCACGTTCGGGCTGGGCGGGCTGCTCCTGTTCCCGCTGTCGATCGGCGCGTCGACGCTGCTGGTCGAGCGGCCGGCGCCGGAGGCGCTGCTCGCGGTGGTCGCGCAGCATCGGGCCAGCGTGCTGTTCACCGCGCCGACGTCGTACCGGGCGATGGCGGCGCAGGTGTCGCAACACGATCTGGCATCGTTGCGCAAATGCGTTTCGGCGGGCGAGGCGCTGCCGGCGGCGACGCGTGCGCTGTGGAAGGAGGCGACCGGCATCGAGATCATCGACGGCATCGGCTCGACCGAGCTCTTCCATATCTTCATCTCGCACGACGAAGCGCACGCGACGCCCGGCGTGCTCGGCGCAGCCGTCGCCGGATACCGTGCGTGCGTGATGGACGACGACGGCCGGCCGCTGCCGCCGGGACAGGTCGGCCGCCTCGCGGTCAAGGGGCCGACCGGTTGCCGCTATCTCGCCGACGACCGGCAGCGGAACTACGTGAAGGACGGCTGGAACTACACCGGCGACGCGTTCATGGCCGATGCCGACGGGCGGTTCGTCTATCAGGCGCGGACCGACGACATGATCATCAGCGCCGGCTACAACATCGGTGGGCCGGAGGTCGAGAGCGCGCTTCTCCTGCACCCGGCGGTGGCCGAATGCGGCGTCATCGGTGCGCCGGACGCCGAGCGCGGCGAGATCGTCAAGGCGTTCGTCGTGCTGAAGGCGGGGTTCGACGCCGGCGACGCAATGGCGCGCGAGCTGCAGGACTTCGTCAAGCGGACGATCGCGCCGTACAAGTATCCGCGGGCGATCGAGTTCCTGCCCGACCTGCCGCGGACCGAGACCGGGAAGCTGCAACGGTTCCGGCTGCGGCAGCGCGAGCAGCAGCCGGGTGCCGCGTCGCGATGAACATCTGTCGGAGGGGCGCCGATTGAACAGGATCCTGCAGCCGCCGGGCTGGGCGGCGCCGAAGGGCTACTCGAACGGGATTGCCGCGCGCGGAACGCTGGTGTTCGTCGGCGGGCAGGTCGGGTGGGACGCCGAAGGGCGCTTCGCCGCCGCCGACTTCGCCGGACAGGCACGGCAGGCGCTGGCCAACATCGTCGCGGTGCTGGCCGAGGCCGGCGGGCGGCCCGAGCACATCGTCCGGATGACGTGGTACGTCGTCGACAGGCGCGAGTACGTCGCGAGCTACCCCGCGCTCGGCGCGATTTACCGCGAAATCATCGGGCGCCACTATCCGTCGATGACGGCGGTCGAGGTGTCCGCGCTGATCGAGGATGCGGCGAAGGTCGAGATCGAGGCGACGGCAGTGATTCCCGACGTCGCCGGCGGCGCGGCGGCCGGGCCGCGCTGACGGGCAGGCGCTCCTGCGGGCGCCTGTCGGCCGCGGACGGCGGCGCCGTGCCCGCCATTGGACGCCGCCCCTCTGCGGCGCGATAATTCCGCCTTTCGCGATTCGCCTGCAATCCCCTCTCGGAGCCCACGATGAACGCCCCCGATCCGTTGCGCAAGCCGACCAAAGCCACGTTCGTCTGGGACGACCCGCTGCTCCTCGCCGATCAGCTCACCGAAGAGGAGCGGATGGTTCGCGACGCGGCGCACGCGTATGCGCAGGACAAGCTGCTGCCGCGCGTCACCGAGGCGTTCCGGCACGAGAAGTCGGACCCCGCGGTGTTCCGCGAAATGGGCGAGCTCGGCCTGCTCGGTGCGACGCTGCCGGCCGACTACGGCGGCGCCGGGCTCAATTACGTCTGCTACGGATTGATCGCGCGCGAGGTCGAGCGCGTCGATTCCGGTTACCGCTCGATGATGAGCGTGCAGAGCTCGCTGGTGATCTTCCCGATCTACACGTACGGCTCGGAAGCGCAGCGCCGCAAGTACCTGCCGAAGCTCGCGACTGGTGAATCGATCGGCTGCTTCGGCCTCACCGAGCCGAACCACGGCTCCGATCCGGGCTCGATGGTGACGCGCGCCCGCGCAGCGCCCGGCGGCTACAAGCTCTCCGGCAGCAAGATGTGGATCTCCAATTCGCCGATCGCCGACGTGTTCGTCGTCTGGGCGAAGACCGACGACGGGGTCATCCGCGGCTTCATCCTGGAGAAGGGGATGAAGGGGCTGTCGGCGCCGAAGATCGAGGGCAAGTTCAGCCTGCGCACGTCGGTGACCGGCGAGATCGTGATGGACGAGGTGTTCGTGCCGGAAGAGAACCGGCTGCCGAACGTCGAGGGCATCAAGGGCCCGTTCGGCTGCCTCAACAGCGCACGTTTCGGCATCGCCTGGGGCGCCCTCGGCGCCGCCGAATTCTGCTGGCATGCGGCGCGGCAGTACACGCTCGACCGCACGCAGTTCGGACGTCCTCTCGCGGCGAACCAGCTCATCCAGAAGAAGCTCGCCGACATGATGACCGAGATCACGCTCGGGCTTCAGGGTTGCCTGCGCCTCGGCCGGCTGAAGGACGAGGGCAGGGCGGCGCCGGAGATCACGTCGATCATGAAGCGCAATTCCTGCGGCAAGGCACTCGACATCGCGCGGATGGCGCGCGACATGCACGGCGGCAACGGCATCGTCGACGAGTTCCACGTGATCCGCCACGTGCTCAACCTCGAGACCGTCAACACCTACGAGGGCACGCACGACATCCACGCGCTGATCCTCGGTCGCGCGCAGACCGGCATCGCCGCGTTTTAATGGGGTCAGAGACGATTATTCGTCGGGGCAAGACAATGGACGCAACGCATCAATAATCGTCTCTGACCCCATTAAATGAAGCTCTACGACTACTACCGCTCGTCGGCGGCGTACCGGGTCCG
>JBDTVU010000206.1:0-4705 GCA_040007035.1 Betaproteobacteria bacterium | reverse complement strand
CGCCGCGCCGACGACCGCGTCGGCTACTTCGGCACGTCGCGCTACGATTACACGAACGACCGGGCGCTCACCCCGCGCCTCAACTACATCCAGCGCTGGCGGCTGGAGAAGAAGGACCCGGCGGCCGAGCTGTCGGAGCCGAAGGCGCCGATCGTGTTCTGGCTCGACCGCAACATACCGGAGCACTACCGCGCGACCGTGATCGACGGCGTGCTCGAATGGAACAAGGCGTTCGAGCGGATCGGCTTCAAGGGCGCGATCGAGGCGAAGGTGCAGCCCGACGACGCCGACTGGGACACGCTCGACGCGCGTCATGCGTCGGTCCGCTGGTTCACGACGGCGCGGCCGGTGTTCGGCGGGATCGGGCCGCGGCAGGTCGATCCGCGCACCGGCGAGATCCTGGATGCCGACATCGGCATCGACCCGTCGCGGCTGCGCAATCGCCGCAGCCAGCGGCTCGAGCAGCTGCCGTTGCCGATCGCGCCGTTAGGCCGCGACGCCGACTTCCTCGCCTGCCGGATCGAGGAATCCTCGGCGCAGGAGCTCGACTTCACGCTCGACCTGCTCGAGGCGCGCGACGAGATCGACGGCGACGGTCCGCAGACCGAGGCGTTCGTGCTCGCCGACCTCAAGAAGATCGTCACCCACGAGGTCGGCCACGCGCTGGGGCTGCGCCACAACTTCCGCGCGTCGACCATCTACACGCAAGCGCAGCTGAACGACCCGGCGTTCACGGCAGCGAACGGCATCGTCGGCTCGGTGATGGAATACCCGGGCATCAACCTCGCGCTCAAGGGCGAAACGCAGGGCGCGTACTTCATGACGACGATCGGCCCCTACGACTACTGGGCGATCGAGTACGGCTACCGGCCGCTGCCGGCGGCGAGCGAGGCCGACGAGCTGAAGCGGATCGCCGCGCGCAGCAACGAGCCGCTGCTCGCGTACTCGACCGACGAGGACGCCGCCACCGGCCTCGACCCAGACACAAACCAGAACGACCTCTCATCCGACCCGCTCGAGTTCGCTTCCCGCCGCTTCACGCTGGCGCGCGAGCTGATCGAGCGCTGGCAGACGCGGACGGTCAAGCTCGGCGAGAGCTACGCGGTGCTCCGCCGCAGCATCACCCGCGGCCTCGAGCAGGTCGGCGCATCGAGCCTGATCGCCGCGCGCTATGTCGGCGGCGTGTCGGTCGTCCGCGACCATGCCGGCTCGCCGCGGGCGCCGATGGTGCCGGTCGTCGCCGCCCGCCAGCGCGCCGCGGTGAAGCTGCTCGCCAGCGGGCTGTTCTCGTTCGACAGCTTCCGGTTCCAGCCGCAGTTCATGCAGCGGCTGGTGCCCGATTACCTCGACCGTGGCGACAGCTTCGACCACGGGCTTTCGCCGCCGGGCATCGACTATTCGCTGCCCACGCAGGTGCTCGCCGTCCAGCGCCCGGCGCTGACGCAACTGATGAGCGAATCGGTCGCGCAGCGCATCCTGGACAGCCAAGCGAAGCTCGATGATGCGGCGCAGGGCTTCCGGCTGTCCGAGCTGTACGGCGAGCTGCACGCGGCGATCTGGAGCGAGCTCAAGTCCGGCCGGGACATCAACCTGTTCCGGCGCAACCTCCAGCGCGAGCACGCCACCAAGCTTGCCGGTGCGCTGCTCCGACCGGCCTCGTCGATGCCGGCCGATGCCCGCGCGCTGATCCGTGCCGACGCCCGGGCGCTCCGGAGCGAGATCGCCGCCGCGCAGGGCCGCAACCGCCTGTCGGTCGAGGCGAAGGCGCACCTCGCCGAAGCGCTGGCGATGCTCGACGAGGCGCTGAAGGCGCCGCTCGTCCGGCAAGGCGTCTGACGCTTCGGGAGACGGACCCGATGGCCCCCCGCCGCGAACAGCAGGAACTCACCCTCGCCCCGCTCGACAACCGCGCGCTGGCGAACCTCTGCGGCCCGCTCGACGCGAACCTGCGCCAGATCGAAGCGGCGCTCGACGTCGCGATCGCGCACCGCGGCGGCACGTTCACGCTGACCGGCGCACCGGCGCAGACTGCGCACGCGGCGCGGGCGCTCGAACGGTTCTACGCGCAGGCGGAGAAATCGCTGTCGGTCGACGACATCCAGCTAGGCCTGATCGAGCTGTCGACGCCGCGCGCGGCGGCCGCAGGCGAAGACGGGGCGCCGGCGCTGCGCACGCGCCGCGCCGATCTCCACGGCCGCACGCCGAACCAGACGCGCTATCTGAAGGACATCCAGGAGCACGACATCACGTTCGGCATCGGGCCGGCGGGCACCGGCAAGACGTACCTCGCCGTCGCCTGCGCCGTCGACGCGCTCGAGCGCGATGCGGTGAAGCGGCTGGTGCTGGTGCGGCCCGCGGTGGAGGCCGGCGAGCGCCTCGGCTTCCTGCCGGGCGACCTTGCGCAGAAGGTCGACCCGTACCTGCGCCCGTTGTACGACGCGCTGTACGACCTGATGGGCTTCGACAAGACCGGCAAGCTGTTCGAGCGGAGCACGATCGAGATCGCGCCGCTCGCCTACATGCGCGGCCGCACGCTCAACCACTCGTTCATCATCCTCGACGAGGCGCAGAACACCACGCCCGAGCAGATGAAGATGTTCCTGACCCGGATCGGCTTCGGCACCAAGGCGGTGATCACCGGCGACGTCACCCAGATCGACCTCGCCCGCGGCCAGAAGAGCGGTCTCATCGAGGCCGACCGCATACTGTCGGGCGTGCGCGGCATCGCGTTCACCCGCTTCACCAAGGACGACGTCGTCCGCCACCCGCTGGTGCAGAAGATCATCGGCGCGTACGAGCGCGACGCCGACGCGAAGCGCGCCGCCGGCGAGCCCGAGCGCTGACCCAATGCCAGCGACGAAACCGGGAGCGCGGCGCCCGGCCCGCCACGCCGGGCCGCGGCTCGTGCTGTCGGTGCAGTATGCGCTTGCGCCCGGAGCGCTACCCGGCGCGGCGGCGCTGAGGCGCTGGGCGAAGGCAACGCTTGAGCGCGACGTGCGGGCGACGATCCGCTTCGTCGGCAACCGCGAAGGGAGGACGCTCAATTCGCGCTTCCGCGGCAAGGATCACGCGACCAACGTGCTGACGTTCGTGTACGATGACGCGACGCCGCTCGAAGGCGATCTCGTGCTGTGCGCGCCGGTGCTTCGGCAGGAAGCCCGGACGCAGGGCAAGACGCTCGCCGACCATTGCGCGCACCTCGTCGTCCACGGAATGCTGCATCTGCAAGGCCACGATCACGGTACCGCCCGCGCCGCGCGGGCAATGGAAGCCCGCGAAACCGCGCTGCTGGCGGCGCTCGGCGTCGCCGATCCGTACGCCGGCGCCCGCGCCCCGCGCCCGCTGACATGACCGGCGACGACGACCGCCCGGCGCCCAAACCGACGCTGCTCGAGCGGCTTTCGGCGTTCCTGACCCGCGAGCCCGAGGACCGCGACGAACTGCTCGAACTCCTGCACGGCGCGTTCGAGCGCAAGCTGCTCGACGCCGACGCGCTGTCGATGATCGAGGGCGTGATGTCGGTGTCCGAGATGACGGTGCGCGACATCATGATCCCGCGCGCGCAGATGGACGTGATCTCGGCCGACGACGAGCCGGCGGCGTTCATCCCGGTGGTGCTGGAGACGCGCCACTCGCGGTTCCCGGTGATCGGCGAGAACAAGGACGACGTCGTCGGCATCCTGCTCGCCAAGGAGCTGCTCAACTACTACGCGAACCCGGAGAGCTTCAACCTGCGCGACACGCTGCGCCCGGCGGTGTTCGTGCCGGAGTCGAAGCGGCTCAACGTGCTGCTGCGCGACTTCCGCGCCAACCACAACCACATCGCGATCGTCGCCGACGAATACGGCGGCGTGTCGGGCCTGATCACGATCGAGGACGTGCTGGAGCAGATCGTCGGCGACATCGAGGACGAGTACGACTTCGACGAGAGCGAGGACAACATCATCCACGAGGCGAACGCCCGCTACCGGGTGAAGGCGCAGACCGAGATCGCCGACTTCAACACCCACTTCGGCACCGACTTCGCCGACGACGAGTTCGACACCGTCGGCGGCCTCGTGCTGCAGGCGTTCGGCCGGTTGCCGAAGCGCGGTGAGACGGCGACGATCGGCGACTGGCGCTTCCGCGTCGTCCGCGCCGACAGCCGCCGGCTGCACACGCTGCAGGTCGAGGCGATCGCGCCGCCGGCCGCCGCGGCGCCTGCCGCCGCGGCGCAATGACCGTCCCGGCGCTGCGCATCGCGTTCGCCCTCGCCGCCGGCGCTGCCACCGTTTTCGGTTTCGCCCCGTTCGGCGCGGCGGCGCTGCCGGTCGTCACCCTCGCGCTGCTGATCCTGCTTTGGGCGGACGCGCCGTCGCCGCGGGCCGCCGCGTGGCTGGGCTTCTCGTTCGGCCTCGGTCTGTTCGGCGTCGGCGTGCCGTGGGTCTACATCGCGCTCAACACGTTCGGCGGGATGCCGCTGCCGGTGGCCGCTGTCGCCACCGCCGGCTTCTGCGCGTACCTCGCACTGTTCCCCGCAGCCGCCGGATGGCTCGCGACGCGCTGGACGGCGCCGCGATCGTGGCCGCGCGCGCTCTCCGCCGCCGCCGCATGGACGCTGGCGGAATGGGCGCGCAGCTTCGTGTTGACCGGGTTCGGCTGGCTCTCGCTCGGCTACGCGCAATTGCCCGCCGGCAGCACGACGTGGTTCGCCGGGTATGCGCCC
>JBDTVU010000205.1:0-4896 GCA_040007035.1 Betaproteobacteria bacterium | reverse complement strand
TGCCCTCGAACAGGTCATCGGTGGTTTCGAGCGACGAGCGCGCCGCGTCGATCAGCTCGCGCCGGAAGCGGGCGAAGCATTCGTCCAGCAGCGCACGCGCGGCATCCGGTGGCGGCGGATGATCGTCGTCGTAGGCCGGCAACAGGGCAAGCGGATCGAAATCGGGAAGGTCGGGCATGGGCTCGGCGGAACTTCGCGCCGCCTGATGCCGGCGCGTCCAGCCCGCATTATCGCCCATTGTCGCGCGCGTCCGGCTCCGGTTGCAGCACGCCCGTCGGGCAGCGGTGACCGGATGCACGAACGTGTCCGGTCGCGCCGACGATTTCCCCGATGCGGCCGATCCGCGGACCACGACGCCGCCCGACTCGTGTCGACGGCACGGCGCAGGGATGCCGGACGCCGGCGGCGCGCTTCAGGCGATCTTCGCGCCAGACTGCCGAACGATCGCGCCCCACTTGTCACGTTCGCTCGCGAGGAAGGCGGCAAAGGCATCGGGCCCGCGGACATCGGGAAGCGCGCTTTGCGCGGCGAACCGCTCGCGCACGTCGGGGAGCTCCATCACCTGCGCGAGCTCGCCGGCGAGCCGCGTTACGATCTCCTTCGCCGTGCCCGCCGGCGCCAGCACGCCGAAGAACGCGTACACCTCGAACCCGGGATATCCACTCTCCTGGATGGTCGGCACATCGGGCATCGCCGCAAGCCGCCGGGGGGCGGTGGTCGCCAGCACACGCAGCTTTCCAGCCTGCACGTGCTGATCGACCTCGATCGGCGTCGCGAACATCATCGCCACCTGGCCCGACAGCAGATCGATGATGGCTGGGCCGCCGCCCTTGTAGGGTACGTGGACGATGTCGATGCCGGCGCGCAGCTTGAACATCTCGCCGGCAAGATGCGGCACGGTGCCGTTGCCCGCCGTGCAGAACGTCAGGGTGCCGGGCTTCGCCTTGGCCAGCGCAACCAGTTCGGCCACGCTCTTCGCCGGCACCGCGGGATGGGTCACCAGGATGAACGGCGACAGCGCCAGCAGCGCAACCGGTGCGAAGTCCTTCCGGCCATCGTACGGCAGGTCGGCATACATCGCCTGCGAGATCACGAACGGCGTCGGCGCCAGCAACAGCGTGTAGCCGTCGGGCGCGGCTTTGGCGACGGCGGCGCTGCCGATCGTCGTCCCGGCGCCTGGCTTGTTGTCGACGACGACCGGTTGTCCGAGCCGCTCGGAAAGTCGTTGCGCGACGAGCCGGCCGATGATGTCGGTGGCGCCGCCGGGGGCGAACGGCACGACCAGCCGCACCGGCCGGGCGGGCCACGCCTGCGCGTCGGCGGGTCGAGGGGCCGTGGCCACGGCGAGCGTCGCCAGCGTGAGCATGAGGTGCAGCAAGGGGCGGGCCATCGGATTCCCTTTCGTTCGTCGCGCGCGGCCGCGGGCGGGCAGATGCCGCCGCCGTTCGCGTCGTGGCATTGTAACGATCACCGTTACCCCCGAGCGCGGTTGCGCATCCGTTGCGCGAGGACTGCGTTTAGAATGAGCCGTGAACGGCGGACTCCGGCGACCGGCCGGGTCCCGAATTCGGGCGTACCGCGGCTGCCCCGCGGGCCGCAACAGCCAGCCAGAGGGGGATTCCGATGAAATGCATCAGCTGTGGGCACGACAACGCGCCCGAAGCGAAATTCTGCGGCCGGTGCGGCACGGCAATGGCCACGGCGGCGCCGGTTGCGCCCGCGGCCCCGGCAGCAGCGCCGGTCTCGCCGCCGGCAGTTCCGGCGCCCAAAGGCTCCCCGCGCCGCACCGCCAAGATCATCGTCCTCGGCGCGTTGGCGCTGGTGCTGGGCGGCGGTGGCTACGTCGGGTACAAGATCTTCAACGGGGGCGGGTCGTCGATGATGCCGATCCCGTCGATGGAGTCGCCAAAGTTGCCGCCGATGCAGGTGGAGCCGCAAAAGGACGCTGCACCCGTGCCGCAGGAAACTTCGCCCGCGCAGGGCGCGCCGTCGACGGCTGAACCGCCGAAGGACGCCGAGCCGGCGCCGGCCGAGCCTCCAAAGGCCGTCGAGCCCGCCCCGGCGCCAGCGCCTGAGCCGGTGCCACCGAAGGCCGAGCCGCCGAAAGCGTCGCCGCCCAAGGCGCCTGCGCCGGCGCCCAAGGCCGCGCCCAAGGCCTCGCCCAAGGCGCCCCCGAAAGCAGCGCCATCGCAGGCCGCGCCCGCCGAGCCGCCGCGTCCGGATCGCTGGGCGCTGATGGCGCAGGAGATGGAGAACTGCAAGCGCCAGTCGTTCCTCGATCGCGTCGTGTGCGAGCAGAAGGTCGGGCAGAAATACTGCGCGGGCTACTGGGGCACCGTGCCGCAGTGCGGAGGCAAGTCGCAGTGATCCGCTTTGGGCGCGGGCCTGGCGCCGGCGCCACGGCGGCCCGCGGCAGCGGCCCCTCCTGTGGCAGGCAGGTCGGGAGGGGCCGAATCACGGAGCAGGGCACATGGGCATGAAGGTCGAGCTGACCGCCGCCGACGGATTCCGGCTGTCGGCATACCGTGCGGATCCGCCGGGGACGCCACGCGGCGGACTGGTCGTCGTGCAGGAAATCTTCGGCGTCAACAGTCACATCCGCAGCGTCTGCGACGGGTTCGCGGCCGAGGGTTACGCGGCGATCGCGCCCGCGCTGTTCGATCGATACGAAGTGGCCGTCGACATCGGCTACACCCCCGAGGACATCGCCCGCGGCCGTGCGCTGAAGGCGCAGGCGCGGATCGAAGCGGCGCTGCTCGACGTGGAGGCGGCGCGCGCTGCCGTCGCCGGCGCCGGCAACGTCGGGATCGTCGGTTACTGCTGGGGCGGATACGTCGCGTGGATGAGCGCGGCGCGTGTCCCGGGCCTCGCCTGCTCGCTGCCCTATTACGGCGGCGGGATGCTGGAAGCGATGCACGAGAAGCCGGCGTGCCCGGTGATGGGACATTTCGGTGAGCGCGATGCGATGATCCCGGCGGCAGGCGTACGGCAGTTGCAGGCGGCCCATCCTGGCGCGCAAATCTTCCTCTACGCGGCCGACCACGGCTTCAACTGCGACCAGCGCGGCTCGTACGACGCGGCTGCCGCGACGCTCGCGCGCGAGCGCACGCTGCAGTTTCTCCACCGGCACGTGGGCTGACGCGCGTGGCTGCGCCGGGGTCGGGCGGATATCCGCTCCGACCGGCGGCTACAAGCCCGTCCCCGGCGCTCGATTCTTGCCGCGATCGTTCGCCGGCGCGACGCCTCCGCCGCGCGTGGCAGAATCGGCGGGTGATTCCCTGGCTTCGACCCGGCACGCCGTTTCCGCCGGTCGACCGCGCGCTGACCGAGCCGAACGGGCTTCTGGCGGCAAGCGCCGACCTCACCCCCGATCGCCTGCTCGCCGCGTATCGCCTCGGCATCTTCCCGTGGTATTCGGGCGCCGAACCGGTGCTGTGGTGGTCCCCGGATCCGCGAATGGTGCTGTTCGTCGACGAGTTTCGCGTGACGCGATCGCTGCGCAAGGTCGTGCGACAGGACCGCTTCGAGATCCGGTTTGACACGGCGTTCCGCGAGGTGATGGAGGCCTGCGCGACGAAGCCACGGGCAGGGCAAGGCGGCACCTGGATCACGCCTGCGATCATCGATGCGTACTCCGCGCTGCACGCGCAACGATTCGCGCATTCGGTCGAGTCCTGGTGCGACGGCCGCCTGGTCGGCGGCCTCTACGGCGTCGCGATCGGCAGGATGTTCTTCGGCGAATCGATGTTCGCCGACGAGACCGACGCGTCGAAGGTCGCGCTGGTTCACCTGATCGCGCTGCTGCGGTCGAACGGGATGCCGCTGGTCGATTGCCAGCAGGAGACGCCGCACCTCGCGACGTTCGGCGCACGTCCGATTCCGCGGCAGGCGTTTGCCGAGCGCGTCGCGGCGTTGGTACACTCCGCCGCGCCGGACGGATCATGGCGGGCCGTTCCGGCGCGGAAATCGACGACGTGACCAAGCTCAACGACCTTCCGCTCGCGTCGCTGCAGTTCTACGCGACGGCACCCTACCCGTGCAGCTACCTGCCGGACCGGGCGGCGCGGTCGCAAGTGGCGACGCCCAGCCACCTCATCGACACCGCTGTCTACAGCGAGTTGGTCCGCCTGGGCTTTCGGCGCAGTGGCGCGTTCACCTATCGCCCTTATTGCGACCACTGCCGTGCGTGCGTCCCGGTGCGGGTGCCCGTCGATGCCTTCCGGCCGAGTCGGAGCCAGCGGCGTTGCGCAAGAAATAACGCGAACTTGGAAGCAGTTAGGCGGGATTTGGCGTTCGATCCCGAACATTACGCCCTCTACCTTAGCTACCAGCGATACCGCCATCCCGGCGGCGGCATGGACCAGGACAGCCGGGACCAGTACCAACATTTCCTGCTGCACAGCAACGTTGCCACCGACTTGGTCGAGTTCCGGGAAGCGGGCTCGCTGCGCATGGTCAGCCTCGTCGACCGCCTCGCCGACGGCCTGTCCTCCGTCTACACGTTCTTCGAGCCGGGAATCCCGGGCGCGAGCTACGGCACGTTCAACATCCTCTGGCAGATCGACCGCTGCCGATCGCTCGGCCTTCCGTATCTGTATCTCGGGTACTGGATCGCGGAGAGCCGGAAGATGGCGTACAAGGCGGCGTTCCGGCCGGGGGAAGGCCTGATCGACGGCGAGTGGCGGCCGATCGACGTCTAAACTAATGAATATGAACGGGTTATTGCAACAATGCCCCGTCGGTCGGCCGAACGCCCCTAGCCGTTCTGTGGCACACAGTGCGGGCCTGCGTCACTAGTCGCGACACAATCTTCGAGTGCCAATTCCTGCGGTTAGATTGATCGACCACAAGTCGGCGCTGGAATTGTCACGATTTGTTTGCCACAATGAGGCTGAG
>JBDTVU010000204.1:0-4918 GCA_040007035.1 Betaproteobacteria bacterium | reverse complement strand
GGCATCGTCGTGATGTTCGCCGACTCGCTCGACGCCGGCCGGCTCGCCGGCAACCTGCTTGCGCTCGGCGTGTCGTTCTGCTTCGCCGCGCAGGTGACGGTGCTGCGCAAGTTCCACGCCACCGTCGACATGCTGCCGCAGGTGATGATCGCCGGCGTGACCTCGCTGGTCGTCGCGCTCGCGCTGTCGCCGCCGTTCGCCGCGACGGGACGCGACCTCGCGGTCCTCGCGCTGATGGGCTGCGTCCAGCTCGGCACCGGCTGCCTGCTCGCCACGGCGGCGTCGAAGCACCTGTCGGCGACCGAGCTCGGCCTGCTCGCCCTGCTCGAGCCGATCCTCGGGCCGCTGTGGGTGTGGGCGTTGATGGGCGAGCGGCCGGGCGCCGCCGCCCTCGCCGGCGGCGTCGTCGTACTGACCGCGGTGATCGCCAACGAGGCATTCGGCGTCTGGCGCGGCAGCCAGCCCGCGGCCGCGCCGGTGCCAGGTCCCTGACGTTCGCCCGTGTTCTGGCCCGACTTCCCGCCCGCGTTCTACCCGGTCGCCGTGTTCGCGATCCTGCTGACGGGGATCGCGAAAGGCGGGTTCGGCTCGGGCTCCGGCGGCATCGCCGTGCCGCTGATGTCGATCTTCATCGCCCCGCCCGAAGCGGCAGGAATCATGCTGCCGATCCTCTGCGCGATGGACCTGTTCGGTGTCCACGCGTACCGCGGCCGCTGGTCCGCCACCCACCTGAAGATCATGCTTCCGGGCGCCCTCGTCGGCATCGGCATCGGCGCGCTCGCATTCGGCGCGCTGCCGGTCAACGGCATCCGCCTGCTGCTGGGGCTGATCGCTGTCACGTTCGCCTTCAACCAGTGGTTCCGGATCACCGAGCGGCTGGTGGCGCACATGGCGAAGCCCGGGCCGGCCGCCGGCGCGTTCTGGGGCGCCGCGTCGGGGTTCACCAGTACGCTCGCGCACGCCGGCGGGCCGCCGTTCGCCGTCTACATGCTGCCGCAGAAGCTCGACAAGACGCTGTTCGTCGGCACCTCGGTCGTCTTCTTCCTCTTCGTCAACTACGCGAAGCTCGTTCCGTACTATTTCCTCGGCCAGCTCAACGTCGGCAACCTCGGCGCCGCGCTGCTGTTCGCGCCGCTGGCCCCGCTCGGCATCCGGGTCGGCGTCTGGATGCACCGCGTCGTCTCCGAGCGCGTGTTCTACCAGCTGAGTTACGGGCTGCTATTCGCGACCGGCGCCAAGCTCATCTGGGACGCGGCGACGCACTGACCGGCGGCCGGCGCGGCGGCGTCCCCTTTGCGCTATGATGCGCGGCATCGGAACCCGGCCGCGGCAACCATGAAACAGACCTTCCTCGAATTCGAGCAGCCGATCGCCGAACTGCAGACCAGGATCGACGAGCTCCGCTACGTCCACGAGGATTCTGCGGTCGACATCTCCGACGAGATCAACCGGCTGCAGAAGAAGAGCCAGCAGCTCACCAAGGACATCTACGGCAAGCTCACATCGTGGCAGATCGCGCAGGTCGCCCGGCATCCGCAGCGGCCGTACACGCTCGACTACGTCAACGCGCTGTTCGCCGATTTCCGCGAGCTCCACGGCGACCGCTCCTATGCCGACGACGCCGCGATCGTCGGCGGGCTCGCCCGCTTCAACGGCCAGCCGTGCATGGTGATCGGCCACCAGAAGGGCCGCGACACGAAGGAGAAGATCCACCGCAACTTCGGCATGCCGCGGCCGGAGGGCTACCGCAAGGCGCTGCGGCTGATGAAGCTCGCCGAGAAGTTCGGGTTACCGCTGTTCACGTTCATCGACACGCCGGGCGCGTATCCGGGGATCGACGCCGAGGAGCGTGGGCAGTCGGAGGCGATCGGCCGTAACCTGTACGAGATGGCGGGGCTGCGGGTACCGGTCGTCGTCACGGTGATCGGCGAGGGCGGCTCCGGCGGCGCGCTGGCGATCGCCATCGGCGACGTCACGCTGATGCTGCAGTACGCGACGTACTCGGTGATCTCGCCGGAGGGCTGCGCGTCGATTCTCTGGAAATCCGCCGACCACGCCGCGGAGGCGGCAGAGATCCTCGGCATCACGGCACCGCGGCTGAAGCAGCTCGGGCTCATCGACAAGGTGATCGCCGAGCCGACCGGCGGCGCACACCGTGACCACGCGGCGATGATGGCGACGCTGAAAAAGGCGCTGACCGACGCGCTGCGCCAGCTCACGGACCAGACGCTCGACGCGCTGCTCGAGGCGCGCGAGGACAGGATCCTCTCCTACGGCAAGTTCAAGGAGCTCACCGCCGGCTGAGTCCGGCGGTGCGCCGCCCGGCGCCGGTCCGTCACGAGCTGCGCCGGTCGCACGGCATGAACGCTCCGCCCGCCACCGATCCGGTGCATGCGGCCGCCGCCGAGGCGCTGCGCGGGCTCGTCGCGTCGCAGGTGGCGGGTGCCGGCACGACCCGGGTTTGCGTCGCGCTGTCCGGCGGTCGCGACTCGATGG
Source organism: Betaproteobacteria bacterium (assembly GCA_040007035.1). GTDB lineage: Bacteria > Pseudomonadota > Gammaproteobacteria > Burkholderiales > Casimicrobiaceae > CAIWHR01. The sequence continues at coordinate 2,422 of JBDTVU010000204.1, read as the reverse complement.
TGCTCCTCGACACGCTGGCTCGGCTCGCGCCAGGTCACGGATGCACGCTGACGGCGCTCCACGTTCACCACGGATTGTCGCCGCACGCCGATGCGTGGGCGGCGTTCTGTGCCGCCGAATGCGCCGGCCGCGGCGTGGCGCTCGCCGTCGTGCGCGTCCACGTCGATCGCACCCCCGGCGAAAGCCTCGAGGCCGCCGCGCGCGCCATCCGCTACGCCGCGCTGGCGAACGCCGACGCCGATGTCGTCGCGCTCGCCCACCATGCCGACGACCAGGCGGAAACCCTGCTGCTCCAGCTTCTGCGCGGCGCCGGGCCGCGCGGGCTCGCGGCGATGGCCACAATGCGCGGCGGCGGCACCACGCCGGCGTTGATCAGGCCGCTGCTCGCGCTGCGCCGGGCCGACATCGAGGACTGCGCAGCGGCATTGGCGATTCGCTGGATCGACGACGAATCGAATGCCGACACGCGGCTCAAACGCAACTATCTGCGGCACGAGATCGCGCCGCGACTGGCCGCCGCGTTCCCCGGCTATCCAGGCACGCTCACTCGCGTCGCCGCGCATCAGGCCGAAGCGGCCGGCCTGCTCGACGATCTCGCCGGCCTCGATGCGCGCGGCACCATTGTCGACGATGGCGGTCAAGGCGCCACGCTCGACCGCGCGGCGCTGGCCGCGCTGCCGCCGGCACGCGCACGCAATCTGCTGCGCTGGTTCCTGCGCAGCCACGGGCTTCCGGCGCCGTCGGCGGCGCGGCTCGCGGCGATGCTGTGTCAGCTTTGTGGCGCGGGGCCCGATGCCCGAGTGCGGCTCGCGCACGGCGGCCGCGAGCTCGGTCTCCATCGCGGGAGGATCGTCGTCCATGCGCCGCCGATCGCGCCCTACGCGGTGCAATGGCGCGGCGAGGCCGCGTTGACGCTGCCGCACGGCGTGCTCGAGTGGGTCCCCGCCCGCGACGCCGGCATTGCCGCCGGCGCGCTCGCCGCGGCGCCGGTCGTCGTCCGCCGGCGCGACGGCGGCGAAAGGATGCGGCTCGCCCCGGACCGGCCGCGTCAATCGCTGAAGGGCCTGCTGCAGCGCGCGGCGATGCCGACGTGGGAACGCGCCGCACTTCCGCTCGTCTTCTGCGGCGACGCGCTGGCGGCGGTGCCGGGCATCGGCGTCGACGTTGCATTCCAAGCCGGACCCGGCAGCCACGGCTACGCGCTGCGATGGCGTCCGTCGGTGCCGGCACTCGCCTCCGGGACCGGCTGACGGCGCCGCGGTAGCCCGTTTCGGGCACGCTGCAATGCCGCGCTGCGCAACCGTGCCGGCGCCGCAACCCGAAACGTTGACGCCAATCAAATGCGCCGGCGGGGTTCCCCTCTACTCTGCTGCGGATCGCGCCCGCCCGAGCGCGTCGGGCATGACGGCGCGATCGTCCGGCGGATCGACGATTCGATGCCGGTGCGCCACGGTTCACGCGCGGGCGCGGCCGGTTGACAGCAAGGGGCGGTTGCGAGCCTAATCCATCGCAACCGCGTGAGGCTACGCTAGGGCGCGAAGCGGTCCATAACAAGCGCACCCCGGCCGGGCGGTCGTTCATTCCAGGAGGAGTCCATGAAGTTCCGTTTCGCTCTCGCCGTCGTTGCGTCGGCCATTTTCGCCATCGCGGGCGTCGCATCGGCCCAGCAGCCGATCGTCATCAAGTTCAGCCACGTCGTCGCCGTCGACACGCCGAAGGGCAAGGGCGCCGAGTATTTCAAGAAGCTCGCCGAGGAACGCACCAAGGGCCGGGTCAAGGTCGAGGTGTTTCCCAACAGCTCGCTGTTCAAGGACGGCGAAGAGATGGAGGCGTTGCAGCTCGGCTCGGTGCAGATGCTGGCGCCGTCGCTGGCCAAGTTCGGCCCGCTTGGCGTGCGCGAGTTCGAGGTGTTCGACCTGCCGTACATCTTCGACAACACCGCGGAGCTGCACAAGGTCACGCAGGGGCCGGTCGGCGCCGCGCTGTTCAAGAAGCTCGAATCGAAGGGCCTGATCGGACTCGCCTATTGGGACAACGCCTTCAAGGTGATGAGCGCAAACAAGCCGATTCGGGTGCCGGCCGACTACAAGGGCATGAAGATGCGGATCCAGTCGTCGAAGGTCCTCGGCGACCAGATGAAGGCGCTGGGCGCGATACCCCAGGTGATGGCGTTTTCCGAGGTCTACCAGGCGCTGCAGACCGGCGTGGTCGACGGGACCGAGAATCCGCCGTCGAATTTCTATACGCAGAAGATGAACGAGGTGCAGAAGTACCTCGCGCTCACCGACCACGGCTACCTGGGCTACGCCGTCATCGTCAACAAGAAGTTCTGGGACGGCCTGCCGGCCGACATCCGGACGACGCTCGAAGGCGCGATGAAGGACGCGACCAAGTTCGCCAACGACATCGCGCAGAAGGAGAA
>JBDTVU010000203.1:0-5012 GCA_040007035.1 Betaproteobacteria bacterium | reverse complement strand
TCGTCGAGCGAATTGCGCAGCACCCGGATCGGGCCGGCCAGCCGCTGCGCGAGGAGGTAGGTGCCGCCGGCGACGGCGGCGCTGGTGATCACCGTCAGGATCGCGAGCAGCACCAGCACGAGGTTGGCGACCTCCTTCAGCGGCGCCTCGTACAGGCCGAGGTGCGTCTGCCCGATTTCCCGGTTCTGGAACAGGATCGGCGCCTTGAACTCGAGCACGTCGCGGCCGTCGGCGAGGCGGTGGCTCAACACGGTGACGCCCGGATCGCTCGACGGCAGCGGCTTGCCCTCCGGCGGCACATACTTGGCGTTGACCTGCGCGGCGACGTTGCTGCCGCGGACGACGCCCTGATGGTCGACGACGAGGAGGTAGTTGAAGTTCTGCCGGGACAGCGTCTCCTGGATGAAGACGTCGATCGCCGCCCAGTCCTCGGCCAGCAACGGCACCGCGTTCTCCGTCGCCACCAGCTTGGCCAGCGACCCGCCGTAACTCTTTACCTGGTCCAGCATCGCCGCATACTGGCGCTGGTAGAGCACCGCCGCGGTCAGCGTCATCGTCACGGCAACCAGCGCCGCCATCATCAGCGCCCAGCGCACCGACAGCGGGATGCCGCGGCCCGAGCCCTTCTTGCGCTCTTCCTCGGAGAGCTCGCGGGCGACGCCGATCAGCGCCTGCGCGAACTCCTCGCCGGTCTGGTAGCGCTTGTCCGCCTGCTTCTTCAGCGAGCGCTCGATCACACGCCGCAGCGACAGCGGCAGGTCGGGGCGCAACTTGTCGACCGACGGCGGGTCGGACTTGGTGATCTTGTAGGCGACGCTGATCAGCGAGTCGCCTTCGAACGGGAGCGCGCCGGTCAGGAGCTGGTAGAGCACGACGCCGGCGGAGAACAGGTCCGACCGCGCGTCGACGCGCTGGCCCAGCACCTGCTCGGGCGACATGTAGTGCGGCGTCCCGAGCACGTCGCCGACCTGCGTGTGCTGCGCCTGCCGGTTCGCCTCGCTCTCGTTGATCCGGCAGATGCCGAAGTCGGCGACCTTCACCGTCAGCGAGTCGTGCACCAGCATGATGTTGCCCGGCTTGATGTCGCGGTGGACGATGCCCTTGCGGTGCGCGTAGTCGAGCGCACGCGTGAGCTGGATGCCGATCTCGATGACATCCTTCGGCGTCAGCGTCCTGCCCGCCTTGACGGCGTCGGCCAGCGTCGCCCCCTCGACCCACTCCATCGCGAGGTAGGGGCTGTTGCCCTCCTCTCCGACGTCGAACACGGTGACGATGTTCGGATGCGACAGGATGCCCGCGCCGGTCGCCTCGCGCAGGAAGCGGGCGCGGTACTCGTCGTCGGCGAGGAGCTGCGACTTCAGCAGCTTGATCGCCAGCATGCGGTCGATCTTCGGATCGTATGCCTTGTAGACGCGGGCCATCGCGCCCTCGCCGATGAGCTCGTCGATCTGGTAGCGTCCCACCTCTTCCATCAGGTCAGCCCCTCCGGCGTGCGTAGTTCCGGGCCCGCGGGTGGCCCGGTGCGGCGCCGCAGAAATGCGGCACGGCGTCGGGCAGCGAGTATGCCAGAAAGCCGGCGCGCCACCACGCGGCCGGGCGCCGCGTCCACGGCCGACACGACGGCCGCATTCTTGCCTTATACTTCGCCGTTTGGCCGCCGACCCGCACCGCATGAAACATCCTGCCCGCAGCCTCGCCATCCTGTTCGCCGACGTCAGCGGCAGCACCAAGCTCTACGAGAGCCTCGGCGACGCCGAAGCGCAGGCGACGATCGAGCGCTGCCTCGCGATCGTCGCCCAGGTGTGCCGCGAGCTCGGCGGCACGGTGGTCAAGACGATCGGCGACGAGATGATGACCACGTTCCCGACCGCCGACCACGCGGCCCGCGCAGCCCGCGACATCCAGCTCCGCATCTCGGCCGAGCGGACGCGGCAGGGCGCGCCGCTGTCGATGCACGTCGGCTTCCACTTCGGCCCGGTGATCGAGGACAACGGCGACGTGTTCGGCGACGCGGTCAACGTTGCGGCGCGGATGACCGAGCTCGCCAAAGGCGGGCAGATCATCATGTCGGCGGAAACCACCGCCGAGCTTTCGGTGCCGCTGCGTTCGGCGACGCGCGACCTCGACTCGCTGACGGTCAAGGGCAAGCAGAAGGACATCGGCATCTTCGAGCTGCTGTGGCAGGACGCCGGCGAAGAATTGACGGCGCTGTCGCCGCGGCTGGTCGCGCGCCCGCAGCGGTTGAAGCTCGTCCACGGCGTGCGCGAGATCGAGCTCGGCGCGTCGACGATGACGCTCACGCTCGGCCGCGACGCGCAGAACGACGTCGTCATCGCCGACCGCGGCGCGTCGCGGATGCACGCGCGGATCGAGCGCCGGCGCGACAAGTTCGTGCTGATCGACCACAGTTCCAACGGCACCTACGTCACCGTTGGCACCGAAGGCGAGATCATGCTGAGGCGCGAGGAATGGACGCTGCGCGGCCGTGGCCGCTGCAGCTTCGGCCATCCGCATCAGGACGATCCCGCAGAAGTCCTCGAATTTCACTGCCTCGACTGAAGGACCGGGCGACGTCCCGCCGTCTGCGCGCTACTGGCGCGCGAACGCAAAGGTGCAGCGTCGCCCGCCCCAGCCGCCCTTGAGCTCACCAGAGTCGCCGGCAAGCGTGCCCGACAACGCCGCCGGCGCTGAGCGTCCGTAGCTCTTGCTCGCCCGCGAGATCGCCGTGCCGGTCAGCGCGACCGTCCCGTTGTCGGACACCTGCCCGCGCAGCGACACGAACCCGGGCTTGTCGCGCGGGCCGCGCTCGAATGTCATCTCGCCGCCCCGGATGGCGATCAGCGATACGTCGATGAACGCCTCGACTTCCTGAAATTTCTCGCACGTCCGCGTCACCGTCCAGATGCCGTCCCATGCGTTCGCGCCGGCGGCCGGCGCAGCTTTGGCGGCCGGCGCGGTGGCCGCGACCGGTACGGCGGCGCGCGCCGCCTCCGCGTCCTTGCGCGCCTGAGCGGCCCTAGCCACCTCGGTCTCCGCGTCGCGTTTCATTGCGTCCGCTTCCGTCTGCGCGCGCGACTTGGTGGCGTCGGCCTCCTGGCGGGCGTGTGCCGTCGTGGCGTCGGCCTCGGCCTGCGCGCGCGACTTGGTGGCATCGGCCTCCTGCCGGGCGCGCGTCGTCGTCACCTCGGCCTCGGCCTTCATCCGTGCGGCACGGCTCGCGTCGGCGTCGGCACGCGCCCGGGCGAGTTCGGTCTCGGCGGCGCGCTTCATCACCTCGGCGTCGCCGCGCGCGCGCTGCATTTCCGCTTCCATTTTCGCCCGCATCGCCGCCGCTTCGTCGGCGGCCGCCCTTGCCTTGGTGTCGTCGACGACGGCCGGCGCCGGCGCGGCGACGGTGACTGTGCGTGTCCCGTCACCGCCGAGCCATCCGGCCTTCCACGTTGCCAATCCCAGCACCGCAGCGAGCGCCAGCGTCGCCGCTGCCCACATGCCGCGGCGGTCGGGCCGCTTCGCCGTCACGGAAACGATGAGTGGTGCCGGCGCGCCGGTGCCGGCGAGCCGGTACGCGCGGATCGGCCGCGAGATGTTCTTGAGGCTTTGCTCGCCGATGTCCTGGAAGCCTAGGTTGAGCTTGCCGGCGATCTGGTCGAAGACCGACGACGAGATGCAGACTCCGCCCGGCTCGGCGATGCTCTCGAGCCGCGCCGCGACGTTGACGCCGTCGCCGAGCAGATCGCCGTTTTTCACCACGACGTCGCCGAGGTTGACGCCGACGCGGAACTGCAGCCGCTGGCCCTCGGCAAGCGAGTCGTTACGCGTCTTCAGCGCCTCCTGCATCTCGACCGCGCAGCGGACGGCCTCGACCGGGCTTGCGAACTCGGCGAGCACCGAGTCGCCCGCGGTGCTGACGATCCGCCCGTCGCGGAATGCGATGATCCCGTCGATGACGGCGCGGTGCGCGGCCAGCACGCGCAGCGTCCCCTCCTCGTCGAGGCTGGTGTGCTGGCTGTAGCCGACCGCATCCGCCGCCAGGATGCACGTCAGCCGCCGCTTGACGCTCGACGATTCCACACTTCCTCCGGCGATGCCCGCACCCGTGTGCAGCGCGTGGCGGCCATCATGCCGCGACGCTGCCACGGGCGCAATCGGCGTCGCCGCGACGACCTGCCCGGACCTCAGGCCTCGCCCGGCGACGACAGCCGATACAGCCCCGCCTTGCCGGCGTGCTTGGCGAGCGGCATCGCGCCGATGTAGTGGCAGCCGAAGCGATCGACGCCTTCCGCGACCAGCGACGCGGCGAACGCCTCGGTGACGAAGATCTGGCCGGGCTGCACGATCGGCTCGAGGCGCGCCGTCCGGTTGACGTGGGTGCCGTAGAACGTCGCCTTGCCCATCACCGGATCGAACGTACGGAAGACGGGGCCGGTGTGGAGGCCGATCCGCGCGCGGGTGTCGGCGGCGAGTCCCAGCGCCCGCCAGTCGATCGCGCGCATCGCCTGCTGCAGCCGGACCGCGAATTCGGCCGCATCACCGGTCCGCTCGAAGACGACGAACAGGCCGTCTCCGCGGGTGTTGGCGTCGACGGCAGGCCGCTCCAGCGAATCGAGGAGCGTCCGGCAAGTGCCGAGGAACACCTCGACGAACCGTGGCGTGTACTGTTCCGGCAGTCGGGAAAAGCCGGCGAGGTCGGCGAAGAGCAGGCTCTTCAGCGTCCGCGATGTCGCCGAACGCTCGACGTCTTCCAATGCGCGGTACGCGGCGGAACTTTCCTGGACGGTGTTGCCGTCGCGGCGCAGCGACGCGAGATCGATGTTCTCGGCGTCGCCGCCGCTGCGAACCCAGGCGCGGGCGGTCGCTGCGGTGCCACCGACGATCTGCGGGGCCGCGGGATCCAGCACCGTGAGCATCAGCGGCTGCGTCGACAGCTCGCGCGCGCGCAGCACGGCCATCCCATGGATCAGGTTGGCCGCGTGCTCGAACAGCACGTCGTCGCCGAGAAACGCCTCCTCCGT
>JBDTVU010000202.1:0-5132 GCA_040007035.1 Betaproteobacteria bacterium | reverse complement strand
GGTGAGGTAGTTGTTGCGCGACGACAGCGCGAGGCCGTCGTCGGCGCGGATCGTTTCCGCCGGCACGATCTGGATCGGCATGTTGAACTGCTGGACCATGCCGCGGACGATCTTCAACTGCTGGCGGTCCTTCTTGCCAAACACCGCGACGTCGGGCTGGACGAGGTTGAAGAGCTTGAGCACGACGGTGCACACGCCGTGGAAGAAGCCGGGCCGCGACGCGCCCTCGAGCTCCTCGGACAGCGGCGGCGGCTGCACCCGGTACACCTGCGGCGTCGGGTACATCTCGTGCTCGAACGGCGCGAACAGCACGTCGACGCCCTCGTGCTCGAGCCCGGTGCGGTCGGCGTCCATCGTCCGCGGGTAGCGGTCGAAGTCCTCGTTCGGCCCGAACTGCAGCCGGTTGACGAAGATGCTGGTGACGACGGCGTCGCCGTGCTGGCGGGCGATCTTGCACAGCGACAGGTGGCCGGCGTGCAGGTTGCCCATCGTCGGGACGAACGCAACGCGCTCTGCGCTGGCGAGACGCGTGGAGAGGTCGGCTGCGGTGTGGACGATGTCCATGCGGTTCCTCGGCGTACGGTAGGTCGGGCGGCAGCGGAGAGGTGGCGGGAACGCGGTCGGTGCGCGGGCGGGTGGTTCAGAAACAGTGCTCGGCGGCCGGGAACGTGCCGTCCTTCACGGCGGCGACGTAGGCCGCGAGTGCTGCCTCGATGCCGTCGCTGCCAGCCATGAAATTGCGGACGAAGCGCGCCGGCCGTCCCGGCTGGATCCCGAGCGCGTCGTAGATTACCAGCACCTGCCCGGAACAGTCCGGACCCGCGCCGATGCCGATGACCGGTGCGGCGGCGGCAGCCGTCAGCGCGGCACCCAGCGCGCGCGGCACGCATTCGACGACCAGTAGCGTGGCACCCGACGCGACCAGCGCGCGCGCATCGGCGACGAGCGCCTCGGCGGCATCGGGCGTCCTGCCCTGGACGCGATAGCCGCCCAGCGCGTTGACCGACTGCGGCTGCAGCCCGACGTGGCCGCAGACCGGAATGCCGCGCGTCGTCAGGAAGGCGACGGTCGGCGCGAGCCACGCCCCGCCCTCGAGCTTGACCATCTGTGCGCCGGCCTTGAGCGCCGCCGCGGACGCGCCGTAGGCCGCTTCCGGGCTTGCCTGATAGCTGCCGAACGGGAGGTCGGCGATCACGAGCGGACGCGCGCAACCGGCGGCGACGCAGCGTGTGTGGTACAGCACGTCGTCGAGACTGACCGGCAGCGTCGACGCGTGGCCCTGAATCACCATTCCGAGCGAATCGCCGACGAGCAGCACGTCGACGCCGGCGCGCTCGGCGAGCCCGGCGAAGCTGGCGTCGTACGCGGTCAGCATCGCGATCTTCTGCCCGTCGGCGGCCATCTGCGCGAGCGCGGGCACGGTGAGCCGCGCGGGGCGGCCGGCGGCGGAGGCGGCGGGCGTGGACTGGGCGCTCATGGGCCGGGTGCGGTCAGGAGGCGAGGTTGAAGAACTCGCGCCGGCCACGCATCGAGGCGACGCGCGCCAGCAGCAGGTCGAGGTGGGCGGGGTCGTCGACGAAGTTGAGCCGCTCGCTGTTGACGATCAGGAGCGGCGCCGCGTCGTACTGGTAGAAGTAGCGGCTGTACGCGTCGGCGAGGCGCGCGAGGTAGTGCTCGGAGATCGCCCGCTCGTAGTCGACGCCGCGCCGGTGCACGCGCTCGATCAGCGTGTCGACCGGCGCCTGCAGGTAGACGACGAGGTCCGGCACCGGCACTTCGAGCTTCAGTTGCCCGTACACCTTCTCGTACAGCCGGTACTCGGCGTCGCCGAGGTTCAGCCGCGCGAACAGCGGATCCTTGTCGAGCAGGAAATCGCCGACCGTCACGCGGCGGAACAGGTCGATCTGGGCGAGCCCGCGAAGCTGGTCGACGCGCTGGAACAGGAACGTGAGCTGCGCCGGCAGCGCGTAGCGCGCCATGTCCTCGTAGAACCGGGCGAGGAACGGGTTCTCCTCCGGCCGCTCGAACAGCTCCTCGCCGTCGACGTGGTGCGCGATCGCGCGGGCGAGGCTCGTCTTGCCGGCGCCGATCGGCCCTTCGACGACGATGTAGCGGCACTTGTCGAGGTCCATCGGCGAAGCTCGATCCTAAGGGCCGGGGTGGTGATGGGAGCGGGTGCGGGTGACGCGCTGCGCGCGCACCGCGGCAAGGTGGCGCCGCGCGAGCCCGCGGCCGGGGATCGTCGCCGTTGCCGCGACGTCGGCGAGCGGGCGCAGGACGAAAGCGCGCTCGTGCATTCGCGGATGCGGCACCGTGAGTCCCGGGAGCCGGAGCCTGCGGCGCCCGAATAGTAGCAAATCGAGGTCGAGCGTCCGCGGCGCGTTGCGGTTCGGCTCTTCGGCGCGGCGACGGTGCTGCCTCCGCTCGATCCGGTGCAGCGCGGCGAGCAGCGCGCGGGCGCCGAGCGTGGTCGACAGCGCCGCGACGCCGTTCACGTAATCGGGCTGCGGCGCCACGCAGCCGACCGGCGCGCTGACGTAGTTCGGCGAGACCGCGACGACGCGGATGCCGGCGGTCCGGGAAAGCGCCCGCGTCGCGCGCGCGAGCTGCCGGCGCGGGTGGGCAAGGTTGCTGCCCAGCCCGACGAACGCGAGGCTGGCGCTCACTCCGCCGTCGGCTCGGCGGCCGGCGGCCCGCCGCCGGCGCCGTCGTCCTGGTGCTTGCGCCCGCGGCCGCGCGAACGGCGGCGCTTCTTCGGGCCTTCATCCGGCTTCAGCATCGCCTCGCGCGCGTCGGGGCCGGCGTCGGCGAAGCGGCTCCACCAGTCGGCGAGGCCGGCTGCTTCGCCCTCGAACTCGCCGCTCTTGCAGCGCAGGTCGAGGAAGTCCCAGCCGGCACGGAAGCGGGGATGCTCGAGCAGCCGGTGCGGCCGCTGGCCCGACCGTTGCTCGAACCGCGGTTGCAGCGACCAGATCTCCTTGATCGTCGCCTCGAACCGGCGCGGGATCGCGATCTGCTTCGCCTGCCGGTCGAGCACCGTGTCCATCGCGTCGAACAGCGCCGGCATCGACCGCTCGCCCTTTGCGGCGCCGGCCTTCCACGTCGCCAGCACCTCGTGCCACAGCAGCGTCGCGAACAGGAAGCCGGGCGAAACGCCGCGGTCGTCCTTGACCCGCTCGTCGGTGTTGGCGAGTGCCAGCTCGATGAAGCGCTGGCCGAGCGGCTGCTCGAGGATCACGTCGAGCAGCGGCAGGAGGCCGTGCGACAGCCCGTGCGCGCGCAGGCTCCGGAGCGTCTCGGTCGCGTGCCCCGAGAGCAGCAGCTTCTGCATCTCGTCGAACAGCCGCGCCGGCGGGACGTTCTGCATCAGCCCGGCGAGCTTCTGGATCGGCGCCGCGGTCTTCGGCTCGATCGCGACGCCGAGCTTCGCCGCCAGCCGTACCGCGCGCAGCATCCGCACCGGGTCCTCGCGGTAGCGCGTCGTCGGCGGGCCGATGAGGCGCAGCCGGCGGGCGCGGATGTCGGCGACGCCGCCGACGTAATCCCACACTTCTTCGGTCGAAGGGTCGAAATACAGCGCGTTGATCGTGAAATCGCGGCGTGCGGCATCCTCGGCCTGCGAGCCGTAGACGTTGTCGGACAGCAGCCGGCCGTGCTCGTCGGTCGCGTCGTCGCCGGTCTGCGCGGCGCGGAACGTCGACACCTCGATCGGCTCGGGGCCGGCGTGGACGTGGACGAGCCGGAAGCGGCGGCCGATGATGAAAGCGCGCCGGAACAGCGGTTTAACCTGCTCGGGCGTGGCGTCAGTGGCGACGTCGAAATCCTTCGGCTCGAAGCCGAGCAGCAGGTCGCGGACGGCGCCGCCGACGACGAACGCCTTGAACCCGCCTTCCTGCAGCTTGCGGATCACCTGCAGCGCACCCCCGGAAAGCTGGTTGCGGCGGATCGGGTGGTCGCCCGGGCCGTAGACGCGCGGCTCCTGGCCGGGCTTGCCCGAGCGCGGCAGAAGGCGGGCGAGCAGGCGGCGGATCATCGCGCGGACACGGCGGCGGAGGCGGGGAGGACGGGCAACGGGAAGCGGCGGCGCAAGGGGCCGGGGCGGTCGCAACCGCCGAAAAAGGGGCTCATCGAATCGGCGGCGATGATAGCACGCGCGCCTCGGCGTCCCCGGCGCGCCAGGCGCCCGGCGCGAGGCCGGCCAGCGTCCACGGCCCGACGGCCCAGCGGACCAGGCGCAGCGTCGGCAGTCCCACGGCGGCGGTCATCCGCCGGACCTGCCGGTTCCGGCCCTCGGTCAGCGTGAGTTCGAGCCAGGCCGTCGGCTTTGCCTTGCGCCAGCGGATCGGCGGGTCGCGCGGCCAAAGTCCGGGCGGCTCGGCGATCAGGCGCACGGTCGCCGGCACCGTCGTGAAGTCGCCGAGGTCGACGCCGGCGGCGAGGCGCGCGAGCTGGCCGGGCCCGGGCTCGCCCTCGACCTGCGCCCAGTAGGTCTTCGGGAGCTTGTGCCGCGGATGCGCGATCCGCGCCTGCAGCGCCCCGTCGGCGGTCAGCACGACCAGGCCCTCGCTGTCGACGTCGAGCCGGCCGGCGGCGTAGACGCCCGGAACGGCGACGAAATCGGCCAGCGTCGGCCGCGCGCCGCCGCCGGTGAATTGGCAGAGGACGCCGAACGGCTTGTTCAGGACGATCACGCGGGGCGCGTGCGCCGGTGCGGCAGACGGGGTGCGGCGCGGCCGCGGCGTGGCGGGATTCATCGAAATCGGGGAGAATTACAGGTTTGCATCAGCCGCATCGTCGACCTGCCTCGCGTCCATCGCCATCCCCCGCCGCAGCCTGCGCCCGAACGGCGCCCGGCGTATCGGCGACCCCAAGGAGAACCCATGTATCAGCACGTCAAGGTCCCCGCCGGCGGCCAGAAGATCACCGTCAACAAGGATTTCAGCCTTACCGTCCCCGACAACCCGATCATCCCCTACATCGAGGGCGACGGCACGGGGCTCGACATCACGCCGGTGATGCTGAAGGTGGTCGACGCCGCGGTGGCGAAGGCCTACGGCGGCAAGCGCAAGATCCACTGGATGGAGATCTACGCCGGCGAGAAGTCGACCAAGGTCTACGGCCCCGACGTCTGG